>USCE01000063.1 GCA_900553105.1 uncultured Sutterella sp.
ACGAGATAGGCTCCGGTCTCGTGGGCTCGGAGATGTGTATAAGAGACAGTGCCATGAGCGTGTTAATCTCCCGCATTACCGCCAATGAGATTGCCAAACAACAAGCGCAAGAGGCGAGCACTCGTAAGAGCTTGGTGGGTTCAGGCGATCGCAGTGAACGTATCCGAACCTATAACTACCCCCAAGGACGCGTAACAGACCACCGCATTAATCTGACTCTTTATAAGCTCGATTTCATCATGGACGGTGATCTGGAAGAGATCATTACGGCGCTCACCACCGAGCACCAAATCGAGCAATTGGCTAACCTCGGAGAATAAAGCTGTGACAACGATCGGTGCGGCTTTGCGAGAAGCTCGGAGCGTCATTGAAACGTTTGACGCCCAAACCTTGCTGGCTTTCGTGCTCGGCAAAAACCGCACCTATCTATATACACACGACACCGATTCGCTTCAAGAAGCAGAGCTCGAACGCTTTCGTGACTATGTCAATCGTTGTCGCTCGGGCGAACCCGTCCCCTACATCACAGGCGTGCAGTACTTCATGGATCGAGCTTACCGCGTCAGTCCTGACGTACTTATCCCACGCTATGACACAGAAACCTTAATTGAAATTGCCGAAGATATCATCAAAACCCAGGAATGCCGTTCAATTCTCGATTTAGGCACCGGTTCGGGCTGCATTGCTTGTACGCTTGCGCTGGATTTTCCTGAAGTTTGTGTTCGCGCAACCGATATCAGTCAGGATGCACTCAACATCGCTCAAGACAACGCACGTTTACTTCAAGCACATGTCATCTTTTCACACGGCGCCTGGTTTGATGCAGTCAACGCCAATGAATGCTTTGACCTCATCGTCAGCAACCCACCCTATATTCACCCCGATGACGAGCACATGACGGCCCTGACTTTTGAACCCATTGATGCTTTAACCGACCATATTGACGGATTAAGTCACTACAAATGCATTATTGCCAACGCCCCCGCTTACCTTAAAAGCAAAGGCCACTTAGTATTCGAGCACGGTTGGGACCAGGGCAGTGCTATTCGCGCTTTTTTTGCCAAACTGGGGTTATGGACGAATATCCGTACAGTGAAGGATCTCGCCGGCCGAGACCGCGTTACCTTGGCCCAATTATGTTAACGACATGACTTTGTCATTTTCCAGTCATAAAGCCCTTTCACTAGCAACTTTTCCAATTTTCTTTTTAATCAGTACGTTACAAGATCCAATTCGGTAATTTCACTCAGACGTTTGATCTCAATAATTCGTCTTTTGACTTCACGAAACTGTCACGACTTCATTGCAGAGCTGACACATTACTCACTCAAAATACTGCGCAAGTTCTCATACACCTAAATTATCCGATTGTCCTTTGTCATCGGATCAGCTTATCTAAGTGGAGTAATTTCATGACTGCTTTTCGTAAAACTCTTGCGGCTTCCTTATTGGCCTCTTGTGGCTTGATGGCTCAAAGCGCCTGGGCCGGCGCCGATCATATGGTGGTAGCCGTTCAACAATTGCCTCCGACTGTTGAGCCACAAGGCGTCAACAATAACGCCATCGACCGTGTAGTAGCCTCTATTTACGAAACATTGATTTATGCCGATACGCACACGGGTGAATTAAAACCCGGATTAGCCGAATCTTGGAAGCGCATCTCTCCTGAAACGGTTGAATTCAAACTTCGCCAAGGCGTCAAATTCCATGACGGCACAGCCTTTACAGCCGATGACGTTGTCTTTTCTTTTGGTCCTGTACGCTTTTCCGGTGAAAAGGCTCCGGGTCGCCCCGCTGCTTGGGAATTCTTGGGTGGTTTAAAGGAAGTGAAAAAGATCGACGACTATACGGTGCGCGTGACGATGAAAAACGCCGATCCGCTAATCGAACGTCGATTCTCTGCCCGTATGTCCGAAATCATCTCCGAAGATGGATTTAAGAAAGCTGGTAGTTGGGAAAACTGGGTGAAGCAACCGATCGGTACCGGTCCTTATAAGATTGACGCCTTTAAAACCGGAAACCGTTTGGAACTCTCCCGCTTTGACGATTACTGGAAAGGCGAGGCTCCCGCTGCGAAGTTAAGCTTTGTGGAAGTCCCGGAATTATCCGCCCGTGTGGCAGGTCTTCGCTCAGGCGAATTTGACCTCATCACAGAAGTTCCTCCCGATCAAATCAAGCCCCTGTCCTCTGACGGCAAGGTCGATGTCGTAGGCGGTCCGATTGACAATATTTACGGTTTGGTCTTCGACAGCGTCTCTTCCCAAGTGATGCAAAATAAAAACATTCGTAAGGCTATCCTTCACGCCATTGACCGCGAATTGTTAGTCAATGCCCTCTTTGCTGGCAAGACGACAACCGCTGACAGCTTCCAATTGAAAACCTTCGGCGATCTTTATGTGCCTGAACTCAATCAGAAACTCTACAACCCCGAAAAAGCTCGCGAATTGATCAAGGCTTCGGGTTACAAGGGTGAACCCATCGTTTGGCGCATCCAAGCCGGTTACTACACTTTGGAAATGACGGTCTCTCAAGCCGTGGCCTCCATGCTTAAAGCTGTCGGTCTTAACGTTGAATTGCAGGTGAAAGAAAACTGGACACAAGTGGAAGCCGCCGGTGCCGACCGCATGATCAATAATGCCTCGTTCTCGGCCTACTTCCCTGATCCTGCCAGCCAACTCTGGCGCCGCATGAAGCCGGGTACCTCTTGGGACTCGATGGGCTATATTGCCACAACGAGCGCCGAGTACAAGACCTTTGCCGAACAAGGCAAGATTCTTGAAACCTCGGTTGATGCAGCCGAACGTAAAGCCGCTTGGATGAAGATGCTCACGGCCTTTGCCGAAGATCCCCAAGCTTGCCCGCTTTACGCCCTGCCGATGATTTACGGTAAACAAAAGTCCTTGCAATGGAACCCGGGTACGGAAGGTCGTCTGTACTTCACGGCAGAAACCCTATCCTTTAAATAATCACTCATATCGCTCCCGCTCATAAGGTTCTAGTTGCGAACCCGACTAAAGCGGGAGCTTTTTTACAATTGACGACTCTCATGCAAAAAGAACCCCTTATCAGCATCCGAGACTTGCACGTCAGTTTCGGCTCCGTTGAAGTTCTCCACGGCATCGACCTGGATATCTGTAGCGGCGTCATTCATGCATTAATTGGTGAATCTGGTTCCGGCAAAAGCGTTCTGGCTCGCTCAATTCTGGGGTTGGCCGGTCACAACTGTCGCATTAGCGGCTCAATACGGCTAGGTGATCGTGAACTTTTAACACTGTCTCCTGCTGAATATCGTCGCTTGCGCGGCGCCGAGATTGCCATGGTTGTACAAGATGCCATGAGCGCATTAAATCCCATGCGCACGATTGGCTATCAGTTAATGGAAACTATCGCTTGCCGCCATCCGCTTTATCGCAATCAATCCCCGGCAGCAGTGTTTTCATCAAAAAAACATGACCTGCACGATATTGCTCTCGATTTATTAAAAACCGTCGGTATCACAGCACCTGAAAAACGCATGGACGCCTACGCACACCAACTCTCCGGCGGTATGCGTCAACGCATCATGATAGCATTGGCACTTGTCGGTGCTCCCAAATTACTGCTTGCCGACGAACCGACCACCGCTTTGGACGTTGTTGTCCAACGAGAACTGTTACAAGAATTGCGCCAAACGATCAAAGACCTCGGCATGTCAATGCTGCTCGTCACCCATGATTTGCACTTAGCGCACGACATCGCCGACAAAGTCTCGGTCATGTATGCCGGCTACTTGCTCGAAGAAGGACCGGTCGATAAAGTCTTACCCAACCCCGCTCACCCCTACACGGAAGGGCTTTTAGAGGCCATGCCCGACATGAGCAGTGTCAAAGGCACTCTGAAACCCATCCCGGGAGAAATTCCTCCACCGGACAAATTAGGTTCGGGGTGTCCTTTTGCGAGCCGCTGTCACCGAGCCAGCGAACGTTGCCGTTCGACTTTAGATCCGTTAAACCCCGTTGATTCCAATTTCGGATGGTTCGCTCGTTGTCGTTTGGCCCACGAGATCGCTACTGAAGAAAAAACGACACAATCGGATCAGTCCACTGCCTTTGATACAGTAGTCGAAAAAGCCCAAACGGACTTCCCCACGTTAGTTGATGCTCACATCAAACGTCATTGCTATTACACGCGCTCTGGGCTACTTGGTCGCAAAAAGCCTTGGGACGTGCTTCAGGATATTGAAGTACAGATCGATGCCGGTGAAATCTTGGGATTAGTCGGAGAATCTGGTTGCGGCAAATCTACACTAGCCAAACTGCTGCTCGGCCATCAAAAACCCACCGAAGGTCTTGTTCGCTTTAAAGACCGGGAAATTCCGGAGCCACGCACTGAGGCTTGGCGCACACAGCGTGCCTCCATGCAAATGATCTATCAAGATCCGTACGGATGCTTTGATACACGTATACCCGTAATTGAACAAGTGGCAGAACCGCTGATGGTACATCGCCACTTAAGCCATGCAAATGCCATTGAAACAGCTAAAAATGTTTTAAAAGCCGTCGGCATGCCCGAGCATCACATGAATAAGTTGCCTGTTGTCATGTCAGGCGGCCAACTTCAACGTGCTGCCATTGCGCGAGCCGTGGCGTTAAACCCGGCGTTACTCGTTTGTGACGAACCGGTAGCCAGTCTTGACGTTTCCATTCAAGCTCAAGTGCTTGAACTGCTCTACAACCTCAGAAACGCCAGTCGCATGTCCATGCTTTTTGTCTCGCATAACTTAAACGTCGTGCGTTACATCTGCGATCGTGTCGTTGTCATGTACTTGGGCCGCATGGTGGAAATGGGCAATGTTGACGATATCTTCAAATCTCCCAAACACCCCTACACGAAGCTCTTAATGGCCAGTACGCCGGGCGCGGATGCTTCAATCGTAAAGTTTTACCCCAAAGGCAGCATGCCCAGTCCTATCGATCGCCCTAAAGGATGCGTCTTTGCCAATCGTTGTCCGGTAGCTACCTCGCGCTGCAAGCTCGAAGTGCCTGAACTCATCAAGGATGACAAGGGTCATGCCTGCGCTTGTTTTGAGAAAGAGGCCTTTGAAAAACTCTCGGCCCGCCAAGGAGACTTGTCATGATTGCGTTGGTTTTACGTATCGTTTTACGCTCGCTCGTGACGCTGTTTTTGCTCACGGCCGTTGTCTTTTTTGCTCTACACCTCACAGGGGACCCGGCGCGCATTATGTTGGGTGACGGGGCCGATGCCTCCGCTTTGGCGGCATTCCGAGCCCAATGGGGGTTAGACAAACCGCTGTGGGAACAATTTGTCATTTATCTGCAAAAGTTTCTCACGCTGGATATGGGACGAAGCTACCTGACAGGGCTTCCGGTCAAAGACGTTTTCCTAAATGCCTTCTGGCCGACGCTTGATTTAATGATCCCGACGGCCATTGTTACGTTACTGATCGGTATTCCGTCTGGCGTCATTGCGGCTTTAAATCGCAACACGGCGATTGACCGCGGCATGATGTTTATTTCGGTCTTCGGATACGCAGTGCCTAATTTCTTCATGGGCGTACTGCTTTTGTTGATCTTTTCGATTTGGCTCGGATGGCTGCCCTCTTACGGCAACACGACTGCTTGGCACTACATCATGCCGATCATCACGATGGCCACTTCGGAAGCAGCAATCTTTTCCCGCTATGCCCGCAGTGCGATGATCGACGCCTTGCGCATGCCTTGTGTGAAAGCGGCTCAAATGCGGGGTCTTCCCAAACGCCGCATCATTTGGTTGCACGCCCTACCCAATGCCATGCTATCGATTCTGACCATCATGGGCTTTTTCTTAGGCACGCTCGTGGCCGGCGCCGTTATTACCGAAAACGTCTTTTCGTGGCCTGGCGTTGGCAAGCTTCTCGTGCAATCGGTCGCCAACCGTGATATTCCCGTTGTGCAGCTAATCGTCTTAGCAACGGGGGCTTCGCTCATCATTGCGAATTTAACAATGGACCTACTTGCCCTGGTTGTTAATCCCCGTCTGCGAAAAAGCAACAATTAACCCGAGAGATTCAAATGGCTCAATACTCCAATGTCAAAAAGAAGAGTTCCGAACTGCTTGTGATCTGCAGTGCCGTCTGCCTCTTCGTGTTTTTCTTCTGCGGTTTGCTAGCCCCCTGGATCGCTCCGTATGACATCGAACAGATGGACTTGGGGGCGCGATTGCTGATGCCGTTTACAAGCTTGACCCATATTTTCGGCACCGATGAATTGGGACGCGATGTCTTCTCACGTTTAGTGTACTCACTGCGTCTGTCATTCTTGTTGGCTATTGCCGGTACCATTTTGGGTGCGGTCATCGGAACGGCATTAGGCTTTTTGGCCGCACGCTTCGGCGGTCTTGTCGATGACGTGCTCAATGCTGCCGTAGACTTTACTGCCTCACTGCCCTTCATTATTTTGGCTTTGACGATTTTGGCCTTCTTGGGCACCAACGTCACCGTCATCATCGTGATCATGGCAGTCTACGGATGGGACCGTTATGCACGCCTGACAAGAAATCTTGCACGATCGGCCTATACCGAAGGCTATGCCAATGCACTTGAAGGGCTTGGGATTCCCACCTGGCGCATCGCCATTAAACATATCCTTCCCAACATTGCCTCGGCTTTGGTTGTCAACATGACATTAAACTTCCCGGGCATGATTCTTTTGGAAACCTCTTTGTCCTTTTTAGGTGTGGGCGTTCAACCGCCGATGAGCTCCTTGGGGACGATGTTGGGTTTCGGTCGTGATTACCTGACAACGGCTTGGTGGATTGCCGTTATCCCCGGTGTTGTTATTGTTATGTCGACGCTATCGATGTCGATTTTAGGCGACTATGTTCAACAAAAATTAGAACCACAAGCGAGATAAGAATATGCAAAAACAAACCCGTTTCGTCATCGTCGGTTTTGACGGACTCAGACCTGATTGCGTTGAAAAAGATATGCCGACGCTAGCCAAGTTCTTAAGCCAATCGCATCGCTGGAACCAATACCTGGCGAGCTTTCCAACGGAAACTTATGTCAACCATCCCACTATTTTCTCGGGTTTCAGACCCGCTCAACACGGCATCATTGCCAACGCCTATTTTGATCGTCGTCTGCAAGCGTCCCAGGCCGTATTCCGAGGTAACAAAGTCGACTCCATCATGGCCCATGAGAGTGCTTTAATGGGCGTCATCAGCATCCCCAGCTTGGGTGATAGATTGGGTGCAGCAGGTAAAACCATGCGCGTGGTTTGTGCAAACTCCTCGGGCAGCACCCGCTTGCAACACATTCATGCTGATCGCTACGAAGGTCACTTGAATTGCTGTGTTCACGATCTCACGCTTGCTATTCCTGCCTGTGAGCGTGAAGCACTTCAGGCCAAATGGGGTAATGGCAATCCCCTTTCATCTGTCTCTTATACACATCTCCGAGCCCACGAGACCGGAGCCTATCTC
>USCE01000064.1 GCA_900553105.1 uncultured Sutterella sp.
GGCTCCGGTCTCGTGGGCTCGGAGATGTGTATAAGAGACAGGGGGCTACCCGGCTCAATATTCGCTTGCTTCATTTGATCATAGTAAGCTTGCAATTGCTTATTGATCGATTGCACGGCTTCAGTACTAATGGCCATACCGCGCGAGTCTTGCAGTTGCAACCCAAGACGAGCACTTAAATCATTGGCCACGGAAAAGAGTTGATGCAAGGGACGATTGCCCGGGTTCATCAACGGAGCATCAAGCGACAACGTCAAGTAGTGCCGATCGGTGTCATCTTGCGTTAAGTAAAGCGTTGCATCACCCAAGTGTTTGACGGTGCCGTAGAAGTAGCGCATAGCATTGAGTTGTGTGAAGCCCGCCAAACGAGCCGCTTCGGCAACGGTCACGGGGCTTAACGGTTGAGAGGATGCCAACGTGAAGGACAGCTGCACATCAAAACTTCTGATCGCTTCATAAAGGCGACGAGCGCGTGCGACGATCTCTTGGGCAGCTTCGGTTTCGCAATCGGCCTCTAACGCAATGGCCACTTGTTGCACGGCCATGGCTAGGCGGCTCGCATCCATTTCAGAGACGCACATCGAGCGGTTAGCCAAGAGCATCACAGCAGAAATTTCCGTGTATTGATGCTCACCGACAATCACCTCATACCAGCGCTTATTGTCAGAGCGCTTGGCATAAATTCGAAGTCCTAAACCCGTTTTATTCAATAGCGCAATCATTTCGCGACAACGGTCGGACTTAAAGGGGCGCGAAGCTTGAATTGTCGCAACCGTTTCGGTTAACGGGTCAAAGCGAAAATGCAACACGCCTTCCTTGGGCACGACGGGAATAATGGGTTCAGGTTGCACTTCAGCGACAGGCTCGGGCTCAGGATCATTTCGTCCGACAAAATCCAGACGTTCTTGTTTGGGCTCGGGAACAGCCTGAGCCGGGGCAGGCGGTACTACGGGCGCAGCCGGTGCTATGGGGGCAGCAGCAGGTGGTACAGAAGTAGCTTGCGGTTGCGGGACTGGCTCGGCAATAACTTCGGTTTGTGCGGGCGCTTTGACGTCTTGAGGCGCCTCGCTTACCTCTTCAACAACAAAGGGCTCATTAGATTTTTCATCAACGTTGCCGGCCATATTCACTAACGAAACACGACTTCTTTCATGCACCGGGGACTTTATACCGGCCATCTTCTCGTACATCTTTTTGGATTCATTGAGAAGCTCCACACGGCCGTCACCGTCTTTTTTTGCTTCCATGCGAGACCATAAAAAAAGGCCGACCAGAATAACAGCCGCACCGATGATGAGAAAAAGAACGGTTTCGTTCATATTAAGCCCTTGAATCTAAAATCTTTTTGGCCGATGATCCATCGGCACACACGCCCCTTGCTCAAAGCGTGATTTCGCTCGGCAACATTGTGTAATTCTAAACGATTCAGCGTATCAAAAGAGCGTTGCCACACAAAATCTTGCCCAGCGCCGCTTGTTTTTAAGCGGCCGCCGGCGCTTTTTGTGCGTATTGACTGGCCTCGGCGATATCAACGCTCACCACACGCGATACCCCAGGCTCTTTCATCGTCACGCCAACCAACTGATTCGTATGCTCCATCGTCACCCGATGGTGCGTAATCATCATAAACTGGGTGTTGTCACTCATCGCCCCGACTAAACGTGACAGGCGTTCTTGGTTGGCTTCGTCCAACGGTGCATCGATTTCGTCCAAAAGACAGAACGGAGCCGGATTAAGCGTAAAGAATGCAAATACCAGAGCAATAGCCGTGAGTGTTAACTCGCCGCCTGAGAGTTGTCGGATGGAGTGATTGTGCTTGCCCGGTGGATTGGCATACATCTCAAGACCGGCTTCGAGCGCATCATCGCTTGTCATTTCCAGCCGCGCATGACCGCCTTTGAATAGTTGCGTAAACTTTTGGTTAAACGCCTCATTGACCCGATTGAAAGTGTCCATCAAGAGGGCTCGAGTTTCATGGTCAATTTTCTTAATAGCCGCTTCAATCGTGACGATGGCTTGTTCCAAATCGGCCACTTCACGATCAATGCGCTCGACTTCTTCGGTTTGCACTTTAAGTTGTTCAAGTGCGGCGTGGTTCACAGCGCCAAGTTCGGCCATTTGTTTGGCGATATCTTCGACCTCGCGGCGAAGACTATTGAGTTTGGGCCGCTCCGTTTCGTAGCGCACTCTTAACGCCTCTTCATCGTGCTCCAATTCTTCCAAGCGACGACGTACGGTTTCGTGTTCAATTTCAAACTGCTGACGACGACCGAAAAGCTCACTGACTCGATTTTGAGCATCACGCTTTTTGTCTTCAAATTCGCCTAACCCGGCTTCCAGCGTTGCCACTTGTTGAGCAATATCTTCAAGCACGGCCTTGGCTTTTTCGAGCGCCAACAAAGCCTCCTCGCGCGTCTGCGTTAATTGCGTCAAACCGGCTCGTGCACTGTCTTCGTCCAACTCTTCCAACGAGGCTGACACTTCTTCAATTTTTTGTGTCAAGTCATCTTTTTCATTTTGAGCCAACTGCTGCGCGCGACCAGCATCGGTAATTTGTTGGGCAATCGTCTGAAGACTTAAGGCCAACTCACGCTTGGTGTACTCAAAGACGTTTCTCTCTTGTAAGGCCATTTTGGCAGTCTGCTGCGCACGTTCGTGCACCATGCGAGCGTCTTCGGACTTTTGTTGTGCGGCAGCCACTCGCTCATCAATGTCGGCAAAATCTTCTTCGGCTTGCGCAAGCCGTGCTGTAATTTCTTCAAGTTGTGCTTGAGCTTCTTCAATCCACTGCCCTAACTCTCGGCTTCGATTTTGATAAGCTGAAATAGCAGCAGCCAATCTGGTCACTTCCAAGGCCGTGTCGCTTTCTTTTTTTCGCACGATCTCAAAGCGAGTGTTAACGCTTTGTAAACGTGAGGTTGCGTCCGAAACCGTCATATGCGCGCAGCCCAACTCGCGATGCAGTTCTTCAAGAGCCTCTCGAAGCGTTGTCTGCTCGTCTTCAAGCGTGGCAATTTCAGCCCGACGCGATAAAAGGCCCGTGGCATCATCGGCCCAATAATTAACGCTTATGGCGTCAATCACATGACCTTCAGGGGTCACAAAATGGCAACCCTCGGGTAGCTCTGCGAGCCGAGCAACAGCCTCTTGGATGCTTTCGGTCACCGCATAGCGCGACAACCACGTCGTGAGCACCGATTTCGTGTCTTCGTTTCGGTGATCAAAGGAGAGCTTTTCAATCAGGCAAGTTAACCCGTCAGGCAAGGACAAATCGGTGGCTGATTGTGCTCCCTGAGTAAGGTAAAAAGTCAGCTTGGCGGGCGGCGGCACGAGTGCAAAGCCGGCAGCCATAGTCAAGCGTGAGACCCCCAGCGCATTGACACGCTCTCTAAGTACCGCCTCAAGCGCACGAGCCCAGGCTGGCTCCACGTGAATTTTTTCAAAAAGGCGCGCTAAGCTCGTTAGCCCTTGACGCTCAAGCCATTCGGTTAATTTATCAGCACCGAGCGATTTTTCTTCAAGCTCATGCAGCGTGGCTAATTTCGCACCGATAGCAGCCTGTTGTTGCTCTTTAATGTGAATCGTCTGCTGTGTTGCCGACAGTTTTTCTCGAGCCTGTTCAAGTATTGCTTGAGATTCCTCACGCTCAACAGCCAACGCTTCACTTTCTTCACGCAACACTTCAAGCTCTTCTTTTAAAGCTTCATAGCGCCCTTCATCAGGCGCTTCGGTTTGGGCGGCCTCACGGCGAAACTTCTCGAGCCGAATCGAGACCTCTTCGCGCGACTTAGACAAACTTGCCATTTCAAGCGATAAAGCCCGTGCATCGTGCTCAACACCGCGAGCGGCCTCTTGCAACTGTTCAAATGCCGCACGGGCCACTTCGGCCTTTTCTTCGGCAACCGCCAAAGCTTCTTCGAGCGCGAGCTCACGCTCGCCGCTGCCTTCAACTTCAATTTCTTTTTCTTCGCGTCGAGCGGCAAGCTCCTTCATGCGTTCTGTCTGCTTAGCAATCTCAGCTTGGCGCGACGCAAGCATCGAGCGATAACTCTCAAGCTGCGTTTTCATTAAAGCACGGCGCTCGATAATGGATCGAATGGAGCCTTCCACGGCAGATATCGAACGCTCGACTTCACCCAAAGCCTGCGTTTTACCCAACACTTCGATGTTAGCCGCATTGTGCCGATTGCGAAGCGCGGCCAATTGATCGCGCTTTAGTCGACCGTCTTCATCGTTTTTGGAAATCTCTGCTTGCGCTTGGCTAATCTGCAAATTGATTTTGTCGATGGAGTTTTTCGATTCAACCATTTGCGTAAACCACCAAAGCGACTCGCGCTCAGTGCGACGCTCTTCGAGTTCTCGATAATGAAGCGCCACTTGTGCCTCTTGTTGCAAACGTTTAACGGCTTCTTTGCGGGTGATTTGTAAGTCGGTAACGCGTTCAAGATTGGCTCGCGTG
Organism: uncultured Sutterella sp.; assembly: GCA_900553105.1. Lineage (GTDB taxonomy): Bacteria > Pseudomonadota > Gammaproteobacteria > Burkholderiales > Burkholderiaceae_F > Aphodousia. Next base: position 4,460 of record USCE01000064.1, read on the forward strand.
CTCGCCAAACGATTCTCGGCCTCTTTGCGACGTTTTTTGTACTTGGACACCCCTGCTGCTTCTTCTAAATACTCACGACGCTTTTCAGGCGAATCCTTGGCAAATTCGGTCACCATCCCTTGACTAATGATGGCATAAGAATTCGCCCCCAAGCCCGTACCCATAAAGAGCTCCCGTACGTCGGTAGCACGCACTTGCTGATTATTAATAAGGTAAGAACTCGTATTGTCTCGCGTCAAGATACGTTTAACGGAGATGTCAGTGTACGCCCCCCAAGGACCCTGAAGCGTTTTGTCGCTATTGTCAAACACTAACTCCACCATGGCACGACCGGCAGGTTTTCGGTTATCGGCCCCCGCAAAAATGAGCTCACTCATGCTCTTGCAGCGCAGATCACTAGCTTTGCCTTCACCCAATGCCCAGCGCACGGCTTCAATCACGTTGGATTTGCCACAACCGTTAGGGCCTACGATACCGACGATCGAAGACGGGATTTCAATCGTAGTGAGATCGGCAAAAGATTTAAAACCGCTGATGCGAATTTGGCGTAAACGCACACGAATTCCTTCTATAGAGATTTTTTAATGATTGTTCTAAGGGGTGGTTGCCCGCTAGGGTCCTATCTTAGCGGAAATAGAAAAAAAAATGCCTTGGCAAGACCAAGGCACCTGTAGCGAATTGTTATGTCAACAAAGAGACTAACTGCCCGCGCTTTGACGGCGATCGCGATCGGTCTCCGGTGACGGATCTTCATGAATAAAGTTATCGTGATACGCAATGCGCCAAGAGCGGTAATAGCACCACATGCGGAAAAAGGTAATAAAAAGCGAGGCCACCCAAATACTTAAAGTATTATCAATGCCCAGGGCAATCATAGCAATAAAAAGCCAGCAACCGGCAAAAGCGACCGATCCATAGGGCTGATGGTCATAAATGAGCGACGGTTTAATATTTAAGAACGCGTCACGGCAAAGGCCGCCGAAGACCCCCGTAGCCACACCGCAGAGCACGGCCGGAAGATAGGGCACACCTAAATTGACGCCGTGGCTAGTCCCTACTGCGGAGAAAAAGCCCAACCCGATCGCATCGCACCAGACAAAGACATCATAGGAGAGGTGCTTTTTGTAAAAGCGAAAGAGCATCGGCGTAAAAATCGTGATCAAGAGCACCAGCCAAACGAGCTCTTGATTGGCAATCCAGTACATCGGACGACGGTCGATTAACAAGTCACGCATAATCCCGCCGCCAAATGCGGTGGAAAAAGCTAAAACGAAAATACCCACCGGATCACACTTCATGCGAATGCCGATCAAAACACCGGCAAACGCAAACGCAACAATCCCGATCACGTCGGTGAGATAAAGCAGATCTACCTTATCGATAAAGGCTTCAAGCGTAGCTGCAATGTCCATGAAAAAAACCGTGAATTTAAAATGGCTTAACAGAAAAATTGTCGCCATTGTAAGCGAGATTGCCTACGCTTTCAACGTTATTGGGGTTAACCGCAAGGAAGCCAGAAATTCCAATCAACAAATTCAAACATAACAAACATGCACTCAGAAAAATCAAAAATATTAAACACTTCATGACTCTGAACGATAAAACCACATCCTGCCGCGTAATCAACGATCAGTAATAGATGCTTGATTGCATAGCAGACTTAAGTAAAAATCGTTTAATACCTATCATTAATGACTCAAACCAAAGTCATCCTTCATAACTTAGGGCGTTTTTCACCATAGGGGCAAAAATTAAAAAGGGCCGAGGTTGGTTGTCCAACCCCGCCCCCAGGTACTGCAATAAAAAAAGACTTATTAGAAGTTATGAACAAGACCGGCGATCACTTGGAAAGCATCGAGCTCTTCTTCATATTGCACAGATTTCACGTCAGCTTCTTGGTGACTGTAGCCAGCCCCAGCATAAAGGCTCGTGCGCTTACTTAATTCATAGCTGTGCAACACGCCAACGCCGTAGCGCTTTAAATCGACACCAATGCCAACATTGTTTTCAGGCATTTTAGCATCATAAACATCACCATCGCCATTAGAATAGTAGGCGCTCACTTGCAATTCGCCACCCCAAATCGGGAAGGCAGAACCCACAGCTACGCTGTAACCATCGAAGTCACCGAAGTCAACTGCATAGTCACTAAAATCTGCACCGGCAAAGGTGTCTTCATGTTGACCGTATTGGATACCGAAGAAGGGCTTCATAAAACCGAAGTCATAGTTAATACCGAAGCTCACACTCGTGGCATCATCGACGTCCTTGACGTAGACAGTGTCAAAAGAGCGGTTCTTCATGACAGTGTCGACCACCAAAGCCATCGAGAGGTTACCGGCGGTATAACCCAAACCAACGGCAGCGTAACGATCCTTGTCGCGAGAAGAGACTGAATCATTGCCGTCCAAGCCGTTAGAGTATTGAGCATAAAGCGTCAAACCCGCAAATTCCGGCGATTGATACGTGATCGTGTTGTCATAGATGCCGCGATCAAGCCAGTAGCCTGCGCCGATATAGTCAGAGTAACCGCCGTCCATAGCGTCACCAGTGGCCATAAAAAGGTCATACGTACCTTCACCGGCGTTCAAAGCACCCATACGGCCGAACGACAACGTACCGAGCGTACCCGTCACATATAAACGAGACTCTTTATCAAAAAGACGGTCCGGATCGTCAAAAGCACCCGAATCAGAAGCAAAGCTGTTTTCGAGTTGGAAACCCACGGTCAACGTTTCCGTGATTTGTTCGCTACCGACAATGCCGAAAACGCTCGAGGTATTCAAACCGGATTCAAGACCCCAGCGGTTGTCGCTCTCGTCATAGGTTTTTACACCACCTTGCTTAATTTCTGACGATTCATGAACATAGGTTAAACCTGTATCCACGGTACCATAGATTTGAAGATCGGCAGCTTGGACGGTACCGGCCAAGAATGCCGCGGCCGTTGCAGCGGCTAAAAGAGATTTTGTCATGATT
>USCE01000065.1 GCA_900553105.1 uncultured Sutterella sp.
CGGTCTCGTGGGCTCGGAGATGTGTATAAGAGACAGTATGCGGTCCACTCTCCTTTTGGCTAATGCTGGCACCCGTCACATTTTTTTATTGGATAATGGACGCACGTTGTCGCAACAGTAGCCTCAAGTATCTGCAGTTAGCTCATCGTGCCGGCTTTCTTGTTAAAAAACCCGGACTCAGTACAAGTTATGTTCATTTATTTACCTTTTCAGACACGATACTTGATAAATTTATTGCTCTATGGGGCACACACTCTTTACCCGAATTAGAAATTGAAAATGAGTCAGCGCTCACTCAATACATTTCTCAGTGTCAGTCCTGCGTCGTGCTGTGCTCGCATTGCGGTTGCATCGAGGCACTCATGCGTTACGCCAATTTCAATGTGAGCAGCCCGATCATAGCGCTTATCCACTCCGGTCACTCCAAACAATTCCGGCAAATGCTTGCTCAAAGTCCTTCATTGAAAAATGTCCAATTTATGGAGGTCTCCGAGTTAACGCCTGCGACAATCGGACAACTTGAAGAGGATGTCAAAAAAGGAGCACTTATTTTTATTGCCGGTGACCGAGTCCCTATTTCTTCGCAGTCCAAAGCCCTCTGTGAACTGGAATTTTTAGGACAAAAAGCCTTTTTTCCCATTGGCTCCGTGCTTATCTCCAACCTTTTTCACCTGCCTTTAGTCAGCATGACAAGTTGGCGAACACAAAGTGCAAACTTACTGCACCCTAATCGCCCGAATCGATACCACGTCCGCTTCAAGCAACTTTGCTCCGAAGTCAAACTCTCGCGGTCAATGCGTCAAGCGCAATGTGCTGATATCATGCAAAAATACGTTCAAGAAATTGAACATGGGCTAAAAAAAAGCCCGCTGGATTGGTTTAATTTTTTTGATTTTTGGCATCCCCCTGAAAAACAATGACTGTCAAACTTCGCCAATTACTCTTTTACTGCCTTCTTGCAGTGTCTCAAACTTCATTGGCACTCGAAGTGACCGCATTGACTCAACATCTTTCGACCGATTCTGCTCTAAGCGGGCAATTTGTCCAGGAGCGTTTCATTGAGGGATTCCCGAAACCCATTGTTTCCAAAGGAGTGTTTACCTTTGCCCCTACACGTGGACTTCTTTGGGATACTCAGAGTCCTTTTGCCAATCGCATCATCATCCTTAACGATAAACTCATTGCACAAAATGAATTTGAAACACAACAAATCAGTAGTAGCGAGGCTCCGCAATTAACCGTTTTTAATGCCTTAGCAATTGCACTGTTTAGCGGTAATCTAACTTTTTTGCAGTCACAGTTTCAAATCTCAACGTCGGGGACTCTGTCGGCTTGGCTCATGACACTAAAACCATTAAAAGCCCCTCTTAACACAATTTTCCAAAAGATTGAATTGCAAGGCTCTCGCTACCCGAACAAAATCAACCTTTGGTCAACCCAAGGTGAGTTGACTCGTGTGACATTATTAGGCCAGAAAAAAGTCACTCAACTCCCGCAGGAGCTCAATGATGCCCGGCCGTAATACCATGCGTATTCTGGCCCTTCTCTGGGCCTTGCTTTGCGTTTGTTGCATCGGCTTTACCGTCTACAGTCTGCAGCATAAACCCGCGCAAAGTGACCTGTTGGCACTATTGCCCAAAACTTCTCAGTCACAAAACGAGGGCCTCTTACGCTCCCAATTGTCTGAACCTTTTGAGCGGGCGGTCACCGTTGCGGTTTGCGTAGAATCTTCGGAAGGCGCACAAGTCATTGAAAAAAGTATCTCCGACTGGCTACTTCACCACAAAACACTTTTCAACAAAGCAACCACCAAGTACTTTTCCGACCTTGATCCATTAAAAACGCGTGCGCTTTACTCCATGACGATAGGCGATGAAAAGGCCCTTGCTACACAATCCCAAGAGCAGCTTTTGCACAACGCATTAGCCACTCTCACGGCTCCTTTTATCTCCGGAGCATTTACTTTTTTGGATGACCCGTTTCAAACCGCTTCACATTGGTTGCAAGAACGCTCCAGCGAATTTACTTTAATGCCCCGCGGAGATATGTTCTCACTCCAAAAAGACGGTCAAATGTGGTTATTTGCATTTTTAGAGATAAAAAATGCAGGGATTATTTCTCAATCCTCTCAGATACAAAGTGCATTATCACAACTTCAAGACGAACTGAACCAAGCGGCTAGCTCTAATCACGTATTTTTAACCGGTATTCCCCTGTTTACTCTACAAGCGGCTCAAACTGCCGAGACTGAACTGGCTATACTGGGCTCCCTTTCTCTTATCGGCATTGCCTTTTTAGGCTGGTATTGGTTTGGAAGCCTACAAACCCTGGCTTGTATTCTTTTGATAACCCTACAGTCTTTTGCATTTGCCTCCGCTTCCTGCCTTTTATTTTTCGGTGAAATTCACGTTATTGCGCTGGTTTTCGGCACGACGTTAATTGGCATTACCGTTGACTACAGTGCTCACTACTTCTGTAAACGACTGGGACAATCTCAAATTAGCGCGAGGGATTCACTGAAATCGTTATTACCGGATCTGTCGCTGGCTTTATTGTCAACGCTGACGGCCTTTGCCGCCATGGCGCTTGCACCCTTGCCTGGGCTTCAACAAATGGCGCTATTTAGTATGAGTGGCATTGTTGCGGCCTTTGTCGCCGTATGTTTGTGGCTACCCTTTATCGAAACCTCGCAGCTACCGTTTCACACTCGCATGCGGCGCGTTGCCAAGTATTTAAACGCTTGGCCAACGATTGTTCATTGCAATACTCGAGCTCTTGCTGTATTGGGCCTCTCGTTTGGCGTTTTCTGCGTTTTAGGCATCTCTCAATTAAAACTTGATGCTTCAATCTATGAATTCAATAACGCCGACCCCAAGCTCTTAGAGCAAACACAAACGATTACCTCATTGCTCAAAACGCCTTCGAGTTCTCAATATTTTGTCGTTCATGCCGATGATGAGCAAACTCGCTTGGAACGAGAAGAAGCTTTGGAAGAAAAGCTATTGACAAGATCCATCGCCGGCGTAAGTTTGCAAAGCACTAGCGATTGGTCCCCCTCGGAGAAGCGTCAAGCTCGCATTGATTCGTTGAAAGTCGAGCTTTGTCAGAAACTTAACCCGATGCTAACAGAGACCGTCGGCATGAGTCTTCCCTGTAACCGCTACAGTCTGGCCAACCGACCCCAACCTCTTGAACCCGTTCGAAAGCAGTGGGTAACGCCCTCAATTCAAGCTAATGGATCCACTGCTTTAGTATTAGTTAAAGGCTTGACGGCTGACAACGTTCACGAAGTCGCCGATCTTGCCAAAGACATTGAAGGAGTCACCTGGCACAATTATCCTGAAGAAATTTCCGCATTTCTGAATCAGTATCGAAATTTGATGGCGCAACTGCTTGGGCTTGGCATTATCTGCGTAGCCTTGATTTTGCTTATTCGTTTTAGACTTCGCTTCATCAATGCATTTTTACCTACTGTTTGCGGCATTGCATTTACACTGGCGATTCTGGGATACAGCGGACACACGGTATCATTATTTACAGCCTCAGCTTGCGTTTTACTGTTAGGTCTCGGTATCGACTACGGAATTTTTCTAACCGCCGGCGGCAGTAGCCCCCGTTCGCTTTGCGCCATTACTTTCGCGGCACTAACAACTCTGTTGTCTTTCGGACTATTGACCTTTTCTCAAACGCCCGCCTTACAAAGCTTCGGGCTTACCGTAGCAATCGGTGAGACTTTTATTTGGCTTACAACGCCCTTATTGCGGCATCCCCAAAATCCTTTGACCCTGTATGCTGAGTTAATGCCGGCAAACAATCAACATTTTCTGCAAAAGTTATGAAATCCATTGCACTGAAAACTTTCACACTCGGTCTTTGCTTCGCACTTTCTGGCTGTGCTTTCTGGCAAGACAATACTTCGCAACCGTCGGTGACGACTCCCATTGCGAAAACCGCTCTTGTTAATGCCTTCCCTTATGCGCTCACACGTAGCCTTGCGCTTTACCAGCAACTTTTTGTTGAGTTCCAATCTGAAGACTCTAAAACAGACTCCTTGAGCTTTGAGGCCTATCTGCTTGCCGACAGTCGTCGCATTAAATTAAATTTGATGCACACAAACGTGCCCATTTGGCAAATCGTCTATGACGGCCAAACGATTCATGAAGAGCGCCACAGCGCAGTGCCTTCGCAACTTAATGCGCGCTACTTATTGAGCGATATTGCTCTTTCCTATTGGCCGGAAAAATTTCTCACTCAAGAATTAAAGCCATTAACACTGCGCAGTCAAAACAATCAACGTTTGATTTTTGATGCCGACGGAAGCTTACTAACGGACATTGTTTACAGCAACGGAGCGACTCCTGAGAATCCCCAAGGTTCTATTACACTGACGAACCACTCGTTGCACTATCGTTTAATCATCAATAGTCATTGCATTCGTTAAATAACGCAATTATGTCAAGTGCAAAGATATACGTGAATGCCTGGGACAGCATCAGTGCCGTAGGACGAGATGCAAAACTCAAGCAAGCCCTCTTGAACGGCGAAACCGGAAAACTGACTCCGTTACATGATATCGTGGATAAAACGATTTATTTCGGCAAAATCCCAGATCACTTGATTACAACGACTGATGACATTCGCGCCACTTTCCACAACGTCAAAGATTTGTATCTCGGGCGAGGCAATTGCATTGCAGCAACACTTGCCCAGTCACTGGCGGGTCAAGTCAACGTATTAACCGAACAGTATGGTCGTCATCGCGTCGGCATTGTCATCGGCACCTCGGTGGCCGGTATGACAGAAACGGAGCAGGAATTTCTCCAGAATCCTCTTACCGACTATTCTGACGCTTGCCAATTAGAAATTTTTAACCCTGCGCGACTTTTGCAAACGCTCTTTAATCTCACCGCGCCTGCTTATTGCATTTCAACAGCATGCACCTCATCGACAAAGGCCTTAGCCAGCGCCGCTCGCCTCATTGAGGCTGACATCGTTGATGCGGTCATTTGCGGCGGTATTGATGCAATGAGTTTATTTACCATCAAAGGCTTTCACTCACTGGGAGTGCTCTCCGATAAGCCATGTCATCCGTTTGGGAAACATCGCAATGGAATTAATTTAGCCGAAGCTGGTGCTCTTTTCATTCTTAGCAAGACTCCTTCTGAGATTGCGTTAACCGGTTGGGGTGAAACCAGTGATGCCTATCACATCTCCAGTCCGGACCCTCAGGCACAAAGTGTCTGCCACGCCATTGAGCAGGCGATGGCGATGGCAAATGTTGACCGACTCGACTATGTTAATGCTCACGGTACCGCAACAATTGCCAATGATGCTATGGAGGCTTTAGCGATCGCACGCAGTTATCCTGCCGGGACTCCGATCAGTTCCACGAAGGCTCTCACGGGCCATGCTCTGGGCGCAGCCGGTGCTCTAGAAGCGGCTATTTGTTGCCACGTTTTAACCCAAAACTTTATCCCAGGGAATTTTTCCGTTGATTCTTTAGACACCGAGTTGGCTCCCATTAACTTAGTGCAAACAGGGTATCATGTGAAAGATATTCGCCATGTCAGCTCACATAACTTTGCATTTGGCGGCAACAATGCAGTTCTCATTTTTTCCCGGAGCTAGCTGTGCATGAAGTAAACATTCCCGCCCATGAACTTTTGCCTCACCGTCTAGGAATGCTTTTGCTAGACCGAGCCATAGCCATCGGAGACGATGGCGTAAAAGCCACGGCCATTATCAAAAAGAACAATCTTTTTGTCTCCCAAGGTCAAATGGGCGCTTGGGTTCTTATCGAATATATGGCACAAGCAATGGCGATGTGGGTCAGTTGGAATGCCATTAAACAAGGTAAAGAGCCTCCCATCGGCTTTTTGCTTGGTACGCGAAAATTATCCCTATTGACGGACTTCGTTTCTGTTGGCAAAAAGCTCACCTGTTGTGCACAACCCCTTTATGTGAATCCTGAAGACAACCTTGCTCAATTCAATTGTCAGGTATTTCTCGATGATCAATGTATTGCTCAGGCCAAACTCAATGCCTATGAGCCCAATGATTTAAGCAACTTCAGTATGGAGACTCTCTCGTGAATGCTTGCGATAATAAAACCGTTTTTATTTCCGGTTCCTCACGCGGAATCGGTCGAGCTATTGCGCTTGATTTAGCTCATAAAGGCTACAACATCGTATTGCATGGCAGAACACCGTCAGAAAAACTCAAGAAAACGGCACAAGAAATCAGAGCCATTAATCCGACCGTGCGGATTGTCACGTTTGACGTCACCGACCGCCAAGCCAGTTTTCAAGTACTAACCCATGACATAGAAACCCATGGCATGTACTGGGCAGTCGTGGTCAACGCCGGTAAAACCGATGACATGACATTTGCCGGGATGACCCCTGAGCAGTGGGATGGTGTTATTCGAACGGATTTAGATGGTTTTTACAATATTGTGCAGCCCTTGATAATGCCGATGGTTCGAACTCGGCGCGGAGGCCGAATTGTTGCTGTCAGTTCTGTTTCCGGTGTTATGGGCAATCGAGGTCAAGTCAATTACTCTGCGGCAAAAGCCGGGCTTATTGGGGCCGTTAAAGCGTTGGCCTTGGAGCTCGCATCTCGCGCCATTACAGTTAATGCTGTTGCGCCCGGAATGATTGAAACGGACATGGTTGACGAAAGGGTTAGAGAGCTTGCCTTGCCGCTGATTCCTATGAAACGATTGGGGAGACCGGAAGAAGTCGCCTCTGCCGTGAGCTTTCTCATCAGCCAAGAAGCATCGTACATCACCCGTTCTGTTATTGAAATCGATGGGGGTATCCACGGATGAGCAAACGTGTTGTTGTCACGGGCATGGCGGGCATCTCTCCTTTGGGTTGCAACTGGCCTGATATTTTCACCTCATTGAAAAAACAGAAAAATGCTGTCAAAACGATGAAAGAGTGGGAAGTCATTGAAGGCCTTCACTCTATTGTGGCGGCACCGGCTGCCGATTTTAACCTCAGTGAGCGCTACAGTCGACGAACCACTCGAAGTATGTCCAGGGGATCCATAATGGCTTGTAGAGCCACTGAATGGGCGCTACAAGATGCCGGCCTCATCAATGCAGACTGGATTCATCAAGGCGATATGGGCATCGCCTACGGCTCCTGTGCGGGCGATCCCAATGCAGTTCTTGAGGTCGCCTCCATTGCGGCCAATCGCTCGACAAAAGCACTGAATGCAACAAGTTACGTGCGCTTTATGTCTCACACAGCGGCAGTCAACATCGGTGTAATGTTTTCGATTACCGGTCGAATTATCACAACGTCGAGTGCCTGCACTTCAAGCAGTCAAGCGACTGTCTCTTATACACATCTGACGCTGCCGACGATAAGGC
>USCE01000066.1 GCA_900553105.1 uncultured Sutterella sp.
ACGAGATAGGCTCCGGTCTCGTGGGCTCGGAGATGTGTATAAGAGACAGTTATGAATTTGAACATTTTTCAGCCCAAGTTCAACACAGGCCTGTGTTAAAAAGGCAGTCTTCTTTCCCACTGTTTCAACTAATTCTACGCAAATATCAGGACGGCAAATTGCATAAGGAATCGCAGGCAAACCACCTCCAGACCCAACATCCAATAATCGCGAACCTTCTTTTAAATAATGATCAAAATAAGGTACCACAGCCAATGAGTCCAAAATATGATGGCTTAAAACATCCTCTTTACTTCTAATCGAAGTCAAATTGTATGTCTTATTCCATTTAAAAAGTAAAGCAGAAAATCGATCTAACTGCTCAAATTGTGTAGTTGTTAAATTAAGACCAATAGCCTCAACACCATTTTTAAGCAAATCTATATTAAGAAAACTCACGAATATCTCCTCTATTTACTCTAATTAAAGCGTCGAGACTTAATAAAGATCAACAACAAACTAACTGCCGCAGGTGTTACCCCCGAAATTCGACCAGCTTGACCAAGCGTTTCAGGTCGATGAGCCTTTAATTTTTGACGAACTTCAAATGACAAACCTCTGACTTTATCGTAATCAAAATCTTTGGGAATTGGAGTAGTTTCATGCTCCAACAATTTAGCAACTTCTTCTTTTTGACGGTTTATGTAACCAGAATACTTAGCGCCAATTTCAACTTGTTCTCGTTCACTACGAGTTAACTGAATATCAGGCGAAAATAAAGATCCGTCATCCTTTTTTAAAGTCATCAATGTTTCATGTGAAACATTCGGACGAGACAAAAGATTAAATAATGAATACTCACGTTCAATCCCCGTCCCCAATACTCTCATAGCTTCATCATTAGAGACAACACCAGGATGAACCCAAGTACTCTTCATACGCTCAATTTCTTTAGCGATACGATCACGCTTACGATTAAAGAAATCCCACTTAACATCATCAACCAGACCTAATTTCCGACCAATTTCCGTCAGACGTTCATCAGCATTATCTTCTCTCAAACTCAAACGATATTCTGCTCGAGAAGTAAACATACGATAAGGTTCTGTGACACCTTTAGTGATTAAATCATCAACCATTACACCAAGATACGCTTCATCACGTCGCGGAGTCCAAGGATCGCGATCCAGAACCTGACAAGCTGCATTTAATCCAGCTAACAAGCCTTGTGCAGCCGCTTCTTCATATCCCGTCGTCCCATTGACTTGCCCTGCGAAAAATAGACCGGAGATTGATTTAGTTTCAAGCGAAGTCTTTAACTCACGTGGATCATAGTAGTCGTATTCAATTGCGTACGCAGGACGAACAAAATGAGCATGTTCCAATCCCGGAATAGTATGCATAAATGCAATTTGTACATCGAACGGTAAACTAGAAGAAATACCATTCGGATAGTACAAATTATTTGTCAAGCCTTCCGGTTCTAAAAAGACATGGTGAGATGATTTATCTGCAAAACGAACAACTTTATCCTCAATTGATGGACAATACCGAGGACCAATCCCCTCAATAATTCCAGAAAACATTGGGGATCTATCTAAATTACTTTGAATAATTTCATGAGTATTTTCGTTGGTATTCGTAATCCAACAAGGAACCTGCTGAGGATGCTCAATTGCAGGCTCCCAAATTGAAAACACCGGCACCGGATTTAAATCTCCTAATTGTTTTTCACATTTAGAGAAATCTATACTACGACCGTCAATTCTTGCTGGCGTGCCCGTTTTCAGCCTTCCCTTAGGCAAACCTAAATCAATTAAACGTTGCGCCAAACGAACACTCGCAGGATCACCGACACGTCCAGCGGGATAATGCTCCAATCCCACGTGAATCAATCCATGTAAAAATGTTCCAGCTGTAATAACTACCGTTTTTGAGTAAATTCGAATATTCGTCTGGGTTACAACTCCTAATACACGATTATTCTCTACAATTAAATCATCAACCCCCTGTTGAAATACCCAAAGATTATCCTGATTCTCAATTTTGCGGCGCATTGCCACTCGATACAATTCCCGATCAATTTGAGCTCTAGTCGCTCTGACAGCAGGTCCTTTTGAGCTATTCAAAATACGAAATTGAATACCAGCCTCATCCGTTACCTGAGCCATAGCGCCACCCATAGCATCCAACTCCTTCACCAGATGACTCTTACCAATTCCACCTATTGAAGGATTACAAGATAACTGACCAATTGTTTCAACATTGTGCGTAATCAACAATGTTCGACACCCCATACGAGCTGCCGCTAAAGCCGCTTCCGCCCCAGCGTGACCACATCCAACAACAATTACATCGTACTTAACAGGATAATCCATACACTTCACCGTTTCACGTGAAACTTGGGTAAACATCAACAATTACCCAATAAAATCAATTACTTACCAATACAAAACCGACTAAAAATGATATCCAAAATATCATCCGGCGTTGTTTCACCAATAACTTCACCAAGTTGACTATTAACCAATCGCAACTCCTCGGCCAATAAATCCATTGGTGGAGGCTCTATTAGCACAAACGATTGAGCGAGCATCAAATGCTCTTTCCCTCTTGCCAAAGCCTGTAAATGACGTTCTCTTGCCAAAAATGTCGCTTCCAGGTTATTTTCCCAACCAACAATGTCAAGAAGCCGTTTCTTTAACTCATCAATACCTTGCCCAGTTTTTGCCGAAATTTTAATAACATTTAAATCATTAACACTTAAATGATCAGTTAAATCACATTTGTTTAGGACATTAATCACCGGTACTCCCCGCTTGATACGGCTTCGAACCTTCTCTAACGTTGCCGCTCCTTCATCATCGGTTAACTCAGCAGTTGCATCAAACAAGTGAAGAACAACATCGGCCTTCTCCACTGCTTGCAATGTACGTTCTATTCCAATTGCCTCAACTTTATCTTCAGTATTGCGAACCCCCGCCGTATCAACCAAGCGCAAAGCTACCCCACCTAAATTCACTTCATTTTCGATCTTGTCGCGCGTAGTCCCAGCTACTTCAGTCACAATAGCAACATCTGCACCGCTCAAATAGTTCATTAAACTTGATTTACCGACATTAGGACTACCAACTAAAACAGCTGTTACCCCCTCACGCAAAATAGAACCTTGCTGTGACATATGCATCAATGCATCGTACTGACTAACAATATCCTGCATACGTTCTCTGGCATGAGTGCTCTTTATGAAATCAATTTCTTCTTCAGGAAAATCCAATATAGCTTCTATCAGTGCTCGTAATTCAATGACTGCACTAGCAATCTCATGGATTTTTTCAGAAAACTTTCCGTTTAAGGAACGAGAAGCCGCTCGCGCAGCCCCCTCAGTCGTAGCATCAATTAAATCAGCTACCGCTTCCGCTTGAGACAAATCTAATCGACCGTTCAAAAAAGCTCGCTTAGTGAACTCCCCTGGCTCGGCCAATCTCATTCCCCATTCTTTGCCAACATCCAAAACAGTTTCAAGCAATAGTCTTAAAACAACGGGACCACCGTGCCCCTGCAGTTCCAGTACTGACTCTCCTGTATAGGATTTTGGAGCTGGAAAATACAGTGCCAACCCCTCGTCAATTACCTGGTTATTGACGTCATGAAACGTTCTTAAATGCGCAAAACGAGCTTTCAACAAACGCTGACCAGCAAAATATTTGGCGATAAAGGCCTGTATAACCTCATCAGAGGCCGACAAACGAATAATGCCTACACCTCCCCTTCCAGGAGCTGTTGCAATCGCTACAATCGGATCTTTGTCGGTATAAACAGTCATCTCAAAGCCCTTATAAAAAACTCAGCCTTTTATTATCGCACTGCAAACACATTCTCAGAAGACTATGTAAAATTTTTTTGGTACATTTCGGCTCAGAAAAAACTAATTTCCGCAACAGTTATGCCTCAAAACTCACAAGTCCCCTCTTTTTTCGGCAATGCACTCATTGGAGCTTGTTGTGCAATTGCTTTGTCGGTTCCCATCTCAGCCTACCTTGCAGCTTTTTTGGGCGATACATACAAGATCCGTGTCATGGCTTACGGCGCAATATTACTTTGGGTTATTTGTGGCGCCATTACAATTTTCTTTAAAACCTACAAAAATGAAACTAAAAAGTTGTCCTTACGTTTTATCACCTTGTGGTTTTTCTCTGTTTGGTTATGGCCTTTGCTTTTGATCTTCGGTAAAAACCGTGAGTAGGTTTTCTCTACATAATTAATCGGCCGCATTACGCGGCCGATTTTTCAATGAATTGATAGTGCCAATTAAGAAATCGTTCTCTTTCGACGCTCTTCTTCAATTTGCTTGTTAACGTACCATTGTTGCCAAATCGACAACACGTTATTCGTCAACCAATAAAGTACCAAACCCGAAGCAAAGAAGAAGAACATTACGCCAAACACCACCGGCATGATTGCCATCATCTTAGCCTGAGCCGGATCAGCCGGTTTCGGACTCAACTTCATTTGAATAATCATGGTGGCAACCATCAACAACGGCAAAATGAAGTACGGGTCTGGAGTTGCCAAGTCGTTAACCCAGAGCAACCATTCAGATCCGCGCAACTCGACCGTTGCTAACAACACCCAATACAAAGCTAAGAACACAGGCAATTGCAAAAGAATCGGGAAACAACCTCCAGCAGGATTGATCTTTTCGCGACGATACAACTCCATCATTGCTTGGTTCAAGGCTTGCTTGTCATCACCATATTTTTCTTGGATAGCCTTCATGCGAGGTGCTACATCACGCATACGAGCCATAGACTTGTAACCCGAGGCAGAAATCGGATACAGAATAGCCTTAACCAACACGGTCAACAACACAATTGACCAACCCCAGTTACCAACAATGCTTTGTAAGAAAGCAAGCAAGCTATAAATAGGCTTAGCTAAGAACGTCAACCAACCGTAGTCAACAACTAAGTCAAGATTCGGAGCAATGATTTCCAAACGACGTTGATCTTGAGGACCAGCATACAAGATACTTTGTACCGATTTAGTCATTCCCGGAGCTACATCACCAGCTGCAACGATAGAACCGATGGCAAACAAATGCTCATCGAGCTGGCGGACATAGTTTTCACGGGAAGCCCCTTCAGCAGGAACCCAAGCGGTCAAGAAATAGTGTTGCAACATAGCAACCCAACCTTCATTGGACTTGGCAGGGAAGTTTGCATCACCGTCAGCGACATCATCGAAGGAAATCTTTTGGAAGTTTTCCTCTTCGGTGTACATTGCCGGACCCGTATAGGTGTTATAGAAGGCACTATCGGTGCTAACCTTGCCGTCATCACGAGTCAATTGCATGTACACAGACGGAGAAATAGCAACATTGCCCTTATTAGTAATGTCGTATTGAACATCAATGCCGTAGTGATCGCGACGGAATGTGTAAGTCTTGACTAATTCGACATTACCTTGCGTAGCACGGAACTTCACCTTTAACTCATCTTGTCCCTCATCCATTGTCAGATCATCACTGACAAGTGCAAAAGAAGTACGATGGTTGGGGAAATTACCTCCCACCAAACCACTTTCGGCTTTGTAGACCTGTTGAGCTGAGGTATTAAAAAGAACCACATTGCCCGGATCTTGTTCATCCTTGCCGAAAATGTAGCTCAGGAAACCTTGCTTTTTCCAATCCGGCGTTTCTTTTTCTTTGAGCAATTCCACACGAGCTACCGATGCACCGTTTGCATCGAAAGTCATCTTGAAATTGTCCGTTGTAACCACAACCGGAGAGGCTACGGTCACATTAACCTCTGAGGCTACAGCACGGCTGTCTTGCACAGGAGCTTGCTCAGCCTCCGTTTGTGCCGCATTTTGAGAAACTTGTTCCTCAATTTGTTGAGGCGTTCCGAAGAAGGATTCTTTGCCGTTGCGCACTTGCCATGCATCCCAGAGCATGAAAATGGCCAACAGGAAAATCATCCACAAAAAAGCTCGTTGTAAATCGCGTCCCATAGGGGCTCTCTTTTTCTATCGTTGTCAAAAAACATCAGTTTTGTTGTCTCGCCAAGGAAACCAACAAAACCTTGACGGTACCGGATCATATCCGTAACCGCCCCAGGGGTTGCATCGCACAATTCGTGCAATCATCAACCACCCACCCTTAATAGCTCCAAAACGCTTGATTGCTTCAATAGAGTAGTGTGAGCAACTCGGAAAATACCGACACTCACGACCAATCCAAGGCGAAAGCGTGTGCTGATAAAGTTTAATCAAAATGATTAAAAATTCAGACAGTACAGTCACGATCGGACCCTATAGAGGATACTTTCCGAAGAAAGTGATCCATGAGCTTATCAATGTCGTTACGAAGCAGTTCTTTACGGGCCTTCTTGTTCAACAAACTGTCGGAACAATCGGGCAACTTCTTCTTGAGACGCAAAGTAATATCGAGTCCAAACTCTTGATCACTAATTGCCTCTAAGATACGAAGACGGCTCGTCCGGGCTTTCTCCCTTAAGAGCCGCTTCACCAACGCTCTATCAACAGACAGGCGGGCATTATGTTTACCTACGGTAAATCCGAACCTCACACAAGCTTTTTGAGACGTTTTTAGTGCATGGATCGCAAAAAAATCAGAAAAAGCACGAATGAGGTCTTGCTTATTTGCAGACAAAACCGCCCCGAACTCCGCTGATTTAATCAAACGGATACTTCGAGGCAGCCCATTCGGTTTATCAACCGTAGTATTCACGGCCGCTATCCGCCGTGAGTCCCTCTGCAATTAGAGGGCGAGGACGTGACGGCCCTTGGCGCGGCGAGCAGCCAGGACGCGACGACCGCCCTTAGTGCGACTGCGAACCAAGAAGCCATGCGTGCGAGCGCGCTTGACCTTGGACGGTTGGTAAGTACGTTTGGTAGCCATGACTAATCCTTACTTTGAAAAATATTTGAAAATCAAATATTGGAAATTGATACCGTGGAACTCCCTTTTGGGTGCTCCAATTCACAAACGAAGGCTTGCAAAATTTCGATTGAGGCCATCGATCTGTGAAAAACATGGTATTACACAACAAAAGCCTATGTTTTGTCAAGTCTTTTTGCTAAATCAAACCAAGGATAACAAAAAACACTTATTTTCATCATAATCGCTGGACAACAC
>USCE01000067.1 GCA_900553105.1 uncultured Sutterella sp.
TTCTTGGACTCGCCAACTGATGTCGATCTTGCCGTCTTCGGGGGTGTAGCGCACGGCGTTGCTGACAAGATTCAAGCAAGCGCTTTTGATTTCATCAACAAAGCCCATCACGGCTTTGTGTGTCGTGATGTCCGTGTTGATCGTGTGTTTGCCGTTTGACAGCATCACGGCATCCTCAGCCAACGCAGCGACAAGCTTACTCATGTTGACGACTTCAGGTAGATCGTTTTTTGTATCGTCTTTATTTTCGAGTCGAGACAAGGCCAGCAGGTCATTGACAAGGTTGTGCATTCGGGCCGCTTCGGACTGCATGAGTTCAAGCTGTTCTCTCACAATCTTGGGATCGATTTTGTCATCGGCCAAAATCATATCCAAAAAACCTCGAATAACGGTCAGGGGAGTGCGCAGTTCATGACTGACATTGGCCACGAAATCTTTGCGCATCCGCTCGATGCGTCGTTGTTCGGTCACGTCTATCGTCGTGACGATAAAGTGTGTTTCATCGGCCACGACTGCCGAGAGTGACAAAATGCCACCCGTTAATTTTGAAGTGACTTCGATGGGCTTTTCGAAGTTGCCGGTCTCAAGATAGCTCACTAACGTTTGATCAGAAAAGACTTCACGAAGGCTTTTACCCAAGTGCTCCGTTAGTTTGATCCCGAGATGACGTTCGGCTGCGGGGTTACACCACTCCAGTGTGTGACCTTGACGGAAGAGTACTACCCCTTCGGGAAGCGCAGAAAGCGACAAGCGATAACGGTCGATACGGGCGGTGTAACGGTTTTGTGTTTGGCGATAATCGATAGCTTCGGCCACGTCTACCCAGTGCACAGAAAGATTAAAAACGATGTAAAGAACCAAGAGGCCCAATGCGGCCAGGGTTACGCCCATGGCCACCATAAGAGGGCTTGTTAAAAACATCACGGTGGCAAGGATCGCAACAAGGATCAGACCTAATAAACAGCGCTGCTTGGCGGTCAAGTCTTTAGCCGGCATGAGCTATTCTCCACGGCGCAAAGGTTACTCAACATGGGCTCGATAGCCCAAACCGCGGACGGTTTGCAGGAGGTTTTCAGCCTTAGTTCCTTGAAGTTGCTTACGCAGACGAAGCATATGAACATCAACGGTTCGTTCATCCACATAGGCATTATCCCAAACGAGTTGCAATAGCATTTCGCGACTGTAGACGCGCTCCGGATTCTTAGCAAAAACTAAAAGCAATTTGAATTCCTTGGCCGACAGCGACAATGTGACATCATCGACTTTGGCTTCAAAACTCGATTCATTCATCGTTAAAGGTCCGCAAACGATCAAGTTATCAGCATCGCCTTTGTTTTGACTTTGGAAGCGATAGCGGCGTAGCACGGCTTGAATGCGGGCAATTAACTCACGCGGCATGAACGGTTTGACAACGTAATCATCGGCACCGGCATTGAGTCCTTTGACACGGTCCGATTCGCTACCGCGAGCGGTGAGCATGATCACGGGAAGATCTTTTGTTTTGGGATCAGCATGCAATTTTTCAAGCCATTCAACACCAGACAGTTCCGGAAGCATGTAATCGAGCAAAACCAAGTCAGGGCGGTTTTCTTCGACAATTCTTTGAGCCGTAACGGCGCTGTCGGTGCATTCGACTTCAAAGCCAGCGCCCGCACAGGCAAAAGAAATTAAAGTGCGAATCGGCGCTTCGTCTTCAACAATTAGGATGCGTGCAGATTGAATTTCGTTGTCGCTCATGCGACCTCCTGATAAGTCCTGCCTTTATGATAAGCGAAATTGTGCGCACCAAAAGATAAACCTTCGTCTATTTGACGAAGGTTAAGGCTTAAGGCAATTTGGCCAAGTTCTCGGGTAACGCATCAAGTCGCAGGTGACGGATATCTTCACCATCGAGCACGAAAATGACATGTTCGGCGATGTTGGTCGCATGGTCACCTAGACGTTCGTAGGATTTCAGAATATTCAAGCACGAAAGAGCCACATCGGTTTTTTCCGGATGCTCCTGTAAAAAGGTGGAGATCTCTTTAATCCCGTTGTGGAAACATTGATCGACTTCTTTATCGGCACGAAGGGTATTGACAGCGGCTGTTTCGCTCATATTTTTGAGTGCTAACATTGCCATGTTGACCACTTTAGTGCTGGACTCTACGATACCGGAGTCGGCAACAATTTTCAGTAATTCATCCGGAACCTGAGCCTTGCACTCGCGAGCGATATTGCGAGCTTGGTCGCCCATGCGTTCGAAGTCCGTAGACATTTTAGCCATCCCGAATACCAAACGAAGATCGTTGGCTGCGGGTTGATGCTTGGCGATTAAAAGCGTGATCGCGCGGTCGGTGGAGACTTCCAAGGCATTAATAGCGGAGTCGCGATCGCGAACGTTTTGCGCCAAGTCAATGTCACCCGTGCGAAACGCTTTGCCGGCGTTGGCGATTTGCTCGAGCACAAGATCACCCATGCCGTAGAGCAAGTGTCGTAATTCGTCCAAATCCTCGTCAAACAGGTGTACCAAATGCGATTGTGCAGACATAATCATTTTTTATCTCCTACGATTAACCGAAGCGACCCGTGATGTAGTCTTCCGTTTCTTTGCGCGTGGGCTTGGTAAACATCAATTCCGTGGTGCCGAATTCGATGAGTTCGCCCAAGTACATGTAGGCGGTAAAGTCAGAGATACGAGCGGCTTGTTGCATGCTGTGGGTTACGATGACAACCGTGTAATCTTTTTTGAGTTCATCGATCAGGTTTTCAATCTTGGCGGTTGAAATCGGATCGAGTGCCGAGCAAGGTTCATCAAGTAAGAGTACCTCAGGCTTAACAGCGATAGCACGGGCGATACACAAACGTTGTTGTTGGCCACCCGACAATGCAAAGCCGGACTCTTGTAACTTGTCTTTCACATCACTCCAAAGAGCCGCTTGGCGAAGAGCCCATTCAACGCGATCGTCTAATTCAGATTTCGGCAACTTTTCAAACAGACGTACGCCGTAGGCAATGTTGTCATAAATGGACATCGGGAACGGGGTCGGTCGTTGAAACACCATTCCGACTTTAGAGCGCAAGCGGTCGACACCTTCGGTCTTTGTCACAATATTTTCGCCGTCGAGCCAAATTTCCCCCTCGGCGCGTTGCTCTGGATAGAGCTCATACATGCGGTTAAAGGTTCGTAAAAGGGTGGACTTGCCGCAGCCAGACGGGCCGATGAAGGCCGTTACTTTGTTTTGGGCAATCGACAAGTTAATGTTTTTAAGGGCGTGGAAAGCGCCGTAGTAGAAGTTGAAGTTCTTTACTTCAAGCTTGGTCGGTGCAGTCAATTCAGACATCCCGAAAACTCCTCAAGAGTGATAATAATGAGCTATTACAAACAGTTTGGGCGAAGTCTACGAGCAGGGCATGACTGAAAAGTGACAAAAGTATGACAAATTGATTAAACGCGAAATTTTTCTCGGCGCTACAATTTTTGCTTTCGGCGTCCATTGCTTAAGGTTGCCGTCGCGTCTGTATCTCTAAAGGAGTCTTTGTCATGATTCGTTTGGCCTGCGATTATCAGGAAGGTTGTCATCCCAAGATTTTGGAAAAACTCATTCAAACCAATATGGAAAGCACGGTCGGCTATGGTTTCGACCCTTATTGCGAAAGTGCCAAGGCAAAGATTCGCCAAGCGTGTCAAGCCCCCGAGGCTGATGTCTTTTTATTAGTCGGCGGCACGCAAACTAATGCCACGGTGATTCGCTCCATTCTTCGTCCTTGTGAAGGGGTGATTGCCGTCAAGAGCGGGCACATCAACGGTCACGAAGGCGGCGCCATTGAAGCCGGCGGTCACAAAGTGCTCACAATCGAAGCCCACGACGGCAAGATGGATGCTCAAGAACTCGATCAATACATCAAAGACACCTTTGCCGAGGACGCTTGGGAGCATGCAGTTATTCCGGCCATGGTTTATATCTCTCAGGCCACTGAAACGGGTTCCGTTTACACGTTAGCCGAAATGACCGCCATTTCTGAAGTCTGTCGCAAACACAACATGGTTTTGTTTGTTGACGGCGCTCGTTTGGGGTACGCGTTGGCAAGCGAAGGCTGTGACATGACATTGGCCGATTTGGCACGCCTGACCGATGTTTTCTATATCGGCGGCACGAAGGTGGGAGCCATGTTCGGCGAAGCTGTGGTCTTTACCAACAAGTCACTCACACGTAACTTCTTTACGATTCAAAAGCAAAGCGGTGCGGTGCTTGCCAAGGGCCGCATGTTAGGCATTCAATTTGACGTGCTCTTCACCGATAATCTCTACTTTGATATTAGCCGGCATGCCGTTGCCATGGCTATGAAATTAAAAGACGCTCTCAAAGCCAAAGGCTATCGTTTCTTTGCCGAGAGTCCCTCGAACCAACAATTTGTTATTTTGGATAATACTCAATTAGCCATGCTCGAAGAAAAAGTTGCAGTAAGCCGCTGGGCTAAAGTTGACGATAATCACACGGCCGTGCGTTTCTGTACAAGTTGGGCCACAAGCGAAGCGACCATTGAAAAAGTTATTGAGTTGCTTTAACTCACAGAGAGAAAGCGTGGTGAGGCTTAATAGCATGAGTTACAGGCCTCATCCGCTTGATAGAACTTTACTCAGTAGGAAAACGATCAAGCATTTGGCTGATCATGTTGACACGAGGTGTTTTTTGGGAAAAAAGAGGGTGTCGAACAACGCTCTTGTCAGTTGGTTTCTCAAAAAACACGTTTTGTTTTTCATCCATCCAACAACAGGGCTCTTCTCTAATTAAAAAACGCGCATAGTCTTCAGGTTTGGCAGCTTTACCCCAAGCAAACCAAAGAAACGGAAACCGCGATTGTTCTTCGGGATCAATGACACCGATTGATTTTTCAACTCTAATTTGTAGTGCAAGATTGGAATCGTGTTCTTTTAAGTAAAAAGTGTTGAGCATTTGTACGTAACAATTATCAGGAATCGTTCGGTTCAGATTCTTAAAAGCTTCTCTAAACGACGCTAATATAAAGTTCATTGTCGAGTCGGTTTGTCCAAATTGTCCGGCGTAAGGACTGGCCGAACCTGGATTAAGCCCTATAACAGCACCAAGGCAGTGAGTTTTTTGGCTAAGATTGGGTTTTGTTAGCCACAGGCGGGTGTTGAGTCGAAGATAGTGAGGACTTCTATTGAGAACAATAGGGTGAAACGTGGCTGTGAAAATACCCATACTGAGCCTCTGTGCTTTGATTAAATTAGTCCTTGATTTCTACCACACAAGTAATTTCGGTTGCAGCGCCTTCGGGCAAGTCATAAGCGCCTAACGCAATACGGGTACCGACACCAGCTTCACCATAAAGCGCCTTAAATAAACCACTCGCACCGTTAATGACTTGAGGATGCATGCCAAAGTTTTGCGTGCAGCGTACAAAACCTGTCAAATGAACAAATTGTTTGACGCGATCCAGGTCACCCAATTCACGCTTTAAAACAGCCAGTATGTTCAATGCACTCAATTGTGCGGCTTGTTGTCCTTGTTCTAACGTCAACGTATCGCCGACGATCCCGGCAATTTGCAATTCGCTGTTGATATCCGGCGTTTGGCCTGATACCCAAATGAGATTGCCGACGCGACGGCAAAAGGTATAAAGACCGGCGGGTTCTGCCACAGCGGGCAGTTCTAGGCCCATTTCTGCAAGTTTTTGTTCAACGATCATACGAAAATCTCCCAACGAAAAAGTTTCAAAGATTATGGCATAAGAAAACGCTCGAAGTTAGAGGCTTCGAGCGTTTGGGTAAACAAAATTGAATCAACCGAGATCAGTGAATGTTTCTTAACAGTTCTCGGGCAAGTTTTTCTGCTTCAAACATGTTATCGACCATGTTGCGACCGAGTGTTTGAGCGATACCCGTGCGTTCCAATTGGCGCAGGGTGTGGTCGGTTGCGCCGCAAATAATCAACTCGAAATTACGGCGTTTTAAAGCGCGCATGTAAGTGGAGATGATATCCATGGCGGAGTTATCGATATTCATGAGGCTTGTGCAGTTAAAGATTACAACCTTGTTGGCGTTGTGAGCCGTGATACGCTTCGGATCGGTCACGTGATTGAGTTTGGAGACAGAGCCGAAGAAAAGCGAGCCTTGCAAGCGCCAGGCCTCAATACCTTCGGGACAATCGGCCGATAATGTCATGGGAGTTACCTTCGTGAGCGTGTTCATGCGATAGATGAAGAACAAGCACGAAATCAGTAAACCGACTTCGACAGCGACCGTTAAGTCGAAGATAACGGTTAGGAAGAAAGTGGCCAGTAACGTCACCTTGTAGGACATCGTCATACGGCGCAAGCGCTTGAATTCAGCCCAGTTACCCATGTTGGAGGCCACAAAGAACAAGATCGCAGAAAGCGCAGCTAACGGGATGTTCGAGGCCAATGGGGCAGCTATCAGCACGATGACAAGCAATGTGATTGCGTGCACGACGCCGGAAATCGGTGAGACGGCACCGCTTTTAATATTGGTGACCGTACGAGCAATCGTGCCAGTGGCTGGAATGCCGCCGAAGAACGGAACGATGATGTTGGCAACCCCTTGCCCCATAAGTTCTTGGTTGGGGTTGTGGCGATCGTCGGTCAAAGTGTCAGCTACGCGTGCGCACAGCAAAGATTCAATCGCGCCTAAAAGAGCAATGGTGATCATCGGGCCGACGAGATTGCGAATGTTTTGCCAGTCAAATGTGGGCACTTGCAAATCAGGCAAGGTTTGCGGAATGCCGCCGAATTTGCTGCCGATTGTTTCGACCGGGAGGTTAAAGCTTGTGACGGCAATCGTCGAGAGCGCCAAAACTATCACTGTTCCTGGAATTTTCGCCAACCAACGACGCCATTGAGCAACGCGCGTCGAGGTGTTATTAGGCCAGAACTTAACAATGGCAAAGGAGACTAAGGCAATGCTTAGCGCATACCAGTTAACGGTGTGGATGTGATGGTCTGTCTCTTATACACAT
>USCE01000068.1 GCA_900553105.1 uncultured Sutterella sp.
GCCTTATCGTCGGCAGCGTCAGATGTGTATAAGAGACAGCCCATAACGTGAATATGCAAATGGCCAACTTCCTGACCGCCATCTTTTCCAGTGTTAATCACGACACGGAAACCGTTTTGACAGCCTTGCTCTTTGGCCAATTGCGGTACCAGTGCAAGCATTTTACCTAAAAGCGCCGTATCTTCAGGCTGCGCTTCGGCCAAAGATGTTAAATGCTTTTTCGGAATCATCAGAAAGTGAATCGGCGCAGACGGATTAATGTCATGAAATGCCAACACATCATCGTCTTCATAAACTTTATTGCAAGGGATATCACCCTTGATGATTTTGCAAAAAATACATTCTTGCATGATCTTTTCCCTCATTAAGTGAATCAGGACAATCGCTCAATCTTAGCGCCAAGCGAGGCCAATTTTATTTCCATATGATCGTAACCGCGATCGAGGTGATAAATACGATCAACGATCGTCTCACCGCTGGCAACTAAACCGGCAATGACAAGCGAAGCTGAGGCACGCAGATCAGTGGCCATGACCGTAGCCCCCGACAATTGCTCCACCCCCGTAACGACGGCCGTGTGACCGTCAACCGTGATGTTAGCTCCTAACCGTTGCAATTCCGGCACATGCATGAAACGATTTTCAAAAATGGTCTCCGTAATGCGCCCCGTGCCTTCGGCAATCGTATCAAGCGCCATAAATTGTGCTTGCATATCCGTCGGGAACCCCGGATGCGGCACTGTTCGCACACTCACGGCTGTCGGTCGGCGATTCATTTTGGCGCGAATCCAATTCGTACCAATTTCAATCACGGCACCAGCCTCGCGCAACTTATCCAAGACTATATCTAAAGTATGCGGTGCAGCGTCCGTCACTGTCACATCGCCTTGGGTCATGAGAGCGGCCACCAAGAAACTTCCCGTCTCGATGCGATCGGGTAATACGCGATGCGTTGCTCCGTGCAATTCGGACACACCTTCAATTTCAATCACGGGAGTCCCAGCTCCTCGGATCTTAGCCCCCATCGCAGTTAAACAGTCTGCCAAATCGACCACCTCAGGCTCACGAGCTGCATTTTCAATCACTGTTGTACCTTCTGCTAACGTTGCCGCCATCAAAAGATTTTCCGTACCCGTTACGGTCACCATGTCGGTAACGATGTGAGCACCTTTCAAGCGTTTGGCCTTTGCGACTACGTAACCGTGGTCAATTTCAACCTCAGCGCCCATGCACTTCAAGCCTTTGATGTGCTGATCTACGGGACGAGCCCCAATGGCGCAGCCTCCGGGCAATGACACGCGAGCCTCACCGAAACGCGCCAGCATCGGTCCTAAGGTCACAATTGATGCACGCATGGTTTTGACCAAGTCATAAGGAGCTGTCAACGTATCGAGCGTCTTGGCATTTAACGTCACCGTCTCATCTTCTCTTTGAACATGCACTCCGAGCCCGCTCAAAAGCTTACCCATCGTGCGAATGTCCGACAGATGCGGCACGTTTTTCAACACCAAGTCATCAGCGGTCAAAAGCGAGGCTGCCAAAATAGGTAATGCCGCGTTCTTGGCGCCGGAAACCTTAACTTCACCTTTTAAACGATAGCCACCCGTGACTTTGAGTTTTTCCATACTTCAGTCTTTCCGAAAATTAATTCACTTGCCTCAACAAAAAGGCACTACATCAAATAATCATAATGAAAACGCACACTCCGAACAAAATCCGCGCCCTCTGGCGCGGATTTTGTTCGTTTATATGTCTTTATGACAATAGGGGCGAATCACTTCTCGCACACCGTAAAGCTTTGCCAAACTCCACATGCCCTCAGGCAAATTAATAATACTGGGAGAAAGATTAGCCTCTCGTGCTTCTTGCAACCATTTCAAAATTAAGGCCAAGAGCGCACTGTCGGCCGCCTTCACCCCCGTGCAGTCAAACACAGCGTCACCCGAGGTCAAGGCCGCCTCCGAAAGCTCCTCCCAATGATTGATATCATCAAAAGTGACGACTTCTTGCGAAATTTTCATCGACTCGCTCCCGAAACAGCCTAAAACTTACTTGGCGTTATCGTTCAGGCGCGACTTCATTTGGCGAATCAAACCGTCAATGCCTTCCTGGGCAGCGATGCTACCGTATTGATTACGGTAATTACTCACCAACCAAACGCCTTCCACATTGATATCGATCACGCGCCATCCCTTATCTTTGATGTTACGCAGACGATAATTAATCAACGTTTCAGGTTGATTCTTATCAACCGTTGAGTACATCGCCGTTCGAATCAAGGCTTCTGTGCCGTCATTTTGACCGCGCGGCAGAATCTTCACCTTCATGTCTTTGGCCATTGTTAATGCGCCGGAATAGACCTGAATAAGTGTTTCACGGAAAAGCATTTGTAGCTCATCACGCTGGGCTGGCGTAGCCTCACGCCACTTTGGACCAACAGCCATACGCGTCATTCGCAAAAAGTCCACAGCCGGCATCATTTTGCGATCAACGAGTGCCTCTACGGCTTTCTTATCGGCTTTTTGAAGTTGCGGATTGTTGCGAATTTCCTGCAAAACGTCATTAGCAACGCGTTCAACAAAAGCCTCGGGGCTCTCTTGAGCAGCCAGAGCGGCCGCCGGCAAAGCAGCAACCAAAGTCACACAGGCAGCAATGCTTAGAAATACTCGACGTAACATTGCGTTTTACTCCTCGTAATCATCCTCAAAATCATCTTCAAACTCGTCGACTAACAATTCCAGCGGAGGATTGCCGTCCCAAACCAAGTTCTCACGGTATTGTAAATACGCTTCGCGTACCGCAATGTAGGGATCAATTGCCGTTTGTAACATTGCGTCCGTAGCCAACAGCTTCGCGCGCGTATCGACCACATCAAGCGCTCCCACAGCTACACTCATCGGCCAGAGCTCATCATTGTTCAGATACACATAATTCAATGGGTTTGTCGCCCACTGAGCAGGCAAATCAGCCGTATCACGGACACTGTTAGGCCCGAAGAACGGCCACACGATATAGGGCCCAGCAGGCACTCCCCATTTGCCGAGCGTCTGACCGAAATCTTCCGGCGAATGTTGCATATTCATATGAGTGGCAACATCAAAAATCCCGCCGACACCAATCGTTGTGTTCACGAGAAAACGGCCGATGCTGACAAATCCGTCCTTGAACTTCCCTTGAAGGAAATTGTTAAGTACATTGCCAGGTTCACGTAAATTACTGAAAAAGTTACTCACACCGTCTTGAACAGGTTGAGGGACGTTTTCAGTGTAGCTGACGGCTACCGGGTGAAGGATATACTCATCCATTGCAGTATTAAAAGCATGCGTCTGGCGGTTAAAAGTCTCCCAAGGATCATTGGGATTGTCTCCGGAAGTCGGAGGGACAACCGCGCACGATGCAAGTAGCAACACACACGCACCACCGACGATGCTTAAAGAGAGAGCTCTTTTGTTCACTGTTGTTATTCCTTGTCTTTATTCTCAACAAAGCTGTACATGAATTTACTGATCATTTGCTCGAGCACCATGGCCGACTGCGTGCGACGTATTTTGCTACCGCCTTCGAGCATTTCTTCATCAGCTCCGGCCGTCAACCCGATATATTGTTCACCCAAAAGCCCCGAGGTAAGAATCTGTGCCTCGGTATCGATCGGGAATTCGTAACCTGAATCAAGCTCCATCCTCACCTTGGCTTGATACATTTGATTATCAAACGTAATAGACTCAACTCGCCCCACAACAACTCCTGCACTTTTCACAGGCGCACGGGGCTTGAGTCCACCGATATTGTCAAATTGAGCCTCAACCACGTAGGTCTTTTGCGAGAAGGAGAAACTACCGAGGTTGGCGGCTTGAAGTGCCGTAAAAAGCAATGCGGCAAAGCCTGCGACAACAAAAAGTCCCACCATCAATTCCACACTGCGTTTGCGTTCGGTTTTGCGTTCCATCAAAATCCCCTTTCCTTTTAAATCGAGAACATCAGGGCCGTCATGATGAAATCAAGCCCTAAAACCATCAAGGACGAAATGACCACCGTGCGTGTTGTGGCACGCGAGACTCCTTCCGGTGTTGGTCGAGAGTTATAGCCTTGATACAAAGAAATCAACCCTACGGCTACGCCGAATACAACAGCCTTAATCAGACTATTGCCGATATCGCTGAAAACATCGACACCGCCTTGCATCTGAGACCAAAATGCTCCGCCGTCAACGCCGATCATGAGCACGCCCACAATCCAGGCCCCGAAAATACCGACAGCAGTAAAAATGCACGAAAGAATCGGCATGGAAATAAAAACACCCCAAAAGCGCGGTGCTAATACACGACGCACGGGGTCAACGCCCATCATTTCCATTGCAGCGACCTGTTCACCGGCTCGCATCAAACCGATTTCGGCCGTTAACGACGTTCCAGCACGACCGGCGAAAAGTAGCGCGGTGACCACAGGCCCTAACTCTCGCGCCAATGCCAACGCAACCATCACACCCAGCGCCTGCTCACTGCCGTAACTCACTAAGATGTAATAGCCTTGCAATGCCAAAACAAAACCGACGAAAAGCCCCGAGACCGCAATAATGATCAAAGAGTAGTTGCCGATAAAGTGAATTTGCTGAACAATCAACCAAAAACGCGAAAGCGAAGCCGGCAACTCTTTGAAAAGTTGCATCGAAAAAATCGCCAAACGACCAACGTGTTGCACCTGCTCGAGCGTCCAAGCACCCAAATCCATCAACGCTTTCATAATGACACCCCGAACTGTTTTTCGATAGGTTCTGCCGGGTAATGGAAAGCCACGGGACCGTCAGGTTCACCCTTGATAAATTGGCGCACGTAAGGATCCGTTGATGCGGATAGCTCCTCGGGCGTGCCCTCGGCTGTAATGCGGCCCGAGGAGATCATGTAGACATAGTCTGCAATGGCAAATGTCTCGGGCACATCGTGCGTAACGATAATGCTTGTGGCATTTAATGCATCATTGAGATCGCGAATTAAACGTGCCGTAATCCCCATAGAAATCGGATCCAGCCCGGCAAACGGTTCGTCATACATGATCAATTCGGGATCGAGTGCCGTGGCACGAGCCAAAGCAACACGACGAGCCATACCGCCGGAGATTTCACTGGGCATTAAGTCCGCAGCTCCGCGCAAGCCGACTGCATTTAACTTCATCAGCGCCATGCGCTCAATTAAGTCTTCACTGATATTCGTTTGCTCACGTAGTGGAAAAGCCACGTTATCAATAACGCTCAAGTCGGTAAATAGAGCCCCAAACTGAAAGAGCATGCCCATGCGGCGACGCTGTGCGAAAAGGCTCTCTTTATTGCTGGTATCCAGGGGCTTACCATCAAATATCACCTGCCCCTTCTCGGGTGTCTCCAAGCCACCAATTAACTTCAGCAACGTGGTTTTGCCCATGCCTGAACCGCCCATGATTGCCACAACCTGACCGCGCCCGAAACGCAACGTCACGTCATCGAGAATGACACGGGAACCGTAGCCGAAAGTAACATCTTGGACTACTAAAAAATCGCTCACCGAAAAAACCTTTATTTACAATAGGTTATTCTTAAAAACTGAACAACTGTTCAGAGTTTATCAATTATATCGCGCAAATGAGCATTTGCACGTTGTATTTTTTACCTTTCTTTAGCGCAAAATTGCAACAAAATCAGTCATGAACATAATGCGGTTGGAATCGAACCCCACGGGTGAGCCCCAGCTCAACAAGCCGAGGATCTGTCAGCGAGACGACTTCAAATCGATTGTGAATTTCGTCGGGCAAAACCTTCGGACGACCAGTTTTAAAGTCAATGTAGACCCACTCGGTTGCGCCTACGCTGACCAAATCATCTCCGCGTTTAATAGCATAACGGCGCAATGAGCGACTGTTGCCGATATTGTCGACCCAGGTGTACACCGTTAATTCATCATTAAGATAACACGGCATTAAAAACTCGATCCAATGCTCACGAGCAACCCAAACTTCCTGGCGACGCAAACAATCACGAGCTCCACACCCTAAACTATCTGCATGATCCATTGCAGCCTTTTCCATCCAACGTAGATATTCGCGATTGTTGACATGACGCAATACATCGATGGAAGAAGGACCAACTGTCGTTTTGTATTGAAAAATGGCAGCCATAACATCTCCCGATACCAAAGTGCCCTAGGATAGCGCATTTCTTTGAAAAACAGCTTACCCATTTAACTCATTGCCTGAAAAGCTTCATTTGAGACAGCAGGATAAAACCCAATCATCCCATCCACAACCCACTATCTTCATTTTCATGCCTTTACAAGCCACGGAGCAATTTTTTTGAGTTCTGGGGCAATTTCACCAGTGAATATATTTCGAGAAACTTCTTCTACTCGTGAAACAAGGCGCTGGGACTCATCTGGGCGTGTCACCAAATATAGCGGGCGAGAGAGCTCCGGAGCTGGCAATGGCAATACAGTAACATCGTTGGCCTTTTCAGGATTCTGCAAAATGGCCAACGCTCGCGTAATGGTCCAACCCATGCCGAGGGAAACTAGTGAAAGCATTGTGCTACTAGAATCAACTTCAATTCGAGCAGGAATGTCCAGATGAAGCAAACTGATATAAGTATCATTTAATCGCCCTGCTCCGCCTTCTCGAATATATTGCAAATAGGGTAAACCACAAAACTTTATCTCATCCCAAGTCCACGTCTTTGAACGTCCGCAGTTCAACTTAGCAGGCATCAGCAACACAGAGCTTTCTTCAAAAACTTTCAACCGTGTCAATCCCTGCATTTCTGAAAAAGGCTCACTCACAAAAGCGAAGTCAATATCCCTATTCTGCAAGGCCCGAATAAGGATTTCTGATGTGCCCGTAATAGCAAAAACGCGTGACGACTCTTGCCTGACGTTTGCAATGAAAGCTGGTAAAAAACACTTGGCTAAACCTGTCTCTTATACACATCTCCGAGCCCACGAGACCGGAGCCTATCTCGT
>USCE01000069.1 GCA_900553105.1 uncultured Sutterella sp.
CTCGCAATCCTCTTCATCCAAACGCCGTCCACGCAGAGCTCGCCAAGAAGCTGCAGCAGCGCCAGCCGCTGTAGTGGAAACGGCTACGACTGCCAACACTCCCTCAGCCTCCTCGCAAGCTTCGGATATCGGCACACAAGCCACAACGCCTTCGCCTGCCACAACGCAAGAGCCTAACGCTTAGCGCACACGAATTGGTTGCGATCACGGCTGCTCCAATGGGGTGGCCGTTTGCTTTTGAAGACATTTTTTGTCAACAAAAAACGAATCAATCAGGAAAAACGCTCTAAGTGACAAAGCCTAGAAGCACCTAATATACCTATTGCTCCATCTGCCAATCTCTAATACCATGATTTTCAATGCGGATTTTTGCCGTTTTATTTTCTTAATTTCTTTTACAAATGAGGGCAGACAATCATGTTTGAGAGCATGTTCTGGTATCTGTTTATCTGTCTAGCATTTTTCGCGATCGGCGACTTTCTTGGCGTAGCCACCAAGGCGAAGCTGTCGGCCGTTTTCGTGAGCTTGATGCTCTTTTTAATCTTCTTTCTCTTCGATTGGATCCCTGATGATGCGATCAACCAGGCCGGTCTTTCTCAAATCGGTCGCTGGGCTTCAGGCTTTGTGGTCTTCGGCATGGGTACCACGATTAATGTGAAAGAATTGGCAGCGGAATGGCGCACGGTGGCCACCGCCTGTATGTCTATGGCCGTCCTTTGGGTGGCCATTGTTATTTTGACGCCGATCATCGGTTACAGCGAAGCTATTGTGGTGTTGCCGATTTTAAATGGCGGCATTATTGCTACTCAAGTGATGACCTCGGCGGCTATGGAACAAGGCCTGACGATGGCCGCAGCATTGGGCACAATCGTTTTTGCCGTACAAAAGTTCTGCGGCACGCCTTTTGCCTCTTACTTCGGTTTGAAAGAAGCACGCATCGTACTCGAAGAGTACCGCCGTACGGGTATTAATCCGAACAAACCCGCCCCTAAGGCCGGTGAAGAACCGAAGTTGATGTTCTGGGAACAAAACAAGAAGTTCTACGGTCAATTCGTCTGCTTGGGCCTGACCTCATTCTTTGTATGGGTTGCCTCCTGCATCGGCTCTTTGACGGGCTTAAGCTACACCATCTGGTGCTTGATTTTAGGCGCCATTATGGCCAGTACGGGCTACGTGCCGAAAAACATCCTCGTGAAAGCCAATGCTGCGGGTATCTTCAACATCGCGGTGTTTGCCTCCATCATTCCGGCACTCTCGAAGATTAAGCTCGAAGACTTGGTTACGCTCGGTATGAATACCGCTATTATTTTCGTGGTCACGCTCGTACTGTTGTACATCTTCTTCGGCATTTTGCCGTTGTGGAAGGTACAAGGTCATAAGAATGTGGCCTTGGGTGTGTCGGCCGCTCAATTATTGGGCTTCCCCGCCACGTACTTGATTGCCAATGAAGTGGCTCAAGCGGCAGCCGAAAACGAAGAAGAAAAGCAAGTCGTCCTCGATGCCATTATGTCGAAGTACTTGGTCGGTGGCTTTACCACCGTGACGTCTGTCTCGGTGATTATTGCCGGCTTCTTTGAAAAATTACTCTAACCGTTACTTAACTATAAGGATTGAACGCTATGTTTAAATTTGACGCTCAAGACTATCCTTACGCCTCCAAGCGCCATGTCGTCTACGCCAAAAACGGCATGAGCTGCGTGGGTAACCCTTCGGGAGCTGCCGCCGGGCTTCGTGTTTTACAAAAAGGCGGTAACGCTATCGATGCGGCCATTGCTGTGGCGACCGCTCAGCCTGTTGTGGAACCCACGGGTAACGGTTTGGGTGCAGACTGCTTTGCGTTGATTTGGTACCAAGGCAAGCTCTATGGCATCAACGGCTCGGGGCCCTTGCCCAAACTCGCCTCCATTGCCAAACTTAAGGAACGTGGCTTTGACAGCATTCCTCCCTATGGTGTTGAACCGATCGACGTGCCGGGGGCAGTCGGCGGTTGGATGGCCATGCATGAACGCTTCGGTCGCCTGCCCTTGGAAGAAGTGATGGCCCCGGCAATCGAATACGCCGAAAACGGCTATCCTGTCTCGCCCAACATCAGCCGCTTGTGGGAAGAAGCTTGGGGCATTTACAGCAAATTTAAAGACCGTCCAGAATTTAAGGGTTGGTTTGACACGTTTGCCCCCAATAACACCTGGTACCGTCCCGGTGAAGTCTTCAAGAGCCCGGACATGGCTAAGACGCTTCGCGAAATCGCTGCCACGAAGGGCGAGTCCTTCTACCGCGGTGAACTCGCCAAAAAGATGGATGCCTTCATGAAAGAGCACAACGGTTTCTTGCGCTATGAAGACTTGGCTGCTTACCACCCCGAATGGGTTGAACCGATCAAGACCGACTACCGTGGCTATGACATTTGGGAAATTCCGCCCAACAGTCATGGCATCACGGTATTGATGGCCTTG
Organism: uncultured Sutterella sp.; assembly: GCA_900553105.1. Taxonomy (GTDB): domain Bacteria; phylum Pseudomonadota; class Gammaproteobacteria; order Burkholderiales; family Burkholderiaceae_F; genus Aphodousia. Next base: position 2,454 of record USCE01000069.1, read on the forward strand.
AACATCTTGAAGGGCTTTGAGTTCGGCGAACGCGACACTGTCGATACGATGCACAAGCAAATCGAAGCTATGAAGCTTGCCTTCGTGGACACGATGGAATACGTGGCCGAGCCTTCTCACATGCTCGTGACAGCAGAACAATTGCTGTCGCAAAAATATGCCGATGACCGCCGCGCGCTCATTAAGCCCGACAGCGCCTTGATGCCCGAAGTGGGCGATCCGCGCTACAGCTCCACCGTGTACTTTGCCACAGCTGACGCCGAAGGCAACATGGTGAGCATGATTCAAAGTAACTTCCGTGGCTTCGGCTCGGGTATCGTCATTCCGGGCACGGGCATCTCTTTGAATGACCGCGCCCAAAACTTCCGCTTTGACGAAACGCATCCCAATGCATATGAAGGTGGCAAGCGCCCGTACCACACGATCATTCCAGCCTTCATCAGCCAGGGTGATAAACCGATCAGTGCCTTGGGCATCATGGGCGGCTGGATGCAACCGCAAGCTCACTTGCAAGTGATCATGAACATGATTGACTTCGGTATGAACCCGCAACAAGCCTTGGACGCTCCACGTTGGCAATGGATCGGTGGCAAGAAGGTGGAAGTCGAACAAGACACGCCCAATCACATCATCCGACTCTTGCAACGCATGGGTCACAACATCGTTGTGCAACCAGATCCCTATCACATGGGTCGTGGTCAAGTGATTTTGCGCGATGACAACGGTGTGCTTTGTGCCGGTACTGAAAAGCGTACGGACGGCCAGATTGCTTCTTGGTAATCAATAGTCTTTTGACGCTTTAATCTTCGACCCGAAAGGATTGTCTTTTCGGGTCGATTTTTTTGTGTAGCGATTAGAAACTGAGCGTTTCGTTGTCTTTTACGATGATAACGTCCTGCACTGCTCGCTTTGCCAAAGCCTCTTGCAAGGTTTTACGTGTAAGCGTTGCATGTGGAACCGTGTCCATGTGCGAGGCAACGATCACAGCGTCAGGTGCCTCTTGCCGTACCTTCTCAATATCGCCGACATCCATAATTAATCGACCTTCATCGATAAGCGTCGCCGCGCAAGCATTAACAATAATCACATCGGGCGCGTGCTTGACTAAAGCTTTTTCAACGCCCTCAAACCAAACTGTATCGCCCGCAACATAAAGCACCTTTTCTCCGTCAGCTTTAAAAACGACACCACAACTGTCGCCACAAGACTTAATCGTGCCGTGCAGACCTTCAGTTTTGCAAAGACTCACCCCGTCAAATTGTGTTTCTTGCGTTAAAACACGAACATCTTTAAAACCGTTTTGCTGCATCACAGCGCAGTCGGACTCGTTTTGCACAAATGTTGTTACCGATTTATCCAATGATGTACCGACTATTCCATCAAGACTCATATCGATATGATCCGGATGTACGTGCGTGATGATATAAGCATCTACGCCGTCGAGTACTTCTTCAACCGACATTGGTAAATCACACATCGGCATGGGAATAGTTTCCATGGTGGGAGCCGGACATCGATACAAGGGCAACATTTGGAAAGTACCGAATGCTCCTTTGGGCATTAACCAAGGATCGATAAGAAACACCTTATCACAATAGGTAAGTTTGAGCGTTGCATTACGAATTTGATGTATTTTCATGATTTATCCTTAAATTCAACATCAAAGGAATCTTTTGATGTACAGTTTGAACCTTCAAGTCACTTGAAGGTCAAGACATGAAAATTGGAGAACTCGCTGCTCGAACAGGTTGCTCGGCCCCGACCATTCGCTTTTATGAAGAAAAAGGATTGATCTGCTCAAAACGCAACTTTGCTAATTATCGCGTCTACGATGAAGTGGCCATTGAGCGTTTGCAATTCATTGCCGATTGCCGGGCAAATGGGATGAAATTATCGTGCATTGAAGAGCTTTTAGCCTGCCGAGATGACATTTCGAAAACGCCCGATAACATCCAAGAGCGTATTGAATCAATACGTACTCAAGCGCATGAGCACATCGAGCAAATGCACCGGATTCTCGCGTTTTTAGATGAACTAGATAAGAAATTAACAAAAGAAAAATCACGGTGAATTTATTTTGTGTTATGCAAACGGTATGCCTTGTACCGATACTGAAAAGCGTACGAACGATCAGATTGTTTCTTGGACATCGATAATCTTTTGACGTTTTAATCTTCGTCCCGACAGGATTGTCTTTTCGGGTCGATTTTTGTACTAATCACCTTCAAACCTCATAAGACAAAAAGCCCAAAGCTCTGCTCTCGCAAGAGAAGCTAGAATCGCTGCTTAAAATATTTTTATTCCTCTGGAGATAACATCGACTACATGTGAGATTCCTCAAGTTACTCCTGCCAAATAGGTTTTTCGCCATTAGGAAGATTAATGTATGGTCTTGCTCCTCTATTTTCGTCCAATTGACAACTCAGAATTTGCACTCAACTTGAGAGGATTGTTTTTCATTTTTATCATAGTTCTGCGAATACTGAAGAGGTTCCCAAAGGAATTGGACCTAGCGTACGACTTTCAATGGTTCAATTTCTTCTTTTCAAGTCAGAAAGAGTTTCTTTTTTTCTACTGACTCTTCGATAATCTGTTCGCCGAATAATTTGAAGCATCCAATTTATAGGCTAACACGAACATCTGGGGTAGAAAGACAAAGAGCTAGACGGTCTAAGAAACCGTCTAGCTCTTAAATTATGGTGGCCGGGACGGGAATCGAACCCGTACGCCTTTTTATTGGCGGCGGATTTTAAGTCCGCTACGTCTACCAATTCCGTCACCCGGCCAACCAATTCTGTAAACGAAAAAAGCTCTAACGAGCTTTATTCTGAAAACTGGAGCGGGAAACGAGTCTCGAACTCGCGACCTCAACCTTGGCAAGGTTGCGCTCTACCAACTGAGCTATTCCCGCATATTTTCATGGAGGCGCGAAGCGGAGTCGAACCGCTCTAAACGGATTTGCAATCCGCTGCATAACCGCTTTGCTATCGCGCCATCCTATTGTTAAAGATCTTTGGAGCGGGAAACGAGTCTCGAACTCGCGACCTCAACCTTGGCAAGGTTGCGCTCTACCAACTGAGCTATTCCCGCGTCAAGAAATCCGTATTTTAATCAGGTTCCCAATGATTTGTCAAGGGGCTGCAAGAGTCTTTTTTCACTAAAAGACGAACTCGCCGTATAAGTGCTTGAGTTCATTGTGAATGAGCCATTCTTTACGATGAGCTCCCCAGCGATATTCGCCGTAAGTACCGTCGGAGCGAATGATGCGATGGCACGGTACGACCAACGCAAAGGGGTTATTAGCAATGGCTGTCGCAATGGCTCGAACGGCCCAAGCCTTGCCCATAACCGTCGCAAACTCCAAATAGCTGAAAGTTTTACCCACGGGCACATGACGAAGAGCCTTCCAGGCACTTAACTGAAAGGGCGTGGCTTTGACACAAAAGCTCAACGGTTGCGGTTTGTAGCTAATAGCATTTTCCCAGACTTGCTCGGCCACCCGGTCATCACGCATGACGTACCAATCGGGTGAATAGGTATGAATCATCGGATAACTCAAGTCGTCCATGTGGTCACCAAAAGCACACTGCACAAGCCCCTGAGCGTGCTTGACAACTCCGAAACAGCCGATCGGCGTATCGACGAAACCACACATCAAAGTGCGACCATCGTAATCTCTTTCGTCTTTGGAAGGCTCGGGCATTTCAAGCCATTGGTCTCGATCAAATAACGTAGCTATCATAGTCTTTATCAATGCGCCCGCTCTACCTCATAGCGGGCGCACCTTGTCAGATCAAAGAAGGTCCAATCGATTTTATGCCGCTACGCCGTCACGTTTAGCATTACCCATCACATGCAACACAACAATGCTACCGATTAGGACTACGAGTGTCGCACCCAGGCTCACCCAGACGTTGCCGCTCGACAAGCCCGCAACCACGTATCCCACAAAAGAGGCCGCGGCAACAAGCCAAGCGTAGGGAATCTGTGTGGCCACGTGTTCGATATGCGAACAGCCTGCCCCGGCCGACGATAGAATCGTTGTATCCGAAATGGGTGAACAGTGGTCACCGAACACGGAACCAGCCAACGTTGCAGACAAACTGACAACGATCAATGCGGGATCGAGTGCTTGAGCCACAGGAACCACGATCGGGATCAAAATACCGAACGTGCCCCAAGCGGTACCCGTTGAGAACGACAAGAAGCCAGCGATTATGAAAATGGCTGCCGGCAACCACACGGCCGAGAAGCCGCCGTCGGTCACAAGCGATTGCACAAAAAGGGGCGTTTCCAACAAATCACGGCAAACACCAGAAATAGTCCAAGCGAGCACCAAAATAACTGTCTCTTATACACATCTCCGAGCCCACGAGACCGGAGCCTATCTCGT
>USCE01000070.1 GCA_900553105.1 uncultured Sutterella sp.
TACGAGATAGGCTCCGGTCTCGTGGGCTCGGAGATGTGTATAAGAGACAGAGCCACGACCGAGCGAGCCAAGCTTCTCGGTTCGTACCCCCCTTCTAATACACTCACCAATTTTTTATTGCAGACGGTTTCAGCGACATTGTCGATAATGCGAGTGATGTGAGCGTAATCTAAATCAGAAAAATCAAGCCCAGATTGAATATCAGCTACGTGAGCATCAAAACCGGCAGATACAAAAATCATCTCAGGGGCAAACTCTTGCATCAACGGCAGCCAACGACTGCGGATGACCTCACAGGCATCATCGCCGCTATCGCCGTATTTTAAAACGGCACGAATAACGTTAGGGGCACTTACTGTATTCTCTACATGTGGGAAAATGCCTTCCTGATAAATTGAGAAAAAGTGCACACCATCGCGATTTTGTAAAATGTCTTCCGTGCCATCACCGTGATGAGCATCGATATCAATGACGGCGACTCGCTTCAGGCCCTTGACAGCTAATGCATACAACGCGGCGATAGCCACGTTATTGAAAATACAAAAACCGCCGGGTTTATCACGGTGAGCATGATGACCAGGAGGTCTGACACAACAAAAAGCTTTATTAAAAGTACCGTCAAGGACTTGATCGACGGCTTCAAGTACACAGCCGGCTGCTCTCACCGCAGCTTTAAGTGACTCTTTTCCAATAACAGTGTCTTCGCTCAGATGAATAATCCCACCATCGTTGCTCGGCACTGCACTTTCAACCCGCTTGAGATACTCCAGATCGTGAGCACGCAACAAGTCCTCGTACGAAGCAGCACGATCGGTCTCAATTTGTTTAAAAGCCCCCATCAGACCGGAAGCGACCAACCGTTCTTCAATCGCGGTGATTCGCTCGGGAGACTCCGGGCTTTCTGAGCCTGTCAAGTGCAAATAGCACGACGGATGAGTAAATAAGCCGGTTGGCAATTGTGATCCTTCTTCGTTAATTCTTTTATTTTAGCGATTGGCGAAGCATTGCTCACCTAATTGCAACGCACGACCCACAGCTTTGTCCATATCGTAATAACGATAGTCCCCGAGGCGTCCCATAAAGACTACCTTGTCATCGCGCCCAGCCATCTCGCAGTAACGAGCATAAAGCGCTTGATTGGCAGGCGATGGTACCGGGTAGTAGCGCTCATTTTCTCCGTTGACAAAAGCCTGCGGATACTCATAAGAGACAACCGTCTTGTCAGAAACCGTATCCAAGAAATATTTGTACTCCCCAATTCGCGTGAAATCGTAATTGCACGGATAGTTGATGACCGAATTCTTTTGAAAGTACGGACGATCAAACGCTAGGAATTCAAAGCGAAGACTACGGTACGGCAGTTCACCTTCTGCATAGTCAAAGTACTCGTCAATGGGGCCGCTATAGAAAACTCGATCAAAATCGGCCTTCATCGAATGTTCATACGCCGTATTCAGCTTGACGGAAATGGCCTTATGATCGAGCATCTTTTCAATCATGGCCGTGTAACCGGCAAGCGGAATGCCTTGGTAACGATTTTGGAAATAGCGATTGTCACGACTGATGTAAACCGGCACTCGTCCCGTAACCGCAGGATCCAAATCCTCGGGTTTCATTCCCCATTGCTTCAAGGTGTAATGCAAGAACACCTTTTCATAGATGTAATCGGCCAAAAACTGCAAGTCGCTATCACCCGTTTGACGCAATTGCAAAATCGGCACCTTCACGTTAAAACCGAAGTGAGAAAGAAGCTTCTCTTCAAGGCGGGCAGCCATCGCAGAAGGAAATAACGCTTGGATTGAGTTTAGATTAAAAGGAATCGGCACATATTGACCGTCAATCAAAGCCAGTACTTTGTGTTGATACGGAAACCACTGCGTGAAGCGACTCACAAAAGCCCAAACGGCTTTCTCATCGGTATGGAAAATGTGCGTGCCGTACTGATGCACATCAATGCCGTTTTCATCAAAATAATCAAAGCAGTTGCCGGCAATGTGATCCTTACGATCTATCACTGTCACGGTGTGCCCATGTTCGGCCGCCACTCTGGCTAACGTTGCGCCGGAAATCCCGCAACCGACAATTAACACGTTCACTTTCTCACCTCTTTTCTCTCAACGGTTACAGGCGCTTGAAGCGTCTTGTCCACAATGATCGCCATACTCGGGCGCATCCGATAAGTCATTTTTTCGCCGATTTGCGCTTCGTAGGTAAAAACCAACCCGTGATCACCTTTAGACAAAGAAACGGGCATTAATTCAGTACTGTGATCAGTCTCAGGTTCTGCCACGGCAATCACAAAGCTTTTCTCAAAATCAATCGGTGTGGGCAAACCGTTTTTACCCATGAAGGAGGCCATCCCGAAAACTTTCTCAAAAGAGGCTTTGTCTTTGAATACCACGGGAACAACCGAGACGTTATTTTTAACAAAGTAACGTTCGGCTACGGTAAAAGGCAGATGGGGTTGCGTTTGAGGCAAGCCTCTATCGACACTGCATCCTGCAATCATCACAACGGCGCTCCCTAATGCTGCTAACAAAAACTTGTTCATAGCATCAAAACTCTTTAATAGCTGAATCATTTTAGCAGAGGGCCTCTTCACCCAAACGAAAACGGCAAGACTCATCGGTATTAACCCGACAAGTCTTGCCGCTTCAGTCTCTAAACCGACGTTTTTTACCAAGCCGGCGTATAGGCGCCTTGATAAGCCTCCTGCAAAGTCTTAGCGACAGCATCAGTTTGATAGGCTTTTACAATCTTTTGGTACAGCGCATTGTCTTTATCTTCGGTCCTCGAGACAATCACATTGACCAATTGACCGACGTAGGGATTGGTTTTCGGATCAATATTTTCAGCGTAAATCGCATCTTTTTCAGGATTTAAACCCGCAGTAAATGCGTTACCGCCGTTAATCAATGCTGCACTCACATCGGGTAATAAGCGCGCCAAAATGCCAGATTCAGCTTCGCGGATTTTAATTTTGACGTTGTAATGCGTGATATCGAGCTTATTGGGCACAAAACCCTTGGCAGGATCCACTTTGACTAAACCGGCTGCTTCCAATAACTTGATTGCTCGCCCCCCGTTTGTTAAGTCGGAGGGAATGGCAATAATGTCTCCGTCTTTAATATCAGCAATCGATTTGATTTTTTCCTTATTGTTATAAATTCGCAAAGGCGTAATAATCGTGTCGCCAATCGCGGTAATTTTGTAGCCGTTGCGTTCAATGTCATTGGCCAAAAAGGCTTTGTGTTGGAAAGCATTCAAATCCAATTCTTTGTCTGCCAAGGCACGATTGGGTGTTGCGTAATCGGAAAACTTCACCAATTTCACACGAATTTTTTCCGGGGCTAACAATTCGTTGACCGTATCCCATTGTGCGTTATAGTCGCCCACTACACCGACTCGTACTTCAGTCCATTCGTCTGCTGCAAAGGCACTCCCCGCAGACAAGATACAGACACAAGCCAAAGCAGCAGCCGATTTTAAGAAGTGACGTTTTTTCATGATATTTCTCCTAAGAAAATTAAAAAATCAGTGAGTTGTTTGTCGAATGATCCATTGGCCGAGGCATTGCACGAGGCTGATGACGACCAAAATGATGATGACGGTGAGCCAAATCATGTCGCGATAACCCATTTGGTAACCGTAACGAATGGCAAAGTCGCCCAAGCCGCCCGCGCCGATCGCCCCGGCAATGGCCGTAATACCGACGAAACTGACAAACGTGATCATCGTCACGCGGGTAATACCCGGAATACTTTCTTTCAGATAAACGCCGAAAATGATTTGCGGCACGGAAAAGCCCATCGCGAGACTGGCCTCAATCAAGCCTTTATTCATGTCGCTTAATACCGTTTCCACTTGGCGCGAGAAAAAAGGCACGGTACCGAAAACAAGCGCCACAAATGACCCCGTAACTCCACTGCCAGTGCCGACTAAAAAGCGGCTAAGCGGAATCAATAGTACGATCAAAATGATGAAAGGAATCGAACGTAAAATGTCGATGGATTTATCAAAAAACAAAAATAAAGGACGGTTCTCACAAAGTCCGCCGGGACGGCAAATCACAAGCAACACACCGATGGCGATGCCCAAAACCCACGCGATGGTTCCCGAGACCGCAATCATGATCCCCGTTTGCATCAAGCACTCAATCAGCTCCGGTCCTAATCGATCTAAATGCGGTAAATAAGTCTGAATAAGTTCATTCATCGCAACACCTCCACTTTCACGTTGCTTTCAATCAGAAATTCTTTAGCGCGTGCAATCGCTTCTTGTTCGCCCTCAACACCGATACCGAGCTTGCCCAAGATCGTGCCGCCCAAATAATCGATATTGCCGTAGATGATGTTGGCGCGAACCTTAAAGCGTCGATAAAGCTCACTCATCATGGGTTCGCCTGCCACGTTACCCTTAAAGGTCAAAAGCCAGACCGCTTGGTCGTTATCCAAGCCTTGCACGGCATTGGGGGTTTGAAGCAGTTCGTAGAAAGAGCCGAGATTGCCGGCCGCGGCAATAAAGTCCTTTGTGATCGGAGCCTGAGGATCGGCAAAAACGTCAACAACACTACCCATTTCGACAATTTTCCCGTGCTGCATAACCGCCACGCGCGAGCAGATTTCTTTAATCACGGACATTTGGTGAGTAATAATGACAAGTGTGATACCGAGACGGCGATTGACTTCTTTAAGCAGTTGCAAAATGGAATGCGTGGTTTGGGGATCTAGCGCACTCGTTGCTTCGTCACACAAGAGTACTTTAGGATCGTTTGCAAGCGCTCGAGCGATGGCCACACGTTGCTTTTGGCCGCCTGAAAGTTGTGACGGATAGACATCTTTTTTATCGCTTAACCCCACTAACTGCAACAGCTCCGTAACTTTTTGAGCACGTGCCTCGGGGGGCAAATCCGTAAGTTTGAGGGGCAACTCCACATTTTCAAACACGGTGCGAGAAGGCATGAGATTGAAATGTTGAAAGATCATACCGATTCTTTGACGCACCTTGCGAAGACCTGCTGCATCTAATGCCGTGATATCCGTGCCATCAATCACCACTCGGCCTTTTTGAGGGCGCTCCAGCAAATTAATGCAACGCACAAGCGTTGACTTACCCGCACCGGAAAAACCGATAATGCCGAAAATTTCACCTGCTTGAATCTGCAGTGAAACATCATCAACGGCGGCCACTGTGGTCGCTTCGGTCTTAAAAAACTTACTAATATGCTCTAGCGTAATCATGGTTTTAACCTTTCATCACCGCGTTAAAACCGTTTCTATCGCAAAGCGTTTTCGGTTAAACGAATGCACTTCGGATGCAATCAGGCCTTCGAAAAGTGCCTTCGGTCACAGTGACGTCAGAAAATCAAATTGTTTGAAAGTTTGGGATTGATCAATGTCGACTCGTTTTAGGACCTTCCGAGACGACATTGTTTGCGGAGCTGGGGTGCTCCGAAGGTCTTAGAGCACCATCGTCATCATGCACATTCGCATTTGAGCAACAAACAACACAGCGCGAGCTGCACAGCCTGCGTCAGTGTCATATTGTTGAGTTAATGCTACGTACATAATGATCAAACCTTGCTCTAAAAAAGAGAATCCTCGAAACGAGGTTTTTTAAAGGTATCAGAAATCCCTGAAGGTTTTCAAGCTAAAAATGCATCACTTCTAGCACAAAGTGCCTAAAACGATACGCTCTTGTGCTTAGAAAGGACACATCCGGTAGCACAATCGCTCACGGATTACGTTTTTTAGCCACGGTTTTATTGCACTTTCTGCCGGCACGAGACTCTTTTGGACAGATAATTTGAGAGCAGACTCCGCGCAATAAATCGACTTCTGCGCGCGTAAGCTCAGTTCTGGCAAATAATCGTCTGATGCGTTGCATGAAAAGTTTAGGTTCTTCAGGATCCAGTGCGCCGCAGTGAATCATCGCCTGTTCGAAGTGCTTCAAAAAGCCTTCCGTAGCCGCAATGCCAGCCAAAGGCTCTCCTTCAAAGCGCTTTTGCCACTCGTAAAAACCGTCCACTGCTCCCGTTTCTTCAAGCATGGCCATGTGCAATTCATAGGCCATGATTTGCACGGCCTGAGAAAGATTAAGACTCGTGGCCTGTGGTGAGGCGGCAATGGCGGCAACCCTTTGACACATCGCCACCGCTTCATTGGACAATCCTGTACGCTCGCAACCGAATACAAAGGCAATTTTGCCTGCAGCTTGAGTTTTCGCCATACTGACCGCATTGGTCGCCGCCTGACGAACCGGCTCAATGACCGGACCAAACTCCCGATCATAACCAGACATTGCCCACGCAAAATCCACATCAGCTAAGGCCTCCTGAAGCGTTGCGTAATCACGGCTTTCTTTAAGCACATCAATGCTGCTTGTAGCATACGCTTGCGCTTCAGCATCATCTCGATAATCCTTCACCCACGGCGCAACCACTCGCAGATCACGAAACCCCATTGTTTTGATTGCGCGCGCACTCGAACCGATATTGCCCGGGTGTGCGGGTTCAACCAAAACAAAACACAAACGATCGGCTAAAGATGCAGACATTGAACTATCCTCAGTGTTGGAAATCACTGCAAAATCATTAAAATGACAAGATTCTACACGTTGTTAGATTTCTATTTTCTGCTCTTTCAAAAAGGAACTTTTTCCATGAGTACTCCCATGCTCAATACTGCGCTCAAAGCAGCGCGTGCCGCTTGCGCCATTATCAATCGTGCAGCCGATAACCTCGATACGCTCGAAGTGCACCTGTCTCTTATACACATCTCCGAGCCCACGAGACCGGAGCCTATCTCGT
>USCE01000071.1 GCA_900553105.1 uncultured Sutterella sp.
GAGCCTTATCGTCGGCAGCGTCAGATGTGTATAAGAGACAGAAAACAGGTTGTGCGGTGTCGGACTTAATTGGCAATAGAGAAGTGTTAAGTAAGCTCAATGCGCGGGACTTTGTCGACGATCAATTCGGAGTGCCGACTGTAAAAGATATTTTGATTGAGTTGGAAAAGCCGGGCCGAGATCCTCGTCCAGAGTTTAAAACCGCAGAGTTTAAGGAAGGAGTTGAAACAATTGCCGATCTTCGTGTTGATATGCTGCTCGAAGGCGTTGTTTCCAATGTAGCGGCTTTCGGCGCTTTTGTTGATATCGGAGTGCACCAAGACGGCTTGGTACACGTTTCTGAGTTGTCGGATCATTTTGTTAAAGATCCTCGCGATGTCGTTAAGGTGGGGCAGATTGTTCAGGTTCGTGTTACGGATGTGGACGTTGCCCGTAATCGTATTTCGCTTTCGATGAAAAGCAAAGATACGAGAAAGTCTGCTATTCGAGCTTCCCACGGAAAGCCCCAGCAGCTGGACCGTCCCATGGGTGCAATGGCCAGTGCCTTCATGAAATTAAAGCGTTGAGGTTATTGAGAAAGTCCTAAGTTTCGTCTAAGAAATCTCACCTAGTTTTTGATTACAATTAATAGAATAACGGTACAGACGGTGCCGAATTTTTTCTCACTCATAAGGAGTTCAAAATGGACAATCCTGTCAATGCTAAGCCCTTGGAAATGCCGCCCCTTTTGGCGCATGTTCAGGCCGCTGTTGACAAGCTCGTGGCTTGTGAAACGGTGAAGGCTGCTATTGAAGCGGTCAAGCGTGATGATGAATTAACGCTTGCCGATCAAATTGCTATCACGGAAGTGGAAGCCCCTCCGTTTAACGAACAAGTTCGTGCTGAAGACTTTGTGCGTCGTCTCACCGAGTTAGGTTTGGAAGCCCGTATCGATGAAGAAGGTAACGTCTTAGCCCGTCGTGCCGGTAAAGGTAATGGCCCAACGTTGGTGTTGGCAGCTCACTTGGATACGGTTTTCCCGGCCGGTACCAATCCCAAGGTTCGCAAGGAAGGAAACCGCTATCTGGCCCCTGGCATCAGTGACGATGCTCGTGGTTTGGCTGCCATTTTACAAGTCTTGCGTACGTTGCAAGAGTTCAAGATTGAAACGGTCGGCGATATTCTCTTCGTGGCCAGCGTGGGCGAGGAAGGTAACGGCGATTTGCGCGGTTCCAAGTATCTCTTTAATAAGAGCGGTATTCAAATCGATGGCTTTATCTCCGTGGACGGTGTTAACGTGAATCGTGTGTTGCGTGGTGCTACGGGTTCTAAGCGTTATCGCGTGCATTACGACGGCCCAGGCGGTCACTCTTGGAACGCTTTCGGTACGCCGAGCGCCATTCACGCCATGGGGCGTGCTATTGCCAAGGTGGCTGATGTGCAAACGAAGACAGAGCCCAAGACGACGTTTACCTGCGGTACGATCAAGGGTGGTACAACCGTTAACTCGATTGCCGGTCACGTGGAAATGGAATTGGATATGCGTAGCGCCGGCGCTAGCGAACTTGATGAATTGGAAGCTCAAATTCTTCCGATTTTCGAACAAGCCGCTAAGGATGAAAACGCTCGTTGGGGTTACTCTGACGAAGATGGCGTGAAGTTGACGCTTGAGCCGATCGGCCATCGCCCTGGTGGCGGTCAAGCCGACGATGTCAGCGTGCTTCAAGCTGCTCGCGGTGCTATGGCTGCTTTGGGAATCCCGCTCTATTCGTACGCTTTCGCATCCACGGACCATAACGTGGCTGTCAATAAGGGAGTTCCGGCTACTACGTTAGGCGGTGGCGGTAAGGAGGGCTTTAACCATAACGTCAAGGAATGGTACGAGCCTGTTGACGCTTATCTCGGTCCGCAATTGGCTTTGTTGACGAGCTTGGTGCTTGTCGGCATCGATGGCGTGACCGAACCTGTGTTGGAAAAGCGCGCTTAATTGTCTAGTGTACTAGATGCCAAAAGGCCACCGTTTTGGTGGCCTTTTAAATTTCGAAGAAAATAGTTTTTAGCGCTCGATTAGAGGCTCACCGTCACGGCCGCTACCGCGATTCATGAGTGCATTCAACAAAATTGCACCGAATGTTGCCGTGCCGATACCGCCGAGCGTGAATCCCCAGAAGGAGATGGTAAAGTCGCCAGCGCCGAGAATCAGTGTTACAGCAGCCACGATCAAATTACGGTTATTGCCGAAATCAACATGGTTGACCACCCAAATGCGGGCCCCAGCTACGGCAATTAAACCAAACACAACGATGGAGACGCCACCCAAGAGCGGTTGAGGAATCGTTTGAATGATGGCTCCGAATTTTGGCGAGAATCCCAAGATGATGGCAATAACGGCTGCTATGGCGAAAATCAGCGTCGAGTAGACCTTGGTGGCAGCCATCACACCGATGTTTTCACCATAGGTTGTCACGCCGGTGCCGCCAAAGCTGGCTGCAAACATGGTCGCTAAGCCGTCGCCTAAGAAAGCTCGTCCCATGTATGGGTCAAGATTGCGTCCGGTCATGGCCGTTACCGCTTTAACGTGACCGAGGTTTTCACCGATTAAGATAATAACAACGGGGGCGATCAGCAAAATGGCATTGGCCTCAAAGGTCGGTGAGGCGAAGTGAGGCGTCCCGAACCAGGCCGCTTCAGTGATGATACTGAAGTCAATGGCTGGTCCCATGCCCATCACATTGGCAAGCACGAAATAGATGATGTAGCTCAGTGCAATGCCAACCAAAATTAAAAGTTTCTGCACCAGCCCTCGCGTGTAAACGGCAACCGCACCCACGCACACCATCGTGATGATGGCAATGCAAGAATTAAAGGTACCCGTCCCGACGCTTCGCACAGCTGTAGGGGCCAGGTTTAACCCAATCACGGCAACGACTGCACCGGTGACAACAGGCGGCATGAGTTTTTCAATCCACCGCACGCCGGTTGCCATCACAATAAGCCCCACTAAGGCATATATGAGGCCACACACAATGATGCCGCCTAGAGCCAGTCCGATGCTGGGGTTAGCGCCGGTACCGGCTACGTAGCCCGTGGCTGCAATTACCACGCCGATAAATGCAAAGCTCGAGCCAAGGTAACTCGGTACATGACCGCCCACGATGACAAAGAAAATGAGCGTTCCGATGCCGCTCATTAAAATAGCTACATTGGGATCAAAGCCCATTAAAAGCGGTGCCAAGATGGTTGAACCGAACATAGCCACAACGTGTTGTACGCCTAAAGCTAATGTTTGTCCGGTAGGCAGACGCTCATCAGGGGCAATAATACCTTCAGTCTTTAACTTCCATTGCGGAAAGTAACTCATGGGAATCTCCTTTTGAACATTTCAGCCATTGTAACGCTCGAAACATTTTCACGCAGACGAAGTTTGAATCAACAGAGGTTTTTTCCTGATTTTCGGTACAATATCGCCCCAGTTGTCGACATTAAGTACTGAATTGTCAAAAGAAAATTAACATGGCCAATCTTGATCCCCAGTTGGTAAAAGACGTGCAAAAGCGCCGTACTTTTGCCATTATTGCCCACCCTGATGCGGGTAAAACGACATTGACTGAAAAGTTGCTTCTTTTCGGCGGAGCCATTCAAATGGCTGGTGCCGTCAAGGGGCGCAAAGCTGCTCGTCATGCAACAAGTGACTGGATGGAGGTGGAGCAACAGCGCGGCATCTCCGTGACCAGTTCTGTGATGCAGTTTGAGTATGACGGTCACGTGATCAATCTGCTCGATACGCCGGGGCACGAGGACTTCTCTGAAGATACTTATCGTGTGTTAACGGCTGTTGACGCCGCTGTGATGGTAATTGATGCTGCCAAGGGTGTTGAAGCACAAACAATCAAATTGTTGGAAGTCTGTCGTTTGCGCAATACACCGATCATTACGTTTATCAACAAGTTGGACCGCGAAGTTCGTGATCCGATTGATCTGCTGAGCGAAATCGAGGAGATTTTAAAGCTTGAGTGCGTTCCCGTGACGTGGCCCATTGGGATGGGGAAAACCTTCCGCGGTGTGTACTCATTGCAAAAAGATCGATTGGTTCGATTCACGGCCGGTGAAGAACGGCTTTCAGGCAACGAAGAATTAATCGAAGGATTGGATAATCCGCGCTTGGATGAACTTTTCCCCATGGAAATGGGTTATGTTCGTGAGAGCATTGAATTGGTTCGTGGTGTGACTAATCCCTTTGATATTGAGAAGTTCTTAGCCGGTGAACAAAGTCCCGTATTTTTCGGTTCCGGTGTTAATAATTTCGGTGTCAAGGATGTTCTCGAAGCACTGGTGCAATGGGCTCCTTCTCCTTTGCCACGTGACGGGGGGGCCCGTCAGGTCGAGCCCACAGAAAAGCCCTTTACGGGGTTTGTGTTCAAAATTCAAGCCAATATGGACCCGAAGCATCGTGACCGAATTGCTTTTTTCCGAGTTTGCTCAGGTCGATATTCACCCGGCATGAAGGTACGTCATTTGCGTGAAGAGCGTGAAATGAAGATCCCGAATGCTTTGACTTTTATGGCTAATGACCGTGTCACAATGACCGATGCTGTCGCAGGTGACATTATCGGTATTTATAACCACGGTCAGCTTCATATCGGCGATACGCTCACCGAAGGTGAAAAATTAGGCTTTACAGGCATTCCGTATTTTGCGCCGGAACTTTTCCGTGCAGCTCGCCCGAAGGATCCTTTCAAGGCTAAGCAGCTCCAGAAAGGTCTTAAGGAATTAGGAGAAGAGGGTGCTATTCAGGTCTTCGAAAATGATCTCGGTCATCTTTTCTTAGGGGCGGTGGGTTTCCTGCAGTTTGAAATTGTGGCCCAACGTTTGGCAACCGAATACAAAGTCGACGCCGTATACGAAAATACTGACGTATCTACAGCTCGTTGGCTGTCGTTTCCGGACGACGATACGCAAAAGCGTTTCATGAACGAACAAGCCTCGCGCTTGGCTCGTGACGCTGACGGCAATCTCGTGTATTTGGCAACGTCCATTTATAACTTGCAGACCACGCAAAAGCACTGGCCTGACGTGCAATTCCATACGACTCGAGAAAAAAATCAAATGTTCGAGTAACTCAACAAAGCGAAGCGACCCGAAAAGGCCGCTTCGCTAATCAAGCAACATTAATCCCAGTAGTGTACGCCTTTACGCGAGTCAAGAATGCCGGCTTTAAAGCTCGGTTCCTTAATTCCATTTTTCTTTTGCAAGAAGTAATCATCAAGAGCGCGATAAGCATGCTTGGCTAAAAGCGCAACAGCAATCAAGTTGGTCAGCGCTAAAAGACCCATGAAAAGATCGGCCAGATTCCAAAGAAGCGTCATTTCGCTCAAAGAGCCTAAGAAGACCATGACGACAACTAGAATGCGGAAAACGGTTAATGCGTGACGGTTGTCGCTGATGAAATCCATGTTGATTTCGCCGTAATAGTAGTTACCGACAATGGAGCTGAAAGCAAACATGAAGATCATTACCGGCAACGCAACTAGTGTCCAATGACCTAATTGCGTGACTAAGCAGTGTTGTACGAGTTCAATGCCAGTCAGGCCCGAACTAGCCCAGCTCGGGCACAATAAAACGATCATGGCACTGGCGCTACAAACGACAAGCGTATCAACGAAAACAGCTAACGCTTGGACAAGGCCTTGTTTAACAGGATGCGTAACATCGGCAGTGGCAGCAGCATTCGGGACGCTACCCATACCGGCTTCGTTTGAGAAAAGACCTCGTTTAACTCCGTTCATCAGCGCAGCACCGAGTCCACCGCCTAGTGCTGCATCGGCTGTAAAGGCGCTAGAGAAAATCATGACAAAAACGCTCGGCAAGGTTGCCAGATTTGTTACCATCACAAAAATGGCAATAAGGATATAGCCGATTGCCATGACGGGTACAAACCATTGCACGAGGCGAGCAATTCGACTCAACCCACCGAAAACACATGCAGCCGACAAAGCCGTTACCACGCAAGCAGTGACAATCGGATCCAAAGCAAAAGAGGCTTTCATGGAAAGAGCAATCGTATTGGCTTGCAAGGAATTGAAGATAAGACCGAAGGTAACGGCCAGTAACACGGCAAAAAGTCGTGCCATGGCGCTCGAGCCCAAGGCATTTTTGATGTAGTATGCAGGGCCGCCTAAAAAACCGCCGTCGCCTTTAGGTACTTTATAAATTTGGGCTAGCGTGCTTTCCATAAAACCTGTGGCAGAACCTAAAATTGCAATGACCCACATCCAGAATATTGCTCCGGGGCCCCCTAAAACGACCGCAATGGCAATGCCGGCAATATTGCCGACGCCTACACGACTGGCAGTGCTGACGCAAAAAGCTTGGAAACTGGTGATATGGTCTTTACCAGTGTTTCCGCTGGCGCCTTCCACCAGCAATCTCATCATCTCTTTAATGCGTGACAGTTGTACAAAACCGGTTCGAAAGCTGTACCAGATGCCGGAAGCGACCAGACCGATGATCAAAAGATACGACCAAATAATGTCATTTATGCTTCCTATCAAATTGCTTAGAGTTGTCATAATGAGATTCCTAAAAATAAAAATGCACGGTTCAGATCGGGCTGAATCCGTGCAATAAAAGAAAAATAAAAATTAAAAAAGAATAAATGGATTCAGCAACAAACTTTTAAGCCTG
>USCE01000072.1 GCA_900553105.1 uncultured Sutterella sp.
CTCGTACACTCGAACCGGTTTTAGCTAAGGAGCTCGAAGAGCTCGGTGCACAAAAGATTCAACAAAATCCCGGCGGCGTACTTTTTGAAGGACCTCTAAACCTGGCAATGCTCGTATGCTTACACAGCCGCTACGCCAGCCGAATACTGCTTCGGGTAGCGACTCGCCGCTACTACGACAGCCACGATATTTACGACATGGCCTATGCTTTGCCTTGGGAGCGCTTTTTCACCACCGAAGAAACACTTCGTGTAGATGTCACGGCTCGCAATTCTCCCTTGGAGAGCTTGGACTTCACCACACTTCGTATCAAAGACGGCATCTGTGACCATTTCCGAGACGGTTGCGGCAAACGCCCGGATATCGCCAAATCCAATCCTGATGTGCGTATTCACGCCTTTATCACAGAAAGTCATTGCACGTTTTATCTAAACTTGTCGGGCGAGCCTCTCTTTAAGCGGGGCTGGCGTATTGAAAAAGGTGAAGCACCGCTCAAAGAAAACCTGGCAGCAGGCCTTTTGGCACTGTCAGCCTGGGACGGCTCATCCCCCTTGCAAGACATTTTCTGCGGCTCGGGCACGATTGCTATTGAGGCTGCCCAAATCGCCTGCAATATGGCCCCGGGATTAAATCGCTGCTTTGGGTTCGAAAAGCTTCAAATTTTCGACCTCGATCTCTGGCAAGAAATGAAAGAAGATGCCAAGGCTGCGATTAACCTACACGCACCGGTCAAAATTGCCGCCAGCGACATTTCAGCAATCGTTGTAGCCAAAGCAGAAAGTAATGCACTTCGAGCCGGTCTTCAATCCCTTCTCGATGACGGACGCTTAACCTTCACACGCTGTGACGCACGTGAGGTTGGCCCGATTGCAGAAATCGGCACCGTTGTGAGTAACCCGCCTTACGGCGAACAATCCAATCCGAAAAGCGCCAGCGTGGCAAGCATGATGAAAAATGTCGCCGATAACCTCAAAAAACAATTCTCGGGTTGGACAATTTGGCTGCTGACTAGCGATCGCAAGCTTCCCAATCAAATGCGATTGTCAGAGTCGAGAAAAATTGTCATCTTCAACGGTCCGCTGGAATGTCGATTCTTCAAGTTTGAAATGGTAAGAGGTTCGTTTAGAAAAGCGGACAAGACTCCCAAAACTTAAGAGTATTGATCAAAACGGCGGCTAAGTTAACCTTGCCGCCGTTTTGCTTTATCCGAAAAGTCTGACGCTACCTAATCAAGCCCTTTAGCCACGATTTCTGCCAACTCTTCAATATCCATACCCGCCAGCACTTTATCTTCACTCATGGCACTCTCAAACATCGTCAAACAGTGGGGGCAAGCCACCGCAACTGTTGAGGCGCTTTTTCGAAGATCGGTCAAGCGGATGAAATTAATCTTCTTGGTAGAACTTTCCATCCACATTTGCCCACCACCGGCGCCACAACACATGGCAGTTTTCCCGCGCTTTAAACTCTCAACGCGACTAATGCCATCGATGGAATCAAAAATCTTTCGAGGCGTTCCGACACTGTCGTTATAGCGAGCCATGTAGCACGGATCATGGAAAACGATTTTTTCTGCTTGCTTCAATCGCGGCGTAATGCGTCCGGATTCAATCAATTCATAAATTAATTTAGTGTGACTGACCACCTCAAATTGACCACCCTCAAACTGCGGATATTCGTTTTTAAGTGTATTAAAGCAGTGCGGGCAATGCGCCAGAATGCGCTTAAAAGTGTACTTTCTCAGGTTTTCGATATTTTCTTGTGCGGCTAACTGATAGGTATATTCCTCACCGCTTCGACGAGCAAAATCACCATGACAGCGCTCTTCGCGCATGACTGCAAACGAAACCCCGGCGGCACGCAAAATCTTGACCATTGCTCTGGCAATTTTTTGTGCACGACGATCATAAGAAGCAGAACAGCCGACCCAGTAGAGAAAATCGACCGGTTGACCTTCTTTGGCTACTGGAACATCCAGTCCTTTGGCCCAATTGAGACGATCTGCCGGATCCATCCCCCAAGGATTGCCCACATTTTGGGTGTTTTGCAAAGCCTTCGCAAAACCAGCTGGGAAGTCCCCTTCTTCAAGCGCCAAATGACGACGCATATCCACAATGGCTGTGGGCAAATCCAAACGGGCCGGGCAGGCTTGAACGCATGCGCCGCACGTTGTACAACTCCAAAGAGCCTCTTTAGAAATCACGCCGCCAACTAATGGCTTATCCGAGGGATGGCGCAATTCATTTTTTAACGTTATCACCATTGATTTGGGATCAAGCGGTGCGCCCGACAACAATGCAGGACAAACTTCCGAGCAACGGCCACACTCCGTGCAGGCATCAAAGTCTAAGCGTTGTTTCCAATTAAATTGCTTGAATTCGGACACCCCAAACGTTTCCTGCTCTTCAATATCTTCAATTTTCTCGATTCGCCCCTTCGGCGTTAATTTGCGCCAATAGATATTAAGAGGCGCTTTGAACATATGCCCGAAAAAAGTGAAAGGAATCAATGCTATAAAAACTAACGCCGTAGCACCATGCACAATCCACAATGTAAAGTGCACGCCTTGGAGCTGTTGCTGAGAGAACATTTGCACAAAAAGTTTGGCAAAAACATAACCAACCGGGGAAAAGTGCGCCCACGCAGGTTGTTGCACGGCTAAACGCAACCCCTCAACAACAAAGCCCGTCAAAATAATTAAAAACAGAGAGCTGAGAATCCCGAAGAATCGCCAAGAACGTTCCAGATTTTTCTTTGGGCAAGCCCAACGACGAAGGGCTGCCACAATGATCGCAATCAAAGACAAAAGACCAGCGATATCCAAAATGAGCTTGTAAGCTAAATAAACATTGCCTTTGAGAATGCGGGCATCGAACAAATAGTGTGCAATATCCCAATCGATGGTTGCCGTGGCGGTGCCGAAGAACAAGAAGACAAACCCCCAAAAAATCACAAAGTGAATAAGACCACCCGGTGACTTCAAGAGTCGCCTGTGCATAAAAGCGTCTCGCCACAGACCGCTTATGCGTTCTTTCGGTGACTTCTCAAGCGTCTTTGGCGTGCCTTGTTTCCATAAGTGAATGCAGCGCATGACGCCGATCACGCAAATTAATGCGGCAGCAATACCCACGACATATACGGCAACTTCTGCCCATCCAGGGATGTTCCAAAAGGCCGGTCTAATCGGCATATCAGTCATTAAATTCTCTTAACTTGTTCGTTTTGACGTCACCGCGCACGCTCTGGCGTGCACTTTGCCACTCGGAAACCACTTAATATCCCGAGATCAATAGCGCATGGCGGCCCATACTTTATCCAGTCGCTTTATGCTCACAGGCATGGGAGTACGCAGTTTTTGCGCAAACAGCGACACCCGTAGCTCCTCAATCAACCACCTAAAGTCTTGAAGGCGGCTGTCGACCACGCCTTTGCGGGAGGCTAATTCACGCTCGTACATCGTCACAAAACGTCCCACGTCTCGCATCTTTTCAGCGTCCTTGATGCGATCGTCCTGCCACTTATCCAAGCGTTGCAAAATTGCCTTTAAATAGCGAGGATAGTGAACAAGGTGAGCGTAGCCAATTGTAAGCAAAAAGTCCTTAAAGAACAGCCCCTCAAGTTGATGTGTGATGTCCTCAACCACCGATTTATCAGGGCAATTTTTTAACTTTTTAGCAATCAGGGCGCATGATTGTACAAGCTCGGTCACCAGTCGAGCAATTTCCTGCGTCACCAAATTAAGCTTTCCTTTAGCGAGCTGACGGCGTTGTTCAAACATTTCCGCATTGGTTGGCCACGGCTCCTGAAGTGCCGATTGCATCATCGAAGCATCGACAATAGCCTGCGACAACTCTTCATAACTGTCAAATACTTTGCTCAAGAAACCCACCGTCGAGGCTTGCATTTGTACGCTATGCAAGGGCTTGAGCGTTTTTTCCAAATAGCGAATTTGCTCCCGAAGCTGTAGTTTAAATAAACGTAGCAAACCAGCCCTGTGATGGCGTTTTGCCTGATCAGGATCATCGAACACTTCGAGTCTGCAGCAGTCTTTACAATCCACAAGAGCCGGATGACCTATTAAAGAGACTCCCTTTCGCTCAATCTCCATAATGTCGGGCAATTCACCGAAACTCCAACTCGTAATCTCATCGCCTAATTCTTGTCCGACCGAAGTCTCTGCGATCGCTTCGGCTTGGAAAGATTTTTGCGCCTGAGCGCCTAATGTGGAACGAAGCGCTGAAAGATTTCGTCCCATATCGATTTGACGACCGTAGTCATCAACAACTTTGAAATTCATACTCAAGTGAGCTGGTAGTTGCTCGAGCTTGAAGTCAGATACCTTGGGCTCAATGGAAAACTGCGCTTTCATGTCTTCGCAAAGCGCTTTCAGCAGATCCATTTGACCTACCTTATCGGCATAGCGTGCAACAAAACCTTTGGCATATTCGGGCAAAGGTACACAATGACGTCGATAACGCTGAGGCATTGACTTCACGAGCAATTGCACTTTTTCCTTGAGCATACCTGGAACTAACCATTGCACTTGAACGTCATCGATTAAATTCAGGGCATAAAGCGGCACCGTCAGTGTCACCCCATCTCGAACAGCCCCGGGCTCGAAATGATAGGTCAAAGGCATTTCCAACGATTTCACTTTCAGAGCTTTCGGGAAATACTCTGTTGTAATTCCGCTGGCTTCGTGACGCATCAGTTCATCGCGACTTAAATACAACTTCTTCGGATCTGCTTTTTCAACCTTCTTGCGCCACTCTTCAAATGTCACGGCACTGACGACTTCAGCTGGCAAAATGGCGTCATAGAATTGAACAATTAACTCATCGTCGACCAAAACATCCAGTCGTCTTGACTTGTGCTCTAAGTTTCGAATTTCCCGTACCAATTGCTGGTTGTGACGGAAAAATGCAGCGGTTGTTTCTAGTTCTCCGGCCACGAGCGCTTCTCGGATAAAAAGTTCGCGACAAAGTGCCGGATCTTTTGCCGTGTAGGTAACCTTGCGTTGGGTGTAAACCGTTAAGCCGTAAAGCGTGCCGCGTTCCATGGCCATGACTGCACCAGCTTTTTTCTCCCAATGAGGCTCGGAGTAGTTCTTTCGAATCAAGTGGCCCGCAGCCTGCTCAATCCACTCAACCTCCACATCGGCCACTGTGCGAGCAAAAAGCCTTGAGGTTTCAACAATCTCGGCAGCCATAATCCAGCGACCACACTTTTTGGCCCGAGGCGAACCCGGCCAAATAAAAAATTTATTCCCGCGAGCTCCTAAAAATGGAGCTGCTTTAGGCTCTGCATCAGGCATTTTGTAACCCAGATTCCCCAAAAGGCCAGCGAGCAAGGATCGATGAATTTGCTCATAAGTGGCAGGCTTTTCATTGACCTTCCACCTCAACTCACGCGTGAGCTCGAGCAACTGTCTATAGACATCCTTCCACTCACGAAGTCGTCTTGGACTTAAGAACTTACGGCGAAATTCCTCCGTGAGCTTTCGGTTACTTTCTTTATGTGCGGTAGCGTGCTCCACGTAACGCCAGAGTTTGACAAATGTTGAAAAGTCACTCTTATCATCGGCCATGGAACGATGAACATTATCAGCAGCTTCTTGCCTGTCTATGGGTCGCTCTCTAGGATCTTGCACCGATAAAGCTGCCGCAATGATCAGCACCTCTGCCAAGGCATCGTAATCATGCGCCGCAAGAAGCATTCGGGCAACTTTAGGGTCAACCGGCAACTTAGCCAAGTCACGTCCAATTGCGGTCAATTTTTCCTGATCATCGAGTGCATTGAGTTCTTTCAACAAAGACACCCCGTCAGCAATAGCTCGATTGGGTGGAGCTTGTACAAAAGGAAATTGGCGTACATCGCCCAACTTCAGTGCCTTCATTCGCAAAATAACTGCTGCCAAATTGGTGCGCATGATTTCTGAATCTGTAAAGGCTGAACGACGGGCGAAGTCCTCTTCGCTATACAGACGAATGCAAACCCCGTCGGCAACACGACCGCAACGACCGCTTCGCTGATTGGCAGAGGCTTGGCTAACGGGTTCCAGGAGCAATTGATCGACTTTATTGCGGTATGAGTAACGCTTAACTCGTGCCAGCCCCGTATCAACAACATAATGAATACCCGGCACTGTAATAGAGGTTTCCGCCACATTGGTTGCCAACACAATACGTCGATTATCAGAAGGTTTAAAAACGGCCTCTTGTTCAGCTGCGGAAAGCCTTGCAAACAAGGGCAAAATTTCCGTGCTAGAGGGTTGAGAACCTCTCAACATTTCCGCCGCTTCGCGAATCTCACGCTCGCCCGGTAAAAAGACCAAAATGTCACCCGGACCTTCCCGACAAAGCTCGTCGCAGGCGCTGGAAATAGCATGCATGAGACTCTTATCATCAGTCTCATCCTCGTCCTCAAGCGGCCTATAGCGAATTTCCACTGGATATGTGCGACCCGAGATCGTTAAAACAGGAGCTGGATGCCCTTTTTCGTCTGCAAAATGTGAGGCGAAACGCTCGCTGTCAATTGTTGCCGAAGTAACTATGACTTTTAGATCCGTGCGTTTTTTTAAAAGCCCCTTCAGATAACCTAACAAAAAGTCAATGTTGATACCTGTCTCTTATACACATCTCCGAGC
>USCE01000073.1 GCA_900553105.1 uncultured Sutterella sp.
AGATAGGCTCCGGTCTCGTGGGCTCGGAGATGTGTATAAGAGACAGGATGAAAATGCTCGAGGATGGGATTGCCTACATCCGTATTTCGCAATTCCAAGAACATACCGCTTCGGACTTATCGAAATACCTGATTGATTTGCAAAAGAAAAATCATCTCAAAGGTCTTGTACTTGACTTACGAAATGACCCAGGCGGATTATTAAACGCTGCTGTAGGTGTCGTTGCTGCTTTTGTTGAACCCGATCAAGTGGTTGTCAGCACAAAGGGTCGCACCAATGACTCCAATCGAACCTTTAAAACTCGTCAAACCGACTATTTGAATTACGGTCAAGACCCCGATGATGATTTAGTGGCAAAAGTGCCACCGCAGGCAAAGACGGTGCCGATGGTCGTGTTGATTAATGCCGCCAGTGCTAGTGCCAGTGAAATCGTCTCCGGCGCCCTTCAAGATCATAAGCGCGCCAAAATCATGGGGCAACAGTCATTCGGTAAAGGCAGTGTTCAAACTGTTTTGCCTCTTCGCGCCCTTGACGGCGGTGAGCCCACTACCGGAATTAAACTCACCACTTCACGTTACTACACGCCTTCTGGTCGTTCCATTCAAGCAACGGGCATTACCCCCGATATTGAAATTGCCGACACCGCCGAAGGCAATTACGCCACCTTCAATATTCGTGAAGCTGACTTGGCTCATCACCTTAAAAGCGACGAAGAAGTTCGCGCTTACGAGAAAAAGCAACAGGAAGAAAGCAAAAAGCAAGTCGATGAATCCGAGCAACCGAAAACTCGTTATTTCTTCGGCGACAAAAACGACTTCCAACTTCAACAAGCCGTTAAAGTCTTAAAGGGCGAAAAGTACCTCACCGGCTTTGAGAAGAAAAAAGAAGTGGCCAATAAAGTAAAGACAACAACGAAAAAATAATGCTGAATTTCACTAGCTTGTGACCGCATCATGCAACAAGTTCTCATTCACGTTGTTCCGCTATTTTTTGCCTTGTACGCCTATGTGAGTCTTTATTCCAAAACAAAGGCTCACCCGGTCATCAAAGCAATTGTGCTTGTTCTGATCTTGTTCTCAAGTCAATATCCTGCCTTCTGTCGCTCCCATTTCATGGGGTACGGGCACTCCATTCCTCACTTTGGAATTGTGCTTTACTGCTGGCTTTTTGCTACGCAGTTACTGATGATATTGTTTGGTTTTGGAAAGGATCTCGTTGCAGTACTTTATCGTCTCAAGACTCGGAAACCCTTACCGCACCCAACAACCACGGGCGTCTGTTTAACGACAGCAGCTATGGCACTAGCGGCTTGGGGCAGTTATGCCGCACTTTCCCAACCGCCGATTTACCGACTTGATATTACTATCAAAAATCTTCCACAAGCTTTTGATGGCTTTACGATTGCACAATTGTCTGACATTCACGCCAGTCCCCTTTTAGATCGAAACCGATTAGTTAAAGTCGTTGAACGCACCAATGCTCTTCATCCCGATTTAATTGCGATTACGGGCGATATTGTTGACGGGAAAACCGAGGCACGATTGCGCGACGTCGCCCCATTAGCCGATTTGGTTGCACCATACGGCGTCTTTGGCATTGAAGGCAATCACGAACATTACGCAGCCTATGAAGCTTGGATGCAAGTACTTCCGACGTTAAACATCGACATGCTCTTCAATGAGCACCGTTTCATTCAAAAAGACGGAAGCAGAATCGCGCTGGCAGGCATTACCGACCCGATGGCTCATCGCTACCACCGAAGTGAACCCAATGTGGCAAAAGCTATCGAAGGGATCCCCGAGAATATGCCAATCATTCTCTTATCTCACCAGGTCAAATACACTAACGACTATGCTCAGTACCCAATCGCATTGCAGCTCTCCGGTCATACACACGGCGGCCAAATTCTCGGAATGCACTGGCTAGCACAATTTCTCAACAAGGGTTTTGTCAAGGATTATTATCGGGTGGGAGATCTACAGCTTTACGTCAGTCGCGGCACAGGACTTTGGTACGGTTTCCCTATTCGCTTGGGTATTTCCAGTGAAATTACACTGATTACGCTAAAAGCTTCTCCAAATTAGCCTTCAAGCTCAATTTTGTGCACCTGACAGTGCCAAAGCGGTTAAGATTAGACATATAGGTCCGTTTTTTCGAAGGATCCGCTTATGCTCAATAAAAACAACTTACGTTACAGCGCCGCCATTGAGGCGCTCATTGAAAAACACTCCCAAGAAGGCAACGACAGTATGTGGAGCATCTGGCGCGAGCGCCAGGTCAATCGTAACGAATACGGCGGCAACTACTCGTTCGTACTCGGTCGAAGAGCTGATACAGATAAACCGTTGTATTTAAATTTCGAGTCTGCGTTTGAAGGCTCTCCGTCTCACGCTCCCTACACACTCGTAACCGGCATGACCGGTAGTGGCAAAAGTTCGTTTTTGCGCAATTTAATCCTGGACATCGCCATGACAAACTCGCCGGACCTGGCAGCCATTAAGGTCTTTGACCCCAACGGTGGCTGGGCTTTCGAGAGCCTGAAAGGATTGCACCGTATGCGGGTAGAAACCAACATTGAAACGACAAAAAGTTATTTGGAAGGGATTACTAAGTCGATTGCTGCGCACGAGCAACTGTTTGAAACATTAGGCGTTAAAACGCTTGAGGAATGCAATAAGGTGCTGGGATTGAAAAAACGCATCCTTCGCACATTTGTCATTATTGATGAAATCGCCGTGTGGTTAATCGATGACGACTTCAAGGCCAAGCTCATTGAAGCGCTACAAGCTATTTCAAGCAAGGGCTGGAGCACGGGATATCATCTGATTCTTGCAACTCAATGGCCCGATCCGCGCGTGCTGTCGCAACAAGTTCGCGATTATTTCGGCAATCGTATTTCCCTGAAATTACCAACCGCCGAAATGAGTAAATACGCATTAGGGATCAAAGGTGCTGAATCTTTAACGGAGCTCGGACACATGTTGACCGTACTGGGTAACGAGCCTAAGCCCATCAATTGCTGGGTACCTTGGCTTTCCGATGAAGATGCCGAACGAATGGTAACGGCTATCCGCGTGGCCGAAGATCGTTAATTTTTCTAAGATTGCTTCTCAGGAGCGCTCTCGGGCGCTCCTTTCCAACTGAAATGAGTACATTCAAACCTAGTCCGGCATCAGGAAGCCTGACAGCGCCAAAACTTTGGCTCATTGACATGGACGACACGCTTTACTCGGCTTCAGCAGGCATGTTTACAGAAATTGACCGTGCAATGACTGCCTACATTGAACGCGAGTTAGGTTTGCCCCACGATGAAGCCGATCGCTTAAGGATGCACTATTGGAAAAAGTATGGTGTGACCTACTACGGGTTATGGCAACATCACGGCATCGATCCGCATCATTTTCTAACCGCTACGCACAAAGCAGATACCTCCTGCATTCATACGCAGGGCCGTATGCGCGAAGCACTGCGCGATTTACCGGGCAAGAAGGCCCTTTTTACGAATGCCCCTATCACCTTTGCAGATCGTGTTTTGCGTCATCTCGGACTGCAAAACAGCTTTTACGTGCAATACCGAGCCGAAGATATGCGTCTTTTCGGGCAATGGCACCCCAAACCCTCGTGCAAAATGCTCAAAGCCATTGCCGCTCGTCACGGTCTCAAACCCAGTCAGTGCTGCTTAATTGATGACAACCTCAATAATCTCAAAACCGCAAAAACTGTCGGCATGCAGACGGTTCTTTGTAAAGGCTGGCATCATCATGGCCTTTCATCCCTTGCCCACATGAGCTACGTTGATGCGAGTGTTGCACACATTCGCGATATTGTCCGATTGATCAAAAGTCCGCATGTCGGTCAAAAAACACAAGGCAAAAACCGCTTTCTCCGTGCATAATTAGCCGCAGAAAACTTCTCATTTGAGGAATATTTTGTTTATTTTTCGTTGGTTAAAGAAATTCTGGCAGTTGCTTGTCAATATTCTCAGCTGGTTTAACAAAACGATTTTGATCGTCTTGGAAATTCTGCTGATTGTCGGTGTTTGTCTTCTGGTTTACACCATGACGTCAGCACCCAAAGTCAAAAACGACACCGTCCTCGTTCTGGACCTCGAGGGAGAGTTGCAAGAAGAGGCTCAAGTACAAACAACTTTGAGCTCTTCGGTACTCGGTCACATTCCGGGCACCTCTTTGCATGACGTCCTACAAGTGTTGGATACCGCCGCAAAAGACCCGAGAATTGAGGGCATCCTTTTAAAACTTGACGGCATCGATAAGGCCGGTTTAGCCTCTTTATCCGAAATCGGCCTTGCTCTGGACCGCTTTAAAGCAAGCGGCAAACCCGTTTGGGCTTGGGGCACTAATTTCTCCCAGGAGCAATACGCAATCGCTGCTCATGCAAATGAAATTTACGTGCACCCCATGGGACAAGTGATTGTCAAAGGCTTAAGTTCAAGTCGCTTGTACTATGGCGATCTTTTGAAGTCACTTGGCGTAACGATCCATGTCTTTAAGGCCGGAGACTTTAAGAGCTATCCGGAAAGCTTCACGCAACGAACACCCTCTTACCAATGGATCGAGAGCGAGCAGTACTGGTTAACGGATGCGTGGCGACACCTCTCAGGGACCATAGAAAATGCTCGAGGACTGATACCAGGCTCCGTTAATCAATTCATCAACACCTTGCCGAATCGTATTGAGCAAACTCACGGTAATATGGCGCAAACCGCACTCAATGCCAGTCTTATCGATGGAGTAAAAACCTACGATGAGATGATCACACACATGGAAACCCGTCTCGGTCGCCATCAACCCAAAGATATCCATTTAATGTCTTATCTCGATTATGTCTCCAACGTCCCTACCAACATCAGCTCGCACAACGTGGCGGTTATTATTGCCGAAGGTGAAATTCGTGACGGTATATCAGAGCCCGGCATTATCGGTGCCGAGACATTAGTCAAAGTTATTGAAAACATAGGAAAAGACCCAAGCATTTCTGCGGTTGTGCTTCGTTTGAACTCTCCCGGAGGATCCGCTGTGGCCAGTGAATTGATCCGTCACGCATTGTTGCAATTGCGCCAAAAAGGCAAACCCGTGGTAGTCAGCATGTCCGATGTAGCAGCTTCGGGCGGTTATTGGATTAGCGCCGGCGCTACCGAAATCATCGCCTCGGAGACAACTCTGACGGGCTCGATCGGTGTCTTTGGTTTAGCCCCGACTTTTGAAAATTCGCTCTCTTTAGCCAAAATTGGTCAAGGTCGAGTCTCAACCAATTGGCTTGCCGGAGCTGACAAACCCACTCACGCCATGGATGCGCGTTTAGCCCGAATTCTAAATAGTACGGTTGAGCGCACTTACGACGATTTCTGCAACATTGTTGCCCAAGCTCGTCAACTCAATGTCAAAGAAGTTCAAGCGGTAGCACAAGGTCGTGTTTGGACAGGCGCTCAAGCCCTGGAACGAAAACTCGTTGATCGAGTTGGCAGTTTTAACGATGCGCTTGTTCGCGCCCGTGAATTAGGGAAGTTGCCAGCAGGTAGCGGTGTTATTTACTTCGGCTCTCAACCTTCCGACATGGGATCTTGGATTAAGGGTTTGGCCCGCCAATGGAATAATCCTTTGGGCTTTATCAGCACCCAGCTTCCTCAAGTCGTTCAAGACGACGTTTACGGCTTCAAGACTGTATTGGAAACAAGCTTCAAAGACGGACAATGCACGGTCTTTGCGCATAGCTTGGTTGACGCTCAATCCGTTCAATGAACAAACGGATTATGTAAAAGCATCAAAGGCAACGTTTTGATGACGTTGCCTTTTGTTTTTAAAGTGGAAGAATTAATCCCCGTACATTTTTTGACGAATTTCGCGACGCATTTGGGCTTCCAGCGAAAGCGTGGCAGTCGGTCGAGCCAAAAGACGTGCGACACCGATTGGTTCACCGGTCTCTTCGCACCAGCCATAATCCCCGCTGTCAATACGTTGAATCGCCGCTTGGACTTTCTTTAAAAGCTTGCGTTCACGATCGCGGGTACGCAACTCTAACGCATGTTCTTCCTCGATCGTGGCACGGTCGGCCGGATCAGGCACGACAACTGTTTCGCGCAAATGTTCCGTCGTTTCACCAGCGTTGCTACGCAATTCTTTTTCCATCTCTTGCAATCGATTACGGAAAAATGCCAGCTGACGATCATTCATATAATCCTTCTCCGGCATAGCGAGCAATTCTTGTTCGGTAAGCAGCTTCTTTTTCGTAGCCATAAATCTTTTCACAACTAAGCGGCTAAGCCGCAATTTTCACTAAAAAGCGCTCCTGTTAGAGAAGCGGGTTCAACACTGAACCTAAGTTGAATGTCCGTTATACAGGAAAAAATCCCAACGTGCTTGACTTTTTAGCCTCTTGTCACATCCAACTTGTTCCAAAGGAGCGCGTATTGTGTCGTATTTTTTAAAAAATGTCAAATTATTCAGTACCCTACGGCTGTCTCTTATACACATCT
>USCE01000074.1 GCA_900553105.1 uncultured Sutterella sp.
AGCCTTGGCCATTACACCCAATGATAAGCGCATCGCCACTAAACTCTCTGACTTATCCAAGTGATTTAAGCTTTTTTCTGATTAAAGGATTTGCAATGTCTGTAAGACACACTGTCATGGCCGCCACGGCCTCCGCCCTTTTAACGATGACGGCGTTGCCGTCACTGGCCGCCCAAGTGCAGTTTGAAACCAACCTCGGCAACTTTGTGGTTGATGTCAATGAAAAAGCGTCACCCAAAACCGCCTCAAACTTTCTTCGTTACGTCAATGAAGGTTTCTACAACAACACGATCTTTCACCGTGTGATCGGCAACTTCATGGTGCAAGGCGGTGGATTTGAACCTGGCATGGTGCAAAAACAAACGCACGAGCCCATTGCCTTGGAATCGAAAAACGGTCTGACTAATAAGCGCGGAACAATTGCCATGGCCCGCACGATGGACCCGGATTCGGCCACGAGTCAATTTTTCATTAATTTGAAAAACAATCACTTCTTGGATGCATCACAGTCTCCTGACGGAAACGGCTACGCTGTTTTCGGTCAAGTGATCAGCGGCATGGATACAATTGATAAAATCGCGGAAGTGAAAACGCATTCTGTGGGCTATCACGACGATGTGCCCATCCGTAATGTTGTCATTAAAAAAGTCACTGTTTTGAAAGGACAATAAGCAATGATTCGCTTAACTACGAATGTCGGCGTCATCGACATTGAACTTGACTACGAACACGCCCCTGCAACGAGCAAAAACTTTGAGCAGTACGTGCGTGACGGCTTCTACAACAACACGATTTTCCATCGTGTGATCGCCGGCTTTATGATCCAAGGCGGAGGCTTTGAGCCGGGCATGCGTCAAAAAGAAACGCGCGCGCCGATCGAAAACGAAGCTGCCAACGGCCTTCGTAACGACAAGTACACGATTGCCATGGCTCGCACGAATGATCCGCATTCTGCCACAGCCCAATTTTTCATCAACGTCAATGACAATGACTTCCTGAATCACACGGCTCCTACGCCGCGCGGTTGGGGCTATGCCGTTTTCGGCAAGGTGGTTGCCGGTGAAGATGTAGTCGATAAGATCGCTGGTGTAAAGACCGGCCGCTGGGGCTTTTATGATGACGTTCCGAAAGAAAACGTTGTCATTGAAAAGGCTGAAATCATTGAAGAATAATCATTGATTAAACGCCCTTAAAATCACATGGTGCGGGGTTTTCGAAGCCCCGCTTTGTGTCTTAAGATAGTGCCATGCGGCTACTATTAACCAAGCCAAGCAAACAAAACAACGAGCAATCGAAGCAACGTTAATTTTTACACGCACGATAACCTTACAACCTGCCTGAATTTTGGTTAAAGCAGTAATATGAGATGTTTTCTTTAATTTCGTCATCTCACATCTCCTACTGCCACGCTCGGGTGTAAGTTTTTTTCGGCTTTTGTTAACACGCGACAAAACGCATTGCCTGTCTGGAAAGTGTCAACGGTAGGCAGGCATTGAAATCAAAAAAGACTACGACAGACGATTTCGCCTGTCGTTGTGTTTTTGAGAGACTGAAAAAAGCTAACCGTTAAGGGCCTGTTTCCGGATCGATAAAAGGTAAAAAAGACTCCTTGCCGTTGCCGCACACGGGGCAAGTAAAAAAATCTGGCAATTCGTTAAAAGGCACACCGGGCTCAATATCAGCCTCATCCACACCTTTTTCAGGATCGTAGACCCACCAGCAAACCTTGCACTGCATTTTGCCCGCTTCGGCGGCGCGCTCTCGATTGAGCCTGTCGATGACTTGATCAATTCTGCCGTCTGAAGAATTTCCCATTATTGAACCTCTTTATTGCTCACCTTGGGCAATCATCTCGACATTTTCAATAAGCTCGGTTAACATCGAGCGCGCCTCTTGCATCTCGAGTCGATCCACGCCCACTTCCGGCGGAATCAAAGCCACGGCGTAGGCCTTCAGAAGCACCTGACCAGCATTATTGAGAATTTCTTCGTACCAAACACCTTTGATGGCCGTGGCTTGCAAATTCATTCGGGCAAAACCAGTAATGTGCACGTCGATGCCCGCCAAACCAAAGGCTTTCTTTAAGTACTCGGTATCCCCTTCTTTGAGAGGTTGACGCGTTAATTCGACAATGTAGGCCGCATCGCTTTTAACGCGGGTTAAGTCAAGAGTCTGGGCCGCATGCTCAACTTGCGCAAAAATCGCTGGCGCCGCAAACACATCGTCGGTAGCAACTGGCTCGGGCCAATCGGCGCTAATTGCAGCTACCGCATCGGTCACTACCGTCGGCAAAGCCGAATAGCTTAAATAGGCCGCGTCCTTGGTACTCACAAACCAAAGCCCGGCAATACCCGTTTCTTCAACAACCGTTTCATCGGCATGAAGCACAATCTGCACTTCACCCGGCCCGGCCCAAGCGGCCAGGGCTTGGCGTTCAACGGCCGAGAGATTTTGAAGCGCCAATCGGTACTCGGGCACTTCGCCTGCAATCACCTCCTGGGCCGCAGCGGCAATTTCTTTAAAAATCCCCCAAGCCCGATGCGCGGCTTTTTTCTCCGTTGCCTCGTCCATATCGAGCGTGGCCCAGCGGGCGCTTTCATTGGCAGTCACTATACTCATAGCATTTTTCCTTTTCTATCGCTTGGGTTGCGCTTTAATGCTCGGCGCAGGCATCTTCCTCTGCATCGGCTTTGCCGATCACAATCGATCGCGCCACGGGCTTGATTTCGGTAAGACAGTCGTAGAACT
Source organism: uncultured Sutterella sp. (assembly GCA_900553105.1). Taxonomy (GTDB): domain Bacteria; phylum Pseudomonadota; class Gammaproteobacteria; order Burkholderiales; family Burkholderiaceae_F; genus Aphodousia. The sequence continues at coordinate 2,749 of USCE01000074.1, forward strand.
TGCGACAGTAGTCCTCATAAGTTTGCAGTCCGGCAATAATGCCGATGCAGTCGCTGTCGATAAATAAAAGCACTGCAGGAAATGATCTCACGCCCCAAAAGGACGCAATGCGACGCGAGTCCGTAAAGTCAGCCCAAGCGGCCTCAACAAGAGCCTCACCCAAGAGTTTTTTGAGTTCCGGGGCAATCACTGCAATGTCTAACGTCGTTTTACGCTTATCGGGGTTGTCTGCCAAAACGACCATTTTGAGTCCCTCTTTGGCCACAAAATCCTGCCAGGTGGCATTGTTTACACCAGTAAATCCGTGCTCGGTGAAAAGCTTTTCAATGCTGGGAAACTTTTGATTCATGGTCATTATCCCCTCTTTACTCGTGCGTATCCGTAGACTGCGTCTTTTGAACCTGTGCACGGAGATGCGGCGGCAAACGGGAGTCGGCCGAGCCCAAATCGTCAAAGGCTGCATCAATAGCCGCTTCATCGAGCTCACCGCTCATGACCGCTTGTACGCAAGCCAATGCTTTTTGAATTTTGACGGCCTCGTCTTCATCAATCACACGAAGCGCTTTGTCTTTAAAAACCAAGATCCAGTCGCCAACGGCCGGCACATTAATGAGTCCCAAATCGATTCGTTCACTTTTAGGTGTCTTGCCTCGAGGTGCGTCTTCGTCACACTCGGGACACACCTCAGCATAGGCGCCGGTGGCCGTCTCAATGATGCGTTTAATTTTTTTTGGCACCGCTATACACATAGCACTCCTCTTATTATCGTTTTTATTGGTCATCGTTCTCAGTTTAGGCCTCTTTAGGCCTTTTTAGGGAAAAATCGAACGTCACCGCTTCGGCAAGCCTCTCGAGAATCAGGCCGCCCCTGTTCATAGTCACCAAGCTCAAGCGAGTGATCGCCCAAGGGCTCCACGGGCTCATCAGGCGCACGCAACTGCAGTTTGATTCCCCAGGAGGCGATTTCAGCTTGCGCGAGATCGAGCGCCTCTTCAAGCTTATCGGCCACAAGCGTCGTGAGACTGCCCCCATAGTCATCGAGCGTCAGAGGTTGCACACCCACCACGGTAATAGCTTGCGGCACATAGCCTTGCAAAGCGGCCGTAGCCAACACGTCGTTTAAGCCGCCTTGGTGCGCAGAAATTTTCGTCGATGACCACTGTTTAATGTCATCATCACGCAGCACATCCATCGTGCCCGCCTCGGCTTTAAAGTCACAGCAATCAAAAATCAACAATCGCTTTGCACTCATTAATTCATTGATGAGATAGGAACCGAGCGTGCCGCCGTCGATGACTCGCACGGCAGGGTGTGACTTGAATTTCTTGTGAAAAGCTTCCGCGCAACGCACCCCGAACCCCTCATCGGCCCAAAGAATGTTGCCCACGCCCAACACCAGGACTTCATAGTTTTCTGTCATCGTGTTTTAGCCCTTGTTCGTTAAAAAAAGCGCCCGAGGCAAGCGTATCGAATGCCTACGGGCGCTTGGATTTCTGATGTTAAACCTTACGGTGTGCCGTGTTAGTGATGCTCGGCTTCTTTAAACATTCTCAAGCCCGTTGACATCGACGAGAGCGTGGTGGCGCCCCCCATCACGTCCTCGCGGAAGGACATGTAGATATGAGCGATACTAAAGAGAATGAAAACGTACATGCAAGCATGGTGCACAGTGCGCACAGCTTGGGCGTCTCCAAAGAGCACGAAAACCCAACCGAACCAGCTCATCCAGCTTGTGTCCCACCCCCAGGCTTGAGCGTAAAGTGCAAAACCGGTGATGATGACAACGAAGCTACCCAACACAAACATGGCAAACATGGCCAGTTGTGCGAGCGGATTATGACCGGCGTACTCGGGCGCCGTCTTTCTCAAAAAGAGATAGTAGAGCACCTGGGCAAAAACCCCCTTCCACCACTTCATAGACCAAAGCGGCGGAATGAAGATCATGCGTGCATAGCGATTGCCGACCACGGCCCAAAAGAGCCGATAGATAAAGAGCACCGTAAAGATCATGCCCGCAATAAAGTGGGCCAATCTAATGTAGCCGAAGTCGTAGGTCACCCACGTATCGCCTAAGTTTGCGACAAGCGGAGCACCGATCAAAAAACCCGTGCCAATCATCACAAACATGCAAACGGCCATCGCCCAGTGCCAGATGCGCACCGGGGCTTCCCACACATAGATGGGGTGTGTGCCGCCCGTGGTGTCGACTTCAAACGTTACCGGATCGATTTTCATAACTTATCCTCATTGCGGGGGCAGGAAGGCCCGCCCCTGCCCTTGTTGCTCTTAGCGAACCTTCACTTCACAAAGCTCGTGCCCTTGCGGGTCAAAGACGTGCGTGGCGCAAGCCAAGCAGGGGTCAAAGCTGTGAATCGTGCGGATGATTTCCAACGGGCGTTCTGGATCGGCCACCGGCGTGCCCATCAAGCTCGTTTCAAAGGCACCTTGTTGGCCTTCGGGTGATCTCGGGGAAGCATTCCAAGTGGTCGGCACGATCGCTTGCCAGTTCGCAATACGCGTATCCTTGATCACGCACCAGTGACCCAAGGCCCCGCGCGGGGCTTCACAAAAGCCCACACCGCGACATTCTTTAGGCCAAGTCTTCGGATCCCAGTACTGCATGTTAGCTGCCGTTTCGTCACCGGCCTTGATGTTGGCAATCAAATCGTCAACGTACTGCACCATCTTGTGCGCCGTCCAACGACATTCCAGAGCACGAGAGGCATGACGGCCCAAAGTCGAATACACGGCTTCAAGCGGCAGATTCAATTCTTTCAGAAGATCGAGCGCTGGTTCCTTAAAGTGCTTGACGTCCTTGGCAATGGAGACAATCAAACGAGCCAAGGGGCCCACTTCCATCATGTGGCCGTTCCAGCGCGGGCTCTTAATCCAAGAGTACTTACCCTTGTCGCCCAGCCACTCAAACTTCGTCTTCGTGCCGACACTGCCTTCAGGCAATTCGTAGGCCTGTTCGGTCACGCCTTCCCAGGGATGCAAACCTTGCTTGCCTTCCGGATACGTGTACCAGGAGTGATCGACGAACTCTTGAATTTGGTTCAAATCGCGAAGATCTACGTCGTGCACCTTGGAGAGGTCCCCATCGATGATGGCACCGGCAGGCATCTGAAGCGACTTATCGGACCAGTCATTGGCAATTTCCGGGAAGTCACCGTAGCAGAGCACATTCTTTCTCACGAGACCACCGCCATACTTGAACCATTCTGGATAGAAGGAAGCGATGGCCTTGATGTCGGGCAAGTACACGTTTTCAACGAACTCCACGCTGGCCTTGGCAATGTCACGCATGTAGTTCATTGTCACTTCGTTAATCATGTTGCCGGCAGCACCGGTGTCGTGCATATTGATCGGGCACGCAACGCCACCCACCAAATAGTTCGGGTGCGGGTTCTTGCCACCCAAAATCGTATGTACTTTGATGATTTCACGTTGGAAATCAAGTGCTTCAAGATAGTGAGTCACGGCCAAGAGATTGACCACGGGCGGCAACTTCATCGCCGGGTGTCCCCAGTAGCCGTTGGCGAAAATACCCAATTGGCCCGAGGCAACAAATTTCTTTAAACGATTTTGCACGTCGCGGAAATAGCCCGGGGAGCTTAAAGGATGGTGCGGACTGATTTTCTTTTGAAGTTCGGAGACTTCACGCGGGTCAGCCGACAAGGCTGTCTCTTATACACATCTCCGAGCCCACGAGACCGGAGCCTATCTCGT
>USCE01000075.1 GCA_900553105.1 uncultured Sutterella sp.
ACGAGATAGGCTCCGGTCTCGTGGGCTCGGAGATGTGTATAAGAGACAGTTTGTAACTCACTTTAAATTAAAATTGAAAAAGAAGCGTTGTTTGTTACATCCTATTTTGAAGACTTTTTTGAGAGTTTCAAGTCTATCTTGAGCTTTGTTACAAAATCACAATTTTCATTAAAAATTGGTTTCACCTAACCGCCTGCGCATTTCGTACTATTTTCATGTCAAAAAAGTGTAGGGGCTGACATGCCGATGCGTTTTTCTTCAACACGATTGATTTTATCGATGCTTTGTGCCGGAATTGCTCCCGTGGCGCAGGCTTCAACGCATTTTATTTTTGTGGCCCAAACTGATTCCGTGCCCGTGGTACCGGCTTGGCGTTTTGATCATCATCAAGCCGAACCGGATTCACCTAAACATTGGGCAGAGATGAGCGCTCAGGAGCGCGCCGAGCTTTGGCCGTTACTGGAGCCGCGCATGCAGCGTTTTTATTGGACCAGTATGACTCGTGCCGAGCGTTTGGCCATGCGTGAGCACTTATCTCGTCGTCACGAATACAGTATTCGACATCGTTACACATCTCCCCCTGACAGCCCTGAATTTGACTCGCGTAAACCACCCTCTCATCGATTAAGTCCTGAAGAACGCGCCCGTATGCGCCAACAGATCCGTGAGATGCATGTGGAGTACTACGAGTTTCGTCATCATCGCCCTCGCCACGAAGTCGACCGCATGCCTGGCGTTGCCCCTGAGGGAGTTGCACCTTCAGCTCCTGTGCCTGGACAAGGTCCTGATGCAACGCTTGCCATACCTCCGGCTCCGCACCCTGTGCCCTAATTCGCCTATAAGTCGTAAAGTACACACGGCGCTGCCGTGCTAAGATTGCCGCATTCTATTATGGAGTGGCGGCAATCCTATGTCTTGTCTATTGGCTTTTGATACTTCAACGGAATTCGGATCGGTGGCCCTTGTTACACCGGCAGGCCTTTTCACACGCTTTGAAAAGCTCGGCAATACGCATTCCGAGCACATGTTGCCCTGGATTGACGAACTGTTGCAAGAGGCGGCGATCAAAGGTAAAGACTTAGATGGCATTGTTTTTGGCGCTGGTCCGGGCTCCTTTACTGGGCTTCGCATCGCATGCGGTTTGGCACAAGGCTTGGGCTATGGCTGGGATAAACCTGTCTTACCGGTTTCTACGTTGGCAGCTTTGGCTTACCGTTTTCGACAAAATGGCAAGCGTATCGGCATTCTCAATGACGCCCGTATGAATGAGTGCTATGCCGCGGTTTTTTCTTTTGAGGACGGCAAACAAACGACTGTTACTTCTGAACAGTTGATTAAACCTTCACAAGTTGAGTTCTGGCTTGCTGAGTACCGCGTGGATTTTGTTACCGGTACAGCAATTGGAGTGTATGAAATGACATTACCGCGGACCGCACAGTTTGAGCCCATGAAGGCGCAGTATTTGTTGGAGTATGCTCAAGGTTTAGCAGATTCGCTTTCGCAGATGTGGGTCAGTGCCGATCAGGCGGCACCACTTTATGTCAGAGACCGTGTTGCTCTCACGATTAAAGAGCGTCAAGCTGGAGAGCACCTGTGAGTACCATTACCTTTAGTGGCGTGCAAGAAAAAGAGTTGCAGACCATTGCTGAGCTCGATGCTCGTGCCTTTGAATTTCCTTGGTCACTGGGCGACTTTGAGGGCTCTTGGCGAGCCGGTCATCAATTTATTGCAATCCGAGATAATGACCAACTGGTGGGCTACGCGGTCTACATGAGCATTTTTGAAAATGCGGAGCTCTTAACGATCGCGATTGACCCGCCCTTTCAAGGTAAGGGCTATGGGCGCGTGTTGCTCGAGCAATTGTGTGCGCGATTGGCCAGTTGGGGCATTGAGAACTTTTTCTTAGAAGTGCGTCCAAGTAACACCAAGGCACTGGGGCTTTACCAAAAACTTGGCTTTGAAGAAATTTCCCGCCGAAAAGATTACTATCCGACTCATGACGGTCGTGAAGATGCGATCGTGATGTGTAAGAAACTGCGTTAATTGGACTGTTGTATGATGACAAATAACTCTGAGGCAATTCGTTTGTGGATGGCTATGGAAATCGGCCCGTATTGGATTGGGCGCGATGATGATGATCCATTGTCTCCAGCGGCCATTGTTAACGATGAGCCGCCGCAACGGGTTTTTGTCGCCGCCCAAGAAAATGCTACATCTAAACCTGCGCAAGGCACGGTGAGTACTCCGATTCAAAAGCCTGTGCAAGAGCATGTTCAGCACGTTACGCCTTGCTTATCGTCTACAGCCTCGCAGCCATCAGCATTTTCATTAAGTTCGAGTAAACGAGCCGATGCGCTACCAGCCAAAGCCCCTGATGCTGAGACGCTTGCTCGCATTAAGACCGCGGATTGGCAGACGCTTTCGTCCATTGTGGCCTCGTGTCAATTGTGCCCGGCTCTAGTTCAAAATCGACTCTCTACCGTTTTTGGTACCGCAGAGCCCACCGCGCGCATGGTGATCGTTGGTGAAGCCCCGGGCCGAGATGAAGATTTACAAGGCAAGCCTTTTGTGGGTAAAAGCGGGGAGTTACTTGAAAATATTCTCAAGGCCTGCGGTCTTAAGCGAGGTAGCGACGTAGCGATTATCAACGTATTGAAGTGTCGCCCGCCTAACAATCGTGATCCGCAAGATGACGAGATTCGAGCCTGCGGCCACTTCCTTCGCCGTCAACTCGAAATTCTTAATCCGACAACTATTGTTTTGGCCAGCCGTTTTGCAGCCCACACATTGCTCAAGACCGATTTGTCAACAGGTAAGCTTCGAGGGACTGTTCATCAGGTTGACGTAAACGGCCGAGCGGTGCCCGCCGTTGTTACCTATCATCCTTCTTATCTGTTGCGTTCGCCGGTTGCTAAAAATGACGCTTGGCGGGACTTCTGTGCAGCTAAGGATCTTCTGACTCGCGCCCTCTGAACTCAGGCCATAATTGATTAATGGCGTTTGTCTTCGCCGATTAAGTGCGTCGAGTCATATTCGCGTTGATTGATAAAGTGCTTGGCAATGACCACTAACATGGATGCTGTTACAAAGATGCCGAAAATGACCATTGTCGCCGGAACACTCAAATCCCAGTGAATCAACAAAGAATAGATCCCGAGCATGACAAGAATGGAGCTATTTTCGTTGAAATTTTGAACCGCGATGGAGCGTCCAGCGCTCATGAGCACATAACCTCTGTGTTGCAAAAGCGCATTCATAGGAACGACAAAAAAGCCTGCGCAGATGCCCACCGTGATCATGATAAGGCTTGCAATACATTCGGCCAAACCAAGGTCAAATCCGAAAATGGTTAAGCTTGTATCTGGAACCATGGAGCGATTGAAGTAGGCGCAACATGTTACCAATATGCCCATGATAACGCCCATCCATAAGACTTTCAGAGAATTTTTCAGGCTGACTAACTGCGCGGCCAAAATAGCACCGATTGCAATGCCGATACTGACAACGGCCTGCAAAATACACCCTTCTGACAGATTCATCCCAAGAGCATATTCAGCCCATTTGAGTACGAGAAATTGCAGAACGGCACCGGCACCCCAGAAAAGGGTCGTGACGGCCAGAGAAATTTGCCCCAAGCGGTCTGCCCATAAAATGGCACAACTCTTATAGAACGATTTCAATGTTTCAATCGGTCTAAAGTCGGCTTTAGGGTAACGAGCTCCGGTGTCGGGAATGAGGAGATTGGCTCCGGCGGCGGTCAAGTAGATGAAAACAATGATGGCAATGGCGGCTTGTGCAGGTGTGGCAATGCCCAGGGATTCAAAGGGAATGCCACTGGCTAAAATGGTGCAGCTGACCGTATCGCTGATCAGAACTCCCCCCAAAACCACACCTAAAATAATCGAAGCTACCGTCAAGCCTTCAATCCAGCTGTTGGCTAAAACAAGTTTAACGGGGGGAAGAAGTTCGGTGAGAATACCGTATTTGGCCGGGGAGTAGGCGGCTGCACCAATACCCACGATGGCATAAGCCAGTAGCGGATGAGAACCAAAGAGCATCAGTAGACACCCTGCCACTTTGAGCATATTGGTGATCAGCATGACTCGGCCCTTGGGCATTGAGTCGGCGAAAATGCCGACGTAGGCTGCGAGCAATATGTAGCTGATGACAAAAAACAGTTTCAGTAGTGGCGTCATCCAATCGGGCGCATTCATCTGCGCCAGTAAGGCGATAGCGGCAATCAAGAGCGCATTATCCGCCAAGCTCGACAGAAATTGCGCACTCATGATTGAGTAAAAGCCGCGTTCCATGGACAAAGTCAGTTCTCCTTACGTAACCCGTCGATTCTAACAGGATTGTCGCGCTCTCTGACGATATTTATCATCGGGGTTTTGCCCCAAAAAATGTGACAGGATGCTACTAATTGAGGTAATGAGACCTATTATCGCTGTAACGCACTTTAAAGCGCTTCAAAAAGAATTTGTCAAAGATAGGAACTCTCATGCATTTAGTAACGCGCACGATTATCAAATGCGCTAAGATGAGGAGCTTGAGTTTGAGGTGACTGAATACGATCAGTCACGGATTTGTAAAGAAAGAATTTGTTATGCCACGTCCTATTTTAGCCACCATTCATATGGGTAGCCTGCGTCATAACCTTGAACGGATGCGTGAGGCGGCCGGTCAACGAACGCTCTGGGCGGTTGTAAAGGCCAATGCTTATGGCCACGGTTTATTTCGTGCAGCTCGAGCTTTTGCCGATGCTGACGGTCTGGCACTGATCGATTTGTGTGATGCCGATGCCGTGCGTCGGCAAGGTTGGACGAAGCGCTTATTGCTATTGGAAGGTTTTTTTGACGAAACGGATTTGCCGTTACTTGAGCGTGATGATATCGAAACAATTGTGCATAACGATGCCATGATCGATATGCTTCGCGCTCATGCACCATTTAAAAAGATCAAGGTTCATATCAAGATTAACTCTGGCATGAACCGTTTAGGATTCTTACCGCAAGACGAACAACGAGTTCGTCAAGCGCTTGAAGCCATCAAAGGCGTGCATGTGATGGGAATCGTCACGCACTTTGCCAATGCTGAGCCCACTTACGGAGCTGGTAAGCCCTCGACAGTGTCTGAACAGCTTTCTCGTATGGCAACTGTGGCTGATCAGGATCGGTCGTTTTGTATGGCAAACTCTGCGGCCACACTTTTTCAAGCCGATGTTAAAGGGGATGCCGTGCGTGCCGGGGTGGCTCTATACGGTGCAAGTCCTGATAGCCATTATACAAGCCAAGAACTTGGCATTTGTCCAGCTATGACGCTCTCGGCGAAGATTTTGGCGATTCAAAATGTCCCCGCGGGTGAAGCGATCGGATACGGTTCGCGCTTTGTCACCCACCGAGACTCTCGTATTGCCGTCGTTGCTTGCGGCTATGCCGACGGTTATCCTCGTCGTGCCCCTGACGGTACGCCCACCTATGTTGAAGGCAAAATTGCGCCGCTCGTGGGATCGGTTTCCATGGATATGCTCACCATTGACGTTACCGACGTGCCCGAAGCTCAATTAGGCAGTACGGTGGAAATGTGGGGTAAACATATCAGTATCAATGAAGTCGCAGGTCTTTGCGGCACTATCGGCTATGAATTGATGTGCGCTTTGGCGCTTCGGGTTCCCATTGCCGAAGATGAGGCGTGATTGCCATGACCACTTCAAAGAAAAAAAAAGTTGAATGGGTTTGCACTGAATGTGGCGGGTCTACTGTAAAGTGGGCTGGCAAGTGCCCGCATTGTGGTCAGTGGAATACACTCAAAGAGTTTGTGGTGCAAAATTCCGTCGCTGAGCGTTTTGGTGACGCAAGATACAAAGCCTTAGCCCAAACAAGTGAAGTGCTTGATTTAAACGATGTGCAGGCGCAGGAAGTTCCTCGCATCATTTCTGGCTTTCAGGAATTTGACCGGGTGATGGGCGGCGGTCTTGTACCTGGTGCTGTCAGCCTCATCGGGGGTGATCCTGGTATCGGTAAGTCCACCTTATTGCTTCAAGTCATGCATCGATTGGTGGCTGAAGGGGTGCGTTGCCTCTATGTCTCTGGCGAAGAAAGTCCAAGCCAAATTGCGCTTCGTGCCAAACGCTTGGGTCTTGAACCCCAAGGCATGCGTTTAATGAGTGAGATTCAACTGGAAAAAATTGAAGCCTCACTCTTAAATGAAAAGCCTCAATTTGTGGTTATTGACTCGATTCAAACCTTATTTTCCGATCAGCTCGATTCTGCTCCGGGTAGTGTCACACAGGTGCGTGAGTGCTCAGCACGTTTAACACGTATTTCTAAAAATTCAGGTATTACGCTCATCTTTGTCGGCCACGTGACCAAAGACGGCTCTCTGGCCGGACCGAGGGTGCTTGAGCATATCGTTGATACCTGTCTCTTATACACATCTGACGCTGCCGACGATAA
>USCE01000076.1 GCA_900553105.1 uncultured Sutterella sp.
CCCGCCACTGCAGAAAGCAGTGCGAGGTTTTCGTCAAGCGAGGCGAATCGGGGCGCAAACATGATAAAAAATCGATCGTTTAAAAAACGTTCTTTTTATCGTATGCGATTTTTCTAATTTATGTCGAAAAGATTTTGGCTTCTCTAACTTCAATTACTTAGAAGAGATAATGGGTTCAGATACCTCAAAAGCCCGAATGACGGGCTTTTGAGCGGGATGTCAAGGTGGTGATTAATTTTGCGTGCGTTTAATCCAGTGAACGGAACTGCCTAGAACGTTCAGCCCGACATTGCGTCCTGTTCGTTCAATGCTGTGTTGCAAGTACTTATTCGTATCACTGGGTTCTTGCTCAATAAATGGTTTATTGGCGTAGAGTTGGTAGTTTTTCCTAACAACGCGTGGTGTAATGTTGGGCATGATGACATTACAACCGTGCATGATGCCTTTTTCTCGACCGTTGTCTTCGAGTGCGTGCAGGGCGGTTGCAGCCGCCATATTGACATCGGGAATGACAAGGCGAGTGGTCGAAAGCATATTTAGTGACAGGCGCATCAGAGACGTTTTATCCATCATACCTTCATCGGTCATATCAGCGCCCTGACTGGTAATGTAGGGGCCCATGCCGATCATGTCTAAGTCCAGTGCCTGGAATGTTCGAATGTCCTTACAGAGGTTTTCCAGTGTTTGCCCCGGTAGACCGATCATGACTCCGGAACCTACCTGGTAGCCTGCTTTCCGCAGTCTGCCGAGCGCTTCAAAGCGCCGTTGAAGTCCCTTTTCATGCAAACCGGCACCGGCGTGCAGATGGTTAAAGAGCGCCTCATCGGAAGTCTCAAAGCGCAGGAGATAACGCAAGCCTTTAGGGTTGCCGCTGGCTTCTGCCCATTGACAGTACGTCTCGAGTGTTTGCTCCCCCATGGAAAGCGTGATACCCAAACCGTCGGGCAAATCGTCGCTGACGGTTCTGGCATGAATTTCTTTGAGAACATCGGTGACAAATTGAATAAATTTGGGGTCTCGACGTTCTCCAGACTGAAGACAAATTGAACCGTACTGGTTGTGAGCGGCCCAGACTGCGGCTTCAACAATTTGCTCATGTGTCAGTTCATACCGAGGCACCGCATGATTGGACTTGCGAATACCGCAATATCGGCAGTCAAGCGTACAGATGTTAGAAAATTCAATAAGACCGCGGTAATAGACATTGTTGCCCAAGTGTCGGGTCGTTGTCTCGTAGGCCGCTTGCTGCAAAATCTCAGCTTCAGCAGAGTCGGTAATACCTAAAAGCCGCACAATATCGGCATCGGAAAATTCGGTTTGTTTAACAATTTCAGCGATACTTTTCATAGGGTTTTACTGGTTGAGAGCTTTGTCAAAGGCTGCCTTAGCTTCCGGGTGACAAGCAAGTACACGGGGCAATACACCTTGTAAATAAGAAATGGTAATGCCGTAATTGGTCATCGGAACACCTTGGGCGCGTGCCTCGCGAAGGCGGGCGAGCATATGACGGCGGGTAACGATACAACCGCCGCACTGAATGATGACCTTATAGGGTGTTAAGTCCGTGGGAAAGTCTTTGCCGACAGCTACTTCAATTTGAACATCTCCAACAACGCTTTTAAGCCAATTAGGGATTTTTACACGGCCGATGTCGTCTTTTAGTGGATGATGAGAGCAAGTTTCGGCAATGAGCACCTTGTCACCGGGTTGAAGTTTGGTCAACGCCGCCGCCCCCTCAGCCAGCGCGAACAAGTCGCTCTTGGAGTAAGCCATTTGGATCGAAAACGTCGTCACAGGAATAGGTTCGGGGACTTCCTTGACCACACGCAAAACGACCTGACTGTCGGTGACAACTAAATCCGGCGTTTTTTTGAGTTCTGCCAACGTTTCGGTGATACGGTCTTCTTTAATGACTAGACACTTAGCGCCAGCATCCAACAGTTCACGAATGGCCTGTACTTGCGGCAAAATCAAGCGTCCTTTTGGCGCACCTGTATCAATTGGGGTGACCAGAATGACCGTATCGCCGGCCTTGGCCAACTCTCCCATTAACGGTCGGTCGGGTTCGGTTTGAGACAATACAGTTTCAACAATGGCGTTGCGAAGCTCGTTAATTCCTCGGCGCTCAATTGCTGAGGTCAGTACAACGCGATAGCCCTGTTGTCGAAGTTTGGCAATTACGGATTCATCAACTTGAGCCAAATCCACTTTGTTGAAGACGATGATTGTGGGTGTTGCATTGGCTTTAGTTTGACGCAAAATATTATCTTCGTGTTCGCTCCAAGTGCCCGCAGCACAAACAACGATGGCAATATCCATCCATTGCAAAACCGAGAGGCTTTTTTGTACACGAGCGGCGCCCAAATCGCCTACGTCATCAATGCCAGCCGTGTCCATGAACACTACCGGCCCTACCGGAGACAGTTCGAAGGCTTTTTCTACCGGATCGGTAGTCGTGCCAGCAACACTGCTCACGATAGAGATATTTTGGTTGGCCAACGCATTAATCAGGGAGGACTTCCCGGCATTGCGTTTGCCGAAAAGACCAAAGTGAAGGCGAAGGCCTTTCGGAGTTTCCAGACGGCTGGCAGGCATAATTAAATTCCTTTCGGATATAAAAAGGGGATCCGCCAATGATAGCGAATCCCCTGGATTTAGACGTGTCTCAGATGAGTACTTTCGTATAAATTATTTTTCTAAATTCGTACGAATAACGTCTTTTTCCAACCACTTCGGAGAGTGGTGTTCGGCAGCTTCGTAAGAGATCGTGCCTTCGCCCGGACCCCAGATGCCCTTGAAGTGTTCCCAAGACAACAAGGCGAGCGGGATGTGTGCACCGACGACCATCAACGAAGTGATGATAGAGCCCCAAACATGGAAGATGTACATCCACCAGAAAGCGCCCTTCGGAATCGCCGGAGCGAAGTAAAAGAGCAACCAACCGGTAACGGCCAAGCCATACATCATGAAGAAGAAAATGAGGTAGCTCATCTTTTGGCCGCCGTTGTAACGACCTTGAGGCGGAACTTCTTCAGGACCAAACGGGATCTTGAAGAAGCGACGCGGATAACCACCGAAGTTACGGAACCACTTGATCGTGTCCATATCCCAGGTCAACAAGGCATTGAGCGTCGTCGCGAAGCGTTGCGGCGCAAATACCAAGTAGCCGATCAAGTTAAAGGTATAAACAACAGCGATCCAGATGTGCCAGACCATCAAATTGTTGGCCGTCTCATCCGACAAATTACAGAAATACACTGCTGCGCCGGTAAAAAGTAATGCAAACCACGTCACCGCATTGACACCGTGGAAGATTTTGTCGGCGGGGTGGAATCGTAAGATACGTTCAGCCATTAGTGTTTACCTCCCATTGCCGCCAACTGTGAACGCGGGTAGTAGTGGGTGTGTAAGAGATCATGAGCTAAACCACCGACCGGTTCCGTCTTCATGTCAACATAGAAACGTTGCACGGACGGGTTTTGGTGCGAGTTGGTCAAGCCGTTCTTTTGGCAGATTTTGTCATCACGGTACAAACCGGCCTGACGAGCCTTAATCACGTCATGGCGTCGTTGGAGAAGATCAACAACAGCGTAGCCCGTGACACCGAAGGCTAAGGCGGTAACGCCCACGACTTTCAAGAAGCCGCGACGGCCCAACATAGCAACGGTTTGGCGTTCGGTATATTCATACTTGCGCATTTATTGTCTCCATCCAATTAGATTTGCATCGGAATCGGGAAGGTCGGATTCAACCAAGTGGCACTGTCGGTGCGAACTGGTTGACCGCCGCCGTTGACACAACCGCCCGGGCAGTTCATCACTTCGATGAAGTGGTAGCGGTTCTTGTCTTCTTTGATGCGACGCAACACGGTTTCAAGTCCTTGCATGGCACCGTTGACAACACAGACGCGGACTTCAAAGACCTTGCCGCCGAGTTCCTTAATGGGCACCGGAATCGTGGCTTCGACGATCGCATCGGTATGACCGCGAACGATCTTGATGTCAGGATTCTTAAGTTCTTCGCCCGAGAGCACGAAGTAGGCCGTACGCAAAGCGGCTTCCATCACACCACCCGAAGCACCGAAGATCGTGCCGGCACCGGTGTAGATTTCCATCGTGGAACGTTCACGCGTCTTGGGCATTTCAAGCGGGTTGATACCCTTACGACGGAAGATTTCAGCAATTTCGCGAGCCGTCACGACAGCATCAACGTCTTGGAAAGAAGGCGTGTTGGCCGGAATCTTGCCGGTTTTAACCAAGTGCTTCCAAGCAGAGTTCATTTCCGGACGAGCGGCTTCGAAAATCTTGGCGGTACAAGGCGTCACAGCCACGACATAGATGTCACGCGGGTCTTTGTTCCAGACGTATTCAGCAGCCCAAGTCTTGGCGATCGGGCCACCCATTTGAATTGGGCTCTTGGCCGTTGACAAATGGGGAAGGATGCCGGGGTGGAACGTTTCGGCGTTGCGAACCCAAGCCGGGCAGCAACTCGTGAAGTGCGGGAACGGGTGTTCTGCAGCTTCTTCCAAATCGGGACCGCGCTTGCCAAGGACCCAGTATTGGATCTTTTTGACGAATTCCATGCCTTCTTCAATGATCGTTTGGTCAGCCGTTTGGTTTACGTCATAGGTAACAAAACCGGCTTTTTCCAAAGCATTGACGAATTGTTCGGTCACGAGTTCACCGGCCTTGGCGCCGAATTCTTCACCGACGGACACACGAACAGCAGGCGAGGGGTGAGCAACAACAAGCTTCGTCGGATCGTCAAGTTGCTTCATGACTTCATCGACAAAACTCATTTGTTCGATCGCATTGAAGGGGCAAGCGATCAAGCATTGGCCGCAAGCCAAGCAGGCATCTTCGCGGATCGTATGAACAACACCCAAACCACCGGAGATGGCATGAACCGGGCAGACTTTACGGCAGGTATCGCAACCGACGCAATTGTCTTTGTTGATCTTGATCACGCCGCGCAATTCACCGCGACGAAGATTGCCAACGTATTCAGGTCCGTCTTCCCCATGCGCATTGGGCGGAGGAGCAAACGTATTGACCAGTATCGTTTTGGACATGTTTAAATCTCTCCCAAGATTCAAATTACAAACAAAACAGCAATCACTGAGAGCATCAAGCGCCTTGTGCACAGACCTCTTGTTCTCAGGGATCGTACGTACAATTCCTGTTAAACGGCTGCCGGTAAGCAAATGTTGCTACCGACTGCATCGACAATATAAGGGAAATTTAAGGAAATTAGGGGCTTTTTCGGTCGATTCGTACTACCTACTAATGGAGTGTGAAAATTGTTACATGTCAATTGCTGACAAAGGCTTTCTAAGTTCGGCGCGAACGTTGTCCATGCCAGAGTAAAAGGCTTTCATCATCACCAGCCCTAAGAACTTACCTGCATCCGTGACGATGAGATTGTCAGGATTGGCAGGATTTTCTTTGATGGCCCCGGCTAATTTCAACCCAAGCATTTCTTTGAAGAGGGCGCGATCGAGTTCAACGCCGTGAACGTCTCGGAAGTATTTACGAGAAAGTCGTGCGGCGAAAAGACCGAGTAGGAGACGATATTGCAAAATGGAGTGTTTGTTGAAACGTTTGCGTCGTTCTACGCCCATCTTACCCTGAGCAATACGCTCGTTATAGCGGCGCAGACTAAAAGTATTCACGTAAAGTGAGTCGCCTAGGAAACTGAAGGCGCCTGAGCCTAGACCTAAATATTCATCGTGATCGACTACGTACTCATCAAAGCCTTCATCGTTGGATCGGCCGAAGGTCCATGAGGTCAATTGGTTATAGTTTTTGCCCAACGTGTCAAGAATAATGCGGTATTGTGCGGCAAGATCAGCGCTCGGAGCGGCGATGTTGTTGCGGACACTGGCCTTCGTTTGTGTTGTGACCATCAATGGATAGGTGGTGATCTGACGCGGGTTCAATTTCATGAGCAAGTCAACGTCACGTTGCAACACTTTTTCGTTTTGGCCGCGGAAACCGAAGATCATATCCACATTAATAATGGGGAAAAGTTCTTGAGCAGCTTGGATGCGTTCAAAGATTTGCGCTCCGCTACCGAATTTCTCATAGCGTTCGGTCATGCGCAAAATGTTGTCGTCAAAACTTTGAACGCCAATCGACATGCGGTCAACCAATCCCTTGAGATCCTTGAAAGAAGGACTGGCCAAATGGGCAGGGTCGGTTTCACAAGAGACTTCTTTCATCGAGGGAAAGAGCTTACGAGCCAGTTCAATCGTTTTAATGAGTTCATCTTCGAGCACTGTTGTGGTACCGCCTCCGATGTACATCGAAGTGAAGTCATAGCCCATGTCACGCGCCATCTGCATCTCTTTGCGAAGAGAAACAAAATACTCGCGAGCTTTGTACTCTTTA
>USCE01000077.1 GCA_900553105.1 uncultured Sutterella sp.
TGTATAAGAGACAGATTGGTAATCGGTGACGACAATGTCATTCGTGAACATGTCACGATCGCAACCGGTACCGTGCAAGATCACGGCATCACGGTGGTCGGTAACCGTAACCTCTTTATGGCTAACGTACACATCGCGCATGACTGCATTATCGGTGACGACACGATTTTGGCCAACAATGTGGGTTTGGCCGGTCACTCCACAGTGGCTAACCGTGCCATTATCGGCGGTCAGGCCGGTGTGCATCAATTCTGTCGCATCGGCGAAGGCGCAATGGTGGGCGGCGGCGCCATTCTTTTGATGGATGTTCCGCCTTTTGTCATCTGTAACGGCAATCCTGCCGAACCGCACGGCTTAAATATTGTCGGTCTTCGTCGTGCCGGTTATGACTTAAAAGCATTAAATGCCTTTAAGGCCGCCTACAAGATGATCTATCGTGACGGTTTGCGTATTGCCGAGGCAATTATTGCGTTGGATACGCTCATTGCCAATAACCCGCAAGTAGCCCGTGAGTTGCAATTGATGCGCGACTTTATCGCCACGAGTGAGCGCGGTATCATTCGTCCCAAGAGTGGTGAGTGATGAGAAAAGGCATTGCCTGGTTAGCAGGGGAGACTTCGGGCGACTTTATAGCTTCGCTTGTCTTGCCGCCCGTGCGCAACCGATACCCCGAGGAGCTCATGGTGGGAATCGGGGGGCGCCGAATGATCGAGGCAGGCCTTGTGGCTTGGCACGACGCATCGGCGCTGTCTGTGCGCGGCTACGTTGAAGTGTTAAAGAAGTTGCCGTCTCTTTTGAAACTACGCAGTGAAATGAAGCGGCGCGTACTCGAAATGCAACCGCGCGCGTTTATCGGCGTGGATGCGCCCGACTTTAATCTTGCCATTGAAGAATATCTGCGAGGCCAGGGCATCAAAACGATTCATTTGGTTTGCCCTTCGATTTGGGCATGGCGCCCCGAGCGCATTCACCAAATTAAGCGCGCTGTCGATCATATGTTGCTCATCTTTCCCTTTGAAAAGAAGTTGATGGATGAGGCTGGTATCGACTCCACCTACATCGGGCATCCGCTTGCGAGAGAAATCCCGATGCAGCCCGATAAAAATGAGGCACGCGAAAAGCTTGCGCAAGAGGAGTCGATGAGCGCTTTTATTAATGCCGAAGGGCCCTTGTTTGCCGTGTTGCCCGGTTCTCGGGAAGCGGAAATTACGTGGTGCGCACCGCTATTTTTTGCCGCCTGTGAGCGCGTTCTTGACTTTGATAAGCGGGCACGTTTTCTGATTGCAGCCGCCGATGAGGCTCGTCGAGCCCACATCGAGACGATTCTTAAACGCTATCCCCGCGCGCGTGAAGCCTCTCGGGTGCTTTTGCGCGACAGCTACGGTGCGATGCAAGCCTCTGATGCCGTACTTGTGGCCTCGGGCACTGCAACACTTGAGGCAGCGCTTTTTAAGCGACCGATGGTTGTGGGCTACGCCATGCCCGGGGTTACCGGCGTTTTGATGCAGAAAAAGGGGATTATTGATTTTGTGAGTTTGCCCAATATTTTGGCCGGTGAGCGTTTGGTGCCGGAGCTTTTGCAGTACTACTGTAAGCCCGAGGCCTTGGCGTTTGCACTCTGGCAAGCTTATGGGCGCCGCAACGATCAGCAGTTGCTGGATCGATTTGCGGCTATTCACGACTCACTGCTTCGGGATACGCCGAGCTTAGCTGCACAGGCGATCGGTTCGGTGTGTGGGTAAGCGCCGATTAAAGGAAGTGCTCAATATCCATGGCGATTGACTCCTTAGACCTTTTCTGTGCGAGTGACTATCAGCTAGTGGCCGGCGTTGATGAAGCCGGCCGCGGTGCTTTGGCAGGCCCCGTTGTTGCTGCAGCTGTGATTTTGGATCCCAAGCGCCCGATTGAAGGCTTAGCCGACAGCAAGCAGCTTTCGGAGGCAAAGCGCGAGGCTCTTGCCCCGATCATTCGTGAGCGTGCGTTGGCATGGGCGATCGGTAGTGCCAATGTGCAGGAAATTGCCAAACTGAATATTTTGCAAGCGACGCTTTTAGCGATGTGGCGAGCCGTGGATGCCTTAAAGCAGACGCCGGAATTTGTTCAGGTCGATGGTAATCAGTTGCCGAAGTGGCCCTATATTTGTGAGGCCGTGGTCAAGGGAGACAGCAAAATAGCCTGTATCTCTGCGGCTTCTATTATCGCGAAGACCGCTCGTGATGCCATTATGCGCGACTATGCCACCCGTTATCCTGAGTATGGGTTTGAGCGCCATATGGGCTATGGCACAGCTGAACACTTAAAGGCTATTGAAACGTGCGGAGTGCTTCCTATTCATCGAACCACCTTCCGCCCATTTTCCAACAGAGCAAAATAATGAGTGAGATCATTCAAAGTGAGGCCAATGCGCGATTTAAGCGCTGGAAAAAACTCATCGACAATGCCCGCCACATTAAAAAAGAAGGCGTAACGTTGGCCGAAGGGGCGCACTTGGCGCAAACGATTTTGGAGCGCGGAATTGTGCCCGAAGCCATGATCGTGCGCGCGGCTGGATTGAATGCCGAAGCGTCCGAGCTCTTTGACAAGTTTTCTGCCAAGCGTGTGCCGTACTTTGTTTTGGATTCGCGTCTTTACGATGTGTTAAGTCCGGTCGAGCACGGTTGTGGCCTAATGCTTGAAGTCAAAGTGCCTTCTGCGGCCTTACCTCAAGCGTTGCCCGTTGACGTGTTGTATTTAGACGGTGTGCAAGATCCCGGCAACATCGGCACAATGATTCGCACGGCGGTGGCCGCTGGAGTGACCCACATTGCCGGTTCATCGGCCTGTGCCAATTTCTGGTCGGCCAAGGCTTTAAGAGCCGGTATGGGGGCGCACTTTGCCGCAACGCTTTACGAAAACGTGCCTGCGAATTTACTTGGCGAAGCCTTTGCCGCCAAACGGTTCGCTGCGGATGCCCGAGGCGGTCAGGACCTCTACCGAGATACTCAATGGCATATTACGCCTTGCGTTTGGATGATGGGCAGTGAAGGACAGGGGTTGGGGGAAGTAGCCTTATCCGTTGCCGATGCACGTTACTACATCCCGATTACCGAGGGGTGTGAGTCGTTAAATGTAGGCGCGGCCGCCGCAGTCTGCTTGTTTGAACAGCGCAGACGTCGTCTAACGGCGACTTGTTGACTTGGAGCTTACCAAGATGCAATTTTTCGAAGTTGCTCAGGCAGACAAAACCCAATACATGGACTTACTGTTGCTTGCCGATGAGCAACTCGATATGCTTGAGCGCTATTTGCAAAAAGGCAGAATGTATGCACTCGAAGTTGAAGGGGTCGTTGTCAGTACTTGTGTAGTATTGTCAGTTGATGATGACATTTTTGAAATCAAAAATATGGCTACTCGTCCGTCTTATCAGCGGCAAGGTTACGGTAGGCGATTGATTGAGTACATCATCGGCCAATATCAAGACTGTGCAAAATGCTTTTTAGTCGGCACAGGTGATACGCCTTCAACATTGAATTTCTACAAGGCTTGCGGATTTGAGTATTCGCACGTGGTGAAAGACTTTTTTCTCGATCATTACGATCATCCGATCATAGAAGAAGGGCATCGACTTGTGGATATGATCTATTTGAAGCGATGCCTCTTTTAGCATCGGCGGCGTTGGAGTACTGGCTTCAAACTCGTTAAAATTATCGTTTGGGTTTTTCTTTAAGAAGGCTTTACTTTGAAAGTTTTCAACTGTGTTTGCCAATACGGTCATGCCTTTGAAGGTTGGTTTGACTCCGTCGAAAGTCTCGATGAGCAAATCGCCGAGGGGCTTGTTGCCTGTCCGTATTGTGACACGACCGATGTTAAACGAGTGCCGACGGCTTCTTACGTGCTTGCCTCGCGCGATAAAGAGAAAACCGATTACACGCAACGAGAGTTTGAAGATATGCTTCGTCATAAAGCGATTGCTTCGGCCAGAAAATTGCTCAAAGACAGTGTCGATGTCGGAGAGCAATTCCCGCAGGAAGCTCGCGCGGTGCATCAGGGCAAAAGCCCCAAGCGAACCATTCATGGTCGTTGTACGGCCGACGAAGCACTGGAACTACTCGAAGAAGGTATACCCGTGTTGCCCTTGCCCGAGGGCACCGTCAGAACCACCAATTAAGGGAATAGCATCATGGCTTTATTCGGTCAATTGACCCGCCCGGCAAAATCCTTGCCGCTCATCGATATCTCCAACGCCGACATCATGATGGAGCTCTTAGAGGAGCTTGCTATTACGGCTTCCACCAGCCAATGGATCGAAGCGCATGAACCGTATCATCCCGAGGCTCAGGAAATTCACGAGCAGGCCAAGGACGTCTACGAAGATTTGCTCTCGATTATGCGTGGCAAGACGCGTGATAAGCGTGTGAATCGTCGCAACAGCTGGTGCGGCGATGAACTGCGTGACCATTTGGCAAAGAACGAAAAAAATGTTGATGGTGACGTGATCGAATTTGCCTTAAAGCGTTTCTTGAACCAATTCATGGAGCATGCCCGTGCTCCTGAAGAAGGGCGCAAGACCATGTCGCGTAAAGACTACTATGCATTTATGAGCGGATGGGCTCACTATTTTGCAGGCCTTGCCCCCGATGAAACGCCACCCGTCGATCCCGAGCAATGAGAAGAGCCATGACTGCTGAAAAAATCAAAAAGACAATCCGTTTAATTTTGAACATCCTGTTTGCGATTGTTGTGATCGCGGGGATCTATATCGGCTGGGGGCGAGAAGTTGACGATCCTGATGCGTGGTTTCCGGAATGGAAGGATGAAGTGGCTGCCGAGCAAAAAGAAGCTGCGCAGCCCACTGAGCCTGCGCAGCCTCAAGAATCTCAAAAACGTTAATCGTTACGGATTCGTGTCCTGACTCGGCGTTTGAGGTTGACCTAAAACGCCGAGTTTATCGCTCCAAAGCACTGAGATTGGAGCATTCATCACCAAGTAGTTGATCATGGGTTCTTTGCTGATCTTGGCAGCCGAGACCGTCAGAGGCGTTGTACTCGTGATGCTTGTTTGAGCCGAAGTCCACATGAGGCCGCAAAAGCAACACAAAACGATCAGCCAATTAATCCAACCTTCGGTATGCCATAGGCTCGAAGTGCTGAAAATCATTGTCAAGCGCTGCCACAAGCCGACAAATAAAATCGTCACAAAAAGTGTCATGATCACATCAAAGAAGATGGGAAATTTCGCCAAGGCCGAGGATGGGTCTGCAAAGAAGGCCTGAACTTGATCCAAGGTGAGCGGATAGCCGTAGGCACCCAGGCAATTCATGTTGGCTAACGTGAGTGTCATCATCGTAAAGGCACAGACGCCTACCCAAGCAGCGATGATTTTAACGATGGGGCGGTAAAACACTTCGTGCACGAGTGCAAAAAATGAGATCGCTACGGCTGGCAACATCATAAGGTAGGCCAGTTTAGCATCAAAACGCAGGCCTACCGTATAGATATCGATGTATTCATCTTTGTGAGCGGTGGCCGCTAAGGCCGTTTGACTGATGAATCGGTCAATATAAAACTCACGGAAGACGAAGTTAAGCGCACAAAGCAACACGGTAAAGACCGCCAGACTCATAAAGAGTACGAGCAGTCGGGCAAACGGATACTGAGGGCACAGTATCTCGGAGAACGCTTTGTAGGTGACGGTTTTTTGACTCATCGGAAAACCTTTCAAGATCAGAGCAAAGAGTTATTGTATTGATTCGAGTTCTTCGGAGATTTCAAGCCATCGAGCTTCAAGTTCTTGCAATTTGAGCGCGGATTCTCCACGTTTTTTAAGTGTAGTGGCCACTTCATCCGGATCGCCCTCGGTATAGAAGTGCTCATCGACTAACTTGGCATCCAAAGCCTTGAGCTCCATATCCAGAGGTGCCATGGCTTTTTCTACTCGTTCAAGCTCTTTTAAAAGAGGTTTTTTGAGGTTAGCAATGCGTTGACGCTCCAGCGCGGCGGCTTGACGCGCTTCTTTTTTATTGACGTTGGTACTCGGCTCGCTGTCAGACTTGGCTTTTTCAGCCGCTAGGCTTGCTTTACGCGACTCCAGTACCAAACGAGCGTAGTCATCCAAGTCGCCGTCAAACTCCGAGACCTGCGAGTCGTGAACGAGTAGTAGGCGATCGGTGGTGGCCGCTAGTAAGTGCCGGTCGTGAGACACGAGCAAAACCGAGCCTTCAAACGAGGATAGTGCCATGGTAAGCGCTTCGCGCGTTTGCATATCCAAGTGATTGGTCGGTTCGTCTAATACGAGCAAATTGGGTTTGCCCCAAGCTAAAAGAGCCAATGCCAAACGCGCTCGTTCGCCACCAGAG
>USCE01000078.1 GCA_900553105.1 uncultured Sutterella sp.
TCAAATAACCCAAAATCGATAGCCTTAACTGGTCTACTCTACGGGGTAGAGTTCAGCGTGCCGCGCTTTTGTCTACCGAGTTAAACACTCGCTTTAATTGCTCATGCGAGTTAAAGCTACGGACAATAGTACTGCCGCGCCGGTGGCAATTGCCTTATCGTTAAAGTTAAAGCGTTCATTGTGTACCGGTGCGTCATGCTCGGCATCTCGATTGCCTAATCGGAAAAGGCACCCCGGCCGTTGCAAGAGCATGAAGGAGAAGTCTTCCCCACCGGGCGTTCTCTTGACCGTCTTCACGCAATCTTCTCCCAAACATTGGGCAGCAATAGCGCGGGCTTCTTGCACGCGTTCCGGTGTGTTGTACATCGCAGGATAAAGACGCGTGTAAACAGGCGTTGCTTGCATTTCGTGAGCCATGGCAATGCCTTCGGCAATCGTAGCAATGCGTCGTTCAATCAGGTCACGCACTTGCGGTTCAAAAGAGCGAGCCGTGCCACGAATCACCGCTTTTTGCGGAATGACGCTTGTGCCGTTAGAGTCACCGGCTTGCAAACTACAAACCGAGACAACGGCCGACAGTTCAGGCGAAACGTTACGCGAGACAATGCTTTGCAAAGCACCCACCGCCTCAGCAGCTGCAACGACCGGATCGTGGGCCATTTGTGGACGAGAGCCATGTCCGCCCTTGCCGGTGAACGTAATTTCAAAAATATCGGCATTTGCCGTGGCGTAGCCTTCTACAAAACCGACGGTACCGACATCCAACGTGGGTTCAGTGTGAAGCGCATAAAATTCCTCTATACCGAAGCGTTCCACCAAACCGTCTTCAACCATGAAACGAGCGCCAGCAAAACCTTCTTCACCGGGCTGAAAGATTGCTACTAAAGTGCCGGCAAAGTCACGGTTTTCCTGCAAGTACTTCACAACGGCCAACAGTGTTGCCACGTGACCGTCATGCCCGCACGCGTGCATTCGCTTTTCTTTAGTGCTCGTGTAGGTAACTCCCGTGTTTTCGTTTAGCGGCAAAGCGTCGCTGTCGGCTCGAAGACCAATCGTGCGACCAGGCTTATTGCCTTTGATCACACAAACTACGCCGGCGACATCTCTGCCACCCACCCGCGTATGAATATCCTCACAACCGAAACTTTTGAGAGCTTCAACAATGGTTTTTTCAGTTTCAACCAAATCCAATCCCACTTCAGGACAGGCGTGAATGGTATGGCGCACAAGAGCAGCCGCCTCGGCGCATTCAGAAAGGGCTTGCGGTTTAATAATCACCTGAGCCATGATATCTTGCTCCTTAAAAGGAAAAGAATTGGGGGTGAGATTAGTTATAGAGAAAAGTTCGGGCTTTTGCCGAAAATTTATTCGCGCTATAGCTCTATGTACTTAGAGAAGACAATTAACGAGGCGTTTTTGCGTCCGTGGTTGCTTCGCCCGGAGGCGTCACGGGTGCCGGACGATATAAGGGATCGTTAATAATGTCGGCTGGGATGGCACTATTAGGCAACACGCGTTGCGGGCGCTGGATTCGAAAAAGCACCTCGCCGGGTCGCACCATATTGAGATCGTATCGGGCGCGCTCCTCAATGGCATCGGCCCCCTGCGTAAGAGACCGAACTTCAGCCGCCAAACGTTGATTGCGCTCAAAAGCGGCTAAATTGTCTTCTTTGATCATCTCGAGCTCTTCGGTAAGCTCCAACACTCGAAGATAGCCGCCTTGACCGCCGATTAAGGGCCAAAGCATGAGAAGCAACAACGCCGTAAGCACATAAATAATGTGGCGAAGAGTAATCATGCTATTGGCCCTTTATGCATGAGCATTAATTAAAAGGCCCATTCCTTAATGCAATAGAAAGCATCGCGACCCGGATAAACCGCTTGATCGTCGAGCTCTTCTTCAATGCGAAGCAATTGATTGTACTTGGCGATACGGTCGCTACGGCTCATGGAACCGGTCTTAATTTGGCCGGCGTTCATGCCGACAGCCAAATCCGCAATGAAGCTGTCTTCGGTTTCGCCCGAGCGGTGACTTACAACCACGGAGTAGCCAGCGCGCTTGGCCATTTCGATTGCGGCCAACGTTTCCGTTAAAGTACCAATTTGGTTCACCTTAATCAAAATCGAATTGGCAACACCCTTGCGAATACCTTCGGCCAAGATGCCGGGGTTGGTCACGAACAAATCATCGCCGACCAATTGCACACGACGCCCCAAAGCATCCGTCAACTTCTTCCAACCTTCCCAATCAACTTCGGCCATACCGTCTTCGATGGAGATGATCGGATACTTGTCGCACCAGCCCTTTAAGACTTCAATCCATTCCTCAGCCGTATAGGTCTTGCCTTGGCCCTTTTGGACATACTTACCATCTTCGTAGAATTCGCTTGCGGCGCAGTCAAGACCAATTGCGATGTCTTTACCCGGTGTGTAGCCGGCGGCCTCGATGGCTTGCATGATCAATTCAATAGCTTCTTCGTGGCTATTGATGTTCGGAGCAAAACCGCCTTCATCACCCACGGCCGTGCTCATACCGCGACCATTGATAATCTTCTTTAAGGCGTGGAAGGTTTCAGCACCGTATCTCACGGCTTCGTGGAAACTCGGTGCACCCAACGGGATAATCATGAATTCTTGCAAGTCAAGATTGTTGTTGGCGTGAGCTCCGCCATTGATCACATTCATCATCGGCACAGGCATTTGCACGGCACCCATGCCACCTAAATAGCGATACAACGGCAAATTGCAATCGGCAGCAGCGGCACGTGCACAAGCCATGGAAACACCCAAAATCGCGTTAGCACCAAGCTTGCTCTTATTTTCCGTGCCGTCTTCTTCGATCATTTGATTGTCGATCGAAGCTTGTTGGGCCACATCAAAGCCAATCAAGGCCGGTTGAATCGTAGCGTGGATGTTTTCCACCGCCGTCATCACGCCCTTGCCTAAGTAGCGTTCATCTTTATCTCGCAATTCGAGCGCTTCACGGATACCGGTCGAAGCGCCGGAGGGCACGGCGGCACGGCCCATGATGCCGTTATCGAGATAGACATCACATTCAACGGTCGGGTTGCCGCGACTGTCCAAAATTTCGCGAGCAATAATGGCATTGATCGTAGACATAGTTAAAGTTCTCCAATGAGAATCAATCGATAAAAATTAAAAACGGTCTTCCAACCACGGTTGGGCCTTGACCACGCGGTCAATGGCCACCAAGGAACTCAACAAATCGTGCATTTGCGACAACGGCACCATATTGGGTCCATCGCTTTTTGCATGATCGGGATCCGGATGCGTTTCCATGAATAATCCGGCCACTCCCACGGCCACGGCCGCACGCGCCAATACGGGCACAAAGGCACGATTGCCACCAGAACTGGTGCCGTTACCGCCCGGTAGCTGCACGGAGTGCGTTGCGTCAAAGACAACCGGAGCCCTGGTCTCTCGCATAATGGCTAGGCTACGCATGTCGCTAATAAGATTGCCGTACCCGAAACTAGCTCCGCGCTCACAGGCCATAAAGACATCATCGTCAAGGCCGGCCTCACGTGCAGCCGCACGAGCCTTATCAATTACGTTTTTCATGTCGCCCGGAGCCAAGAACTGACCCTTTTTAATATTCACGGGTTTACCGGACTGAGCGCAAGCGCGGATAAAATCCGTTTGTCGACACAAAAAGGCCGGTGTTTGCAACACATCAACGTATTGAGACACGACGGGAACTTCTTCGGCCGTATGAACATCGGTAATCACGGGCACGCCGACCGTCTCACGCACTTTAGCTAAAATCTCCAACCCCTTTTGCATGCCGGGACCACGAAAACTCGCCCCGGAGGTGCGATTAGCCTTATCGTAGCTGGCCTTAAAAATGTACGGAATGTGAAGATCATCACAAATAGCCTTCATTTCCTTAGCAATGTGCATCACAGACTGCTCACTTTCGATGACACAGGGCCCGGCCATGAGGAAAAACGGTTGGTTTAAACCAACTTCAAAACCACACAGTTTCATAAAACTTCAATCTCAAAATAAAAGCCGCGGTCAAAGGCTTCTTTAAAAGTCTTTGACCGCTTGCCGATATGATTAAATCCCTAAAACCGCGTTACTTGCTCTGGCTGTGAGCAATAGCTGCTTCAATATAGGCCTTAAAGAGCGGGTGGCCGAAGCGCGGTGTCGAGGTAAATTCCGGATGGAACTGCACGGCAAAGAAAAACGGATGATCGGGCAACTCCATCATTTCCGGCAGGTGTTCCGAAGGCGTTCTTGCCGAGATGACCATACCAGCAGCTTCAAACTGCGGCACATAGGCGTTGTTGACTTCATAGCGATGGCGATGACGTTCTGCCACCACATCACCGTAAATCGAGTGAGCTAACGTGCCTTCTTTCACAGGCACTTCTTGACGGCCCAAGCGCATCGTGCCGCCTAAGTCGCTGTGCGTATCACGGCGTTCAACTCGACCGCTACGATCCGTCCATTCCGTAATCAAGGCAACGACCGGATGCGGAGTATCGGGATCCAGTTCGGTAGAGTTAGCGGCACCCAAACCGCAAACGTGACGTGCAAACTCAATGACAGCCATTTGCATGCCTAGGCAAATACCCAAGTAAGGAATCTTGTGCTCGCGAGCATACTGCACGGCCTTGATCATGCCTTCAGTACCACGCTTACCGAAGCCGCCGGGCACCAAAATAGCATCCATGCCTTCGAGCATGTCGGTACCCTTTTGTTCGACTTCTTCTGCATCAACAAAGATGCGATTAACGCGCGTTTGCGTATGAATGCCAGCATGCAATAACGCTTCGTTTAAGCTCTTGTAGCTATCGGCGAAGTCAACATACTTGCCGACCATGGCCACCTTCACTTCGCGAACCGGATTTTCCAGCGCCTTGCAGATATTGATCCAGGCCGACAGATCTGCCGGTTTGGCGTCCGTTAATCCCAAACGCTTGCAGACGATGTCATCTAAGTGTTGTTCATGCAACATCAAAGGCACTTCATAGATGGTCTTGGCGTCCCAGACACTGATCACATGATCGACGGGCAGGTTTGCAAACAAAGCGATCTTAGCGCGTTCTCCTTCAGGAATAGCGCGATCGGCGCGGCAAAGAAGGACATCTGGATAGACGCCTTCTTCACGCAATTTCTGGACAGAGTGTTGTGTCGGTTTGGTCTTGAGCTCACCGGCGGAGGCAATCCAGGGGCAAAGCGTCAAGTGAACAAAACAACTGTTTTCGCGACCGACACGGAAACTTAATTGACGCACGGCTTCAACAAAGGGCAACGATTCAATATCGCCCACCGTACCGCCGATTTCAACAACTGCAATATCAGCTTGACCGGCACCGCGACCGACAAACTCTTGAATTTCATTGGTCACATGCGGAATCACCTGCACGGTCTTACCCAAGTACTCGCCACGACGTTCTTTGCGCAACACACTCTCGTAGATTTGGCCCGAGGTAAAGTTATTGGGCTTGTGCATCTTCGAGGAGATGAAACGTTCGTAGTGGCCGAGGTCAAGGTCAGTTTCTGCACCATCTTCTGTGACGAAGACTTCACCGTGTTGGAACGGACTCATCGTGCCCGGATCCACGTTCAAATAGGGATCCATCTTGATCATCGTCACGGTATAACCGCGGGATTCAAGAATGGCAGCCAAAGAAGCCGCAGCAACGCCTTTACCCAAGGACGACACCACGCCGCCGGTAACGAATACGTATTTGGTCATGTCGATCGCTCTTTTGAAAAAAATCAACTTAAACGGGAATTATAGCGGTACACTCCGCCGCTCAACAATCTTTTCAGTCGAAAAGTTCGTTTCACATATCAAAACTTAGTTAACCACCTGATCTTTCATCACTTTTACAAATTTCACACGACCCCGTCAAGCATCGCCCCGACTGCGGCTCCCATTCGGGTTGTAATGCAACATGATCAATATTGAACCGCTCTTTAACCTGAGTTCTGATATGTTGCAAGATAATCGGCCAAGCGCGGTGAGAAGTAATTTGTACGTGCGCACAAATGGCGGAGTGTCCAGGACTCATGATCCAAACATGAAGATCGTGCACACTGTTAACCCCTTCAATAGACAAAATCGCCTCCCCGACATCATCGTAGTTAACCCCTTCAGGGACAGCATCCAACATAACCGGCACCGTTTCTTTTAAAACAGACCAAGCCGCATGAGCCACCAAGGCGCAAATAATCAACGAGAGAATCGGGTCGATGATTGTCGGGCCGCCGAAATAAATAACAGTCCCCGCGACAATGGCCGCCACCGAACCCATGATGTCGCCTAACACCTGTCTCTTATACACATCTG
>USCE01000079.1 GCA_900553105.1 uncultured Sutterella sp.
AGCGTCAGATGTGTATAAGAGACAGGGCTATGGTAACAGGCTCGGGCACGACGGGTTTGTTCAATAGCCGCGTGAATCCTTTCGGTGCCGGCTGGGGCAACATGACGGGTGGCTGGAAGTTTACGGGTACGTTAGCGGCGGCTCGTCACAACAACGCCATCTACTACACTTCTCCCGACTTTAACGGTTGGAAGTTCTATGTCCAACACGCTTTAGGAGACACTAAGGGTGAAAACTTAGAAGGCAGCTCAGACGTCAATCGCTATAGTGCCATCGGTTTTACGAAGACGGGCGACCGTTACTTTATCGCTGGTGCCGTGGACTGGCTCAAGATGGGTAGCCCCGATGACGGCAGCAAACCCACATTGAGCAAAGACAGCTACAAGGCTTTGATCGGCGGCAACTACAAGTTTGATCACTTCACACTTTACGGTACTTTCCAATGGATGGAAAACATTCAATACATCGGCGGATACTCCACGAAGCAATATGCTCCGAAGACTTCCGAAGGACAAGTTTCAAGCGGTTTTGATGCCTGGTCTGTGGCAACGGGTATTAACTATCCCGTGGGTCCGGGCACGATCAAGTTCTCCGTTGGCTATGCACAAGGTGAAAACCAAAACACCGATACGCTTAATGACTTTGAACGTATGAACATGGGCTTGGGCTATGTTCATAACTTGAGCAAGCGTACGAGCCTTTACGGTATTACGGGCTTTTTCTGGCAAGACGCCGATTGGCAGGATGAACACATCCGCGCCAACGAAGTCATTGTTGGCATGATGCACCGCTTCTAATCAGTTATCTGAGTGTCCGTCTGCAACTTTGCCGTTGCAGACGGTCCTCTCTACAATCGACCAATAATCGCTTTTATAAGGATTTAAATCATGTTAGGCATGCAAATGGCGCAAGGAAATGACGGTTATTCGCAACGGGTGGAGACGTTTTTAAAAGAAGACGTCTGTGATTGGCTTTTTGCGATCAATGAAGCCAGTGTCGTTGCCAATACCCGTAACGGCTTGCTTGAGAAAGATACCGCTATTGCGATCCGCAGTGCTTTGGCACAATTGCAATCGGAGTTAGCCCAAGACGGCGCTGTGCGACCGAAGCTTTACATTACTTTTGAGCCGTTACTGTTGAAAAAAACAGGCATCGGTGCCAGTGTCCTTCATATCGGCCGCTCCAGCCAAGACATTTTGGCTACAACGCAACAGGCCATTACCCGAAGCGCTGTTTTAACGCTTGCTGATGCGGTCCTTACTCTGGAAAACACGCTGTTGGAATTAGCCCGAACGCAAGGCGATGCGATTGTGCCCAATTACACAAACGGTGTTCAAGCGCAACCGAATCGTTATGCTCACTACGTCTACGCTCAAGCCTTTGTTTTTTTGCGAATTCTGGATCGCTTCAAGGCATTGATTCAACGCTATGACATTTGTCCGATGGGCGCCGGTGTCTTAAACGGTGGCGCTTGGCCGCTTGATTGTGACTATATGGCTCACGCACTCGGCTTTGCTCAGGCGCCTCATAATGCCTACGATGTCGGTCAATTAACCTGTAACGATCTTCCGTTAGAGTTTGCTCAAATCGTGCAATCCATCATGTTGTGGGTAGTGAGCTTTTTACAAGACTTCACCGTGCAATATGCACAAACGCGTCCTTGGGTGCTTTTAGATCGATCTGGCTCCACCTATATTTCCAGTGCCATGCCTCAAAAACGTAATCCGGGCATGATTAACGATTGTCGTCGCGATGCTGGTGTTGTTTTCAATGAGGCTAGTCATATCGCACAACGCATGCATGGACTTCCCACCGGTATGGCAGACGTTCGTGACATGGACTTATTTGTTGAATTGACCGTTGATGCCACTCGAGTCATTGAAATCTTTACCGATATCGTTTCTCACTTAAAGGTCAATCGTGAACGTGCTCTCGAAGAAATTAATGCTGATTGGAGTTGCACGCAACATTTGGCTGATACCCTTATGCAAAAAGCCGGTATTGCCTTTAGAGCCGGTCACCATGTCGCGAGCGCTTGGGTGAGTTATGCCCGAGCCAATGTTAAGACACCTTCAAATACCACGTATAGCGATATGTGCGCATTTTGGATCAGTTTTGTTAAGGATCATCCGGAATTACCGCAAACTTTCCCGCTCTCTGAAGAAGAATTCAAAGCGACGATTGATCCGGAATGTATTATCGAAGCCCGTGCGACGGCAGGTGGTCCGCAAAGGGCAAGTCTAGAGGCACAACGAGCAGAACTTCAAACGAGATTAGCTGATTTTGCTTCTGAATTTGAAGCTGTTGCTGCCCGAATCACTCAGGCGCATGATAAACGCAAAGCGGATTTAGCATCGTTGTAAGTCAGTCCTGTAGCTAAAGTCAGAATAGGTCCCTTTGGGCACTGAGCAGTCAGTGCCCATTTTTTTTCGCGCAACTATGGTGATTTAATTTCCGCGCACAAAACCCATTGAAGACCTAAAATGATGAGTAAAAGACCGACAAAAGCCAAGCATTGGATGGGCTCATGAGCGACAAACACCGCCAACACAAAGGCCGTACGTAATGGTAACAGCCGTTTTTGAGCTGATGAAGTGAAACGATAAGGTGTAAATCAATATCGTCATAAAGCTTAAGTAGAGCAATGCGACAATGTCAATCGTCGTGAATTCGATTGTAATCGGAACGAAGAATCCGATAAAACAGGGGGCTATGATTGAAGCGGTTATGAAAATACAAAGAATGCAGGTAAAAGAATCCTTATTTCGTTCGGAGAGTCGTAGTATTAATGAGTGTCAGACACGAGGTCGCAATAATCCAATGCGGCGTCACTTGGGCATTTTGAAATGCTCTCTGAAGATTCTGACCTCAGATGGCAAACAAAGTCGCAAATAAAATAGTCGAACAGACCATGCGGACCGTGGTGACAAGCCTTCGTTGACATTGCTTGGCGCCAAGTCCACGGTTCTAAAAGTGATACCGGCAACCGCGGTCAAGATCATGCCTTTGATGTGAGCACTTTGCATAGCTTACCTTACCTTACCTTTAGCAAATACCTATCTCCCGTCGTGCTCTCAAATGCAACAATCTTGACTGGATTTTGTTGTTACCGGTCGTGCGTTCAACTAACTGACACGAGCTACGTGACGCTTTTTCAAATTTTGAGCAATATCGGCAAGCGTCAGTCCCTCTTTTTGCAAAAGCACCAGCAAGTGGTACATCAGATCGCTGGCTTCATCGATTGTTTCCTGCCGATTGTGAACCGTGGCCGCCAGGGCGGTTTCCAGCCCTTCTTCACCAACTTTTTGTGCGATACGCTTTGTTCCTGCAGCAAAAAGTTTTGCGGTATAAGACTCTTCGGGGGACATTTTGCTGTGCGCGGTAATAATACGTTCAAGCTCAGAGATGAAATTTAACGCCGGTTCGGCTTCGTTGAAGCAACTTTCGCAGCCTCGATGACAAGTCGGGCCTACCGGATCGGCCATGATAAGCACCGCATCGCGGTCACAGTCCAGGCTAATGTCTTTGAGCATTAGAAAGTTACCGCTTGTCTCCCCTTTTACCCAAAGGCGCCCTTTGGAGCGAGAGAAAAACGTGACTTTACCACTCAAGAGCGTTTGTTTGAGAGCTTCGTGATTCATATAGCCCAGCATCAGGACTCGACCTGAGGTTGCATTTTGCACAACAGCAGGTACAAGACCTCCCTCTTTTTCAAAATCAATCTCATCGATGTTAACTTGATTCATGATTAAAAATCCTTTCGAAAGTCATTAAAGACGAATCGCAATGCCCATCTCTTTGAGATAACGCTTAAGATTCTCGACTTCAATGATTCGTTTGTGAAAAACGGAGGCTGCCAATGCTCCATCGACATCAGCATTGGCAAACGCATCATAGAAATGTTCACAGGCACCAGCGCCGCCCGAGGCAATCAAAGGAACGTGGCAAATAGACCGAACTTTCTGCAGTTGCTCAATGTCGTAGCCGCGACGCACACCGTCGCAATTCATCATATTGAGTACAATTTCACCCGCACCACGCTCTTGGACTTCACGTACCCAGTCAAGCGTTGTTTTCTCGGTTCGACGAGTTTTCTTTTCATCGCCCGTGAACTGGTTGACCCAATAAGTTCCCGTTTCTTTTTCAAACCAGGAGTCAATACCAACGACCACACACTGAACGCCGAAGCGGTCGGCCATACGGGTAATCAGTTCAGGGTCGGCTAACGCAGGTGAGTTAATGGAAATCTTATCGGCACCGTAGGCCAGAATCTTTGCTGCATCGTCAACCGAACGGATGCCACCGGCCACACAAAAAGGAATGTCGATTGTCTCGGCCACACGTCGAACCCATTCCTTGTCAACCGTGCGGGCGTCTGACGAGGCCGTAATGTCATAAAAGACCAACTCATCAATGCCTTCTTGGCTGTAGCGTCGGGCAAGCTCAACGATATCGCCCACCACTTCATGATTTCTAAATTGAACCCCTTTGACGACTTGACCGTCTTTGACGTCTAAACACGCAATGATTCGTTTGGCAAGCATGCTATAGCCTCCTTCACTGTAAAGCGATTTTCCAATAACGCACGACCCACGATAATGCTGTCAAGCCCTAAGGTGCAAAGATCTTGGATATCACTTAAAGAGCCGATACCGCCTGAGGCGATAAAGCCAACTTGAGGATACTTCACGCAAAGCGTGCGATACAGAGCCTTATTGGAGCCGGCAAGCATTCCATCGCGGTTAATGTCGGTACAAAGCACAAACTTCAGACCCAAGGGCAAGAAGCGATTAATCGCATCGTCAATCGTGACCTTACTAACCGACTGCCAAGCATCGGTAGCCACCGACGCCACCCCTTGCTCGTTAACGGATACATCGAGCGCTAACACGATCTTGTCACCCCCAAATCGCTTAAAAATTTGTTCAACCACTTCAGGCTTTTTAATGGCAAGTGATCCCACAACAACGCGCGAGGTCCCTACATCTAAAAGAGTTTGAACATCGCTTTCGCTGCGAATACCGCCGCCAACTTCAATGGTCACACTAAGTTCTTTGACAAGCGAAGCTATCAGTGCTGTTTGTCGTTTGGAGGTGTCCTTGGCACCACTCAGGTCAACCAAATGCAACTGAGTGGCCCCTTCGTTGACGTAACGCTTTAAGACCTCGGCTGGATTAACTGTAAAATTTGTGCGTCTGTCGTAGTCTCCTTGCTGCAGTCGTACGACGGTGCCGTCAATTAAATCCACGGCCGGCAAAAGTTTGGGAATTCTCATAGCGCCGCACCATTGACAAAATTCATCAATAACTTTGCGCCCGCTTTGCCCGATCGTTCAGGATGAAACTGAACGCCAAAGAAATTGCCGCAACGAACTGCCGCTGAAAATTTTTGGCCGTATTCACAACGGGCAATGGTATAAGCGTTTTCATTCATCGCAAAGCTGTGCACAAAATAAAAGTATTCGCCGTCAAGACCTTTGAAAAGCCCCGTGGGCTCGGTGATTTCAATGTTGTTCCAACCCATGTGCGGTAACGTGAGTCCATTGGTTTGGAGCTGTCCGACCGTCGCATCCAAAATACCTAACGTGTCAATGCCGCCCGATTCTTCGCTTTTTAAGCCCAATATCTGCATGCCCAGACAAATTCCGAGTACAGGCTGAGTCAGTGCTTTAACGGTATCGATCAGGTCGCGCTCTTTTAACGCGGCCATAGCTGCACCGGCACTGCCCACCCCAGGCAAAAAGACG
Organism: uncultured Sutterella sp.; assembly: GCA_900553105.1. Classification (GTDB taxonomy): domain Bacteria; phylum Pseudomonadota; class Gammaproteobacteria; order Burkholderiales; family Burkholderiaceae_F; genus Aphodousia. Next base: position 5,747 of record USCE01000079.1, read on the forward strand.
CGATCGGCAACTAAAATTCTTGATGCTTTAGTTGTCACGGTCACGGGTACACCAAGTCGCACGAGAGCGGCTTTCAATGACGTGAGGTTACAGCAACCCGTATCAATAATCACAATGTCATTGGCCATCAAAGTACTCCTTTGGACGTGGGTAATTGATTTCCCGTTATACGTATCGCTTCTCTAAGCGATCGACCGAAACATTTAAATAACCCTTCGGCCACGTGATGATCATTTTGGCCGACCGATTTCATGTGAAGTGTGGCATCAAGTTTCATGGCGAGTGAACGGAAAAAATGTTCGATCATTTCCGTGGACATGTCGCCAACCTTTTGGTACTTGAATTTGGCTTCATAGACAAAGTAAGGACGGCCCGAGAGATCGAGCGCACATTGAGCCAGAGTTTCGTCCATTGGCAACATAAAACCGAAACGATTGATGCCGCGCTTATCGCCGAGTGCTTTTTTCAACGCTTCGCCCAACACGAGCCCGACGTCTTCGATGAGATGATGATCATCGATACGAAGGTCACCTTGGGCGTTGACCTCGAGGCCAATACCCGCA
>USCE01000080.1 GCA_900553105.1 uncultured Sutterella sp.
AGCGTCAGATGTGTATAAGAGACAGGTTAAGGAGTTAGCAAAGAAAAAATATGTTGACATATTTCCCGAATAGTTTTATCTTAAATATGTCGGCATATTAAGCAAACATAGCTTAATTAATTTTCGACTTTCTTTTTTTCTTTGATCTTAAAGTAGATACAAGGAGCTGATAATGTCTAGCAAAATGTGGGGCGGTCGCTTCTCTGAAGTTCCCTCTAAATTCGTCGAAGAGTTTGGCGCTGTCATTAATGTAGAAACTCGTCTATGTCCCTATGACATTCAAGGCAGTCTTGCACATGTGACAATGCTGGGCGAGACTGGCATTCTCAATGCTGAAGACGTCAAGGCCATTCAAGATGGTTTAAAAGTTGTGGCTAAAGAAATTGAAGATGGCAAGTTCACTTTCAAAGCCGAAGACGAAGACATCCACATGGCAATTGAAAAGCGCTTGATTGAACTCATTGGACCTGCTGGTGGGCGCTTACACACTGGACGAAGCCGCAACGACCAATGTTGCGTTGATAGCTATTTGTATTTCCGGGACGCTGCAAAACAATGCCAAGAGCTAATTCTTGAAATCCAAAAAGCGATTTTCAAACAAGCGGAAGAAAATTTTGGCAAGATCATGCCTGGCTTCACGCACCTGCAAACGGCTCAGCCGGTTCTTGTATCACACTGGATCATGGCTTATTTCTGGATGCTCAAGCGTGATTATGACCGCTTACAAGGCTTCCTAGATCGTCTTTGTGAATGCCCACTTGGCGCCGCCGCATTGGCCGGTACCGATTTCCCAATTGATCGTTGGTCCACTGCTAAGCAATTGGGCTTCAAAAAACCGACAGAAAACAGCATTGACTCAGTCGCAGATCGTGATTACTGCATTGAATTCGGCTCTATAGCCGCAACGAGCTACATGCATTTATCTCGCCTCTGCGAAGAAATCATCATCTTTTCGAGCCAAGAATACAAATTCCTTGAACTTTCAGATGATTTCACCACCGGTTCATCAATCATGCCGCAAAAGAAAAATTGCGACTTTGCCGAACTGATCAAGGGACGAACCGGTCGCATGTATGGTTATCTAATGGCCATGCTGACAATGATGAAGGGCATTCCTCTAGCATACGACAAGGATATGCAAGAAGACAAATTCTTGTCCTATCAACTCATTGACATGTGGCAAGACACGATGAAGGTTATGGCACCCATGATCCGTAAGATGCGTGTCAACACGGAAAAAACCTACGCAGCTGCCTCTAACGGTTATTCGACCGCCACTGACATGGCTGACTATCTCGTTCGCAAAGGCATGCCATTCCGAGACGCTCACCGCGTTGTTGGTCAAACCGTTCGCTATTGCGTTGAACATCAAAAGACCTTTAATGAATTGACTCTTGAAGAGTTCAAACAACAATGTGAGCTCTTTGAGGAAGATATTTACGAAGAAATCAGCTTGGAACACTCTGTTGGAGCCAGAAACTCTTACGGAGGTACTTCTCCTGAAGCTGTTAAGGTGCAAATGCAAAACGCAGAAGCTTTCTTAGATGAAGCTCATAGCAAGTAATTGACCGCAAGAAAGGGGGGAAGTGTTCAAATATCCCCCTTTCCGCAAGCGGAGGCATAAATGGGGAATCGATTTTTAGTTGGGGTTCTGTTCGCATTGATTTGCGCTTTGTCCTACTCGGTTAATCCAGTACTGGGCAAGCTCGGATATGCGACCGGGCTTTCAACAGTTTCGATATTGCAAGGACGATTTGTATTTGCAGTCATCGGTATGGTGCTCGTTTTTCCGTTTTTTGATCGAGCGTTCCTTAAACCTTCATTCGAGGTTATCAAACGCTCCTTCGTTATCGGCACATTCATTCTCATCCCGATGAATCTCCTCTACGTGTTCTCTCTTAAAGGTATTCCAGCCTCTTTGATGAGTTTAATCACGTACCTTTACCCGCTAGCAGTGTTGTTGATGAGTAGAGCATTCTTAGGAAAAGCCATCAAAAAGCATCACGCCCTAAGCATCGGGCTGATTGTGTTGGGCAGTTTCTGTGTCTTCTCTGACGCATTAATGGTCAACATTAGCCCTGTAACGCTCAGTATCGCCATTGTTGCCATGTTGTTTTATGCAGCTTATATGGTCGCCTTTGAGAGACTGGGACAACGGCAGAATCCTCTCCACATTACGTTCTGGTCATTATTGATCACGGCCATTGGTTTGCTTTTTATTCCCTCTGATCAACCGTTATGGAATATGACAGCTCCCCAACTTGGCGTGTGCTTTGCTTATGGAATTATTTCCACCATGATGGCTACGGTTTTTCTATTTTTAGCTATTAGCACACTTGGAGCTATTGAAGCCGGCATCTTCTGCTCTTTTGAACCCATCTTCACAATCTGCGTAAGCGCGGTAGTTCTTGGAGAAGACATCACCACTACCCGTCTCATGGGTATGGTGCTACTTGTGGCAGCAATCGTCATTCCAAACTATCGAAATTTAAAACAAAACAAACGGAAAGATTTCCAAAAAATTTCTTCTGAAGTTATCCGGTAAGGAGACTAAAAATGACTGCTTTTTGGATCCATCTATTTATCGTTCTAGCCGCCATTGTTATTGGTGCACGATGGGGAGGTGCTGGACTAGGTGTTTCTGGCGGCCTTGGGCTGTTTATACTCGTCTTTTTCTTCGGTATCAAGCCTACAGCGGCGCCCACAAGCGTGCTATTAATCATGACGGCCGTTGTAACCTGTGCATCCATTCTTCACGGCTCTGGAGGCCTGGACTATTTGGTTAACATTGCGGAACGTATGCTACGGCGAAATCCAAAATTCATTACATTCATCGGCCCAATGATTTGTTGGATTTTCACCGTTTTCTGCGGCACGGCCTACGTTTCTTTTGCTCTTTATCCTGTTATTGCTGAAGTTGCAGCAGCCGCTCGAGTGCGACCCGAGCGCGCGCTTTCTATGTCGGTTCTTGCTAGTCAAGTTGGCGTCGTAGCCTCTCCGATGAGCGCTGCTACCGCCGCTATGATCGCACTATTGGCTGGTTTTGGAACTACTCCGCTGCAAATTCTCTCGATCGTTATTCCGGCCTGCTTCCTCGCTTCTTTATGTGGCTGTCTTGCCATGTACAAATATGGCAAAGAACTTGATGAAGATCCTGAGTTTTTGAGAAAACTAAAGACCGGCGAATACGTCGACTCTGAAGTAACTTCGGATAAAAACTACAAGCCCACAAAACAAGCGAAAATCGGTGTCCTGATCTTTGCATTGGGCATTGCAACGGTTGTGACTATGGGTTCTATCCCTGACTTATTACCTAGCTGGGAAGTGGGCGGAAAGGTACAAAAACTCTCAATTACCAACATGGTACAGATTGTCATGTTAGCAGTTGGCGCTTTGATCATGATCTGCGCCAATGTGAAATCAAGTAAATTAACCGACAGCTCGGTTTTCCGTTCTGGGCTAACTGGCATGGTCGCCGTCTTCGGTGTGGCTTGGTTAACGAACACGTTCTTTGCGCTTTACAAACCCATGTTTGTAGAAGTGTTTGGCACCTACATTGCGACAACGCCCTTGCTCTTTGTCATCGCTCTCTTTCTTTTGTCCTTGGCTCTTTACAGTCAAGCAAGTACTGTCGCAGCATTGGTTCCTGTCGGTATTGCCTTGGGTTTATCTGCCCCTGATCTTATTGCAATGTATCCGGCCGTCACGGGCTTTTTCGTCATTCCAGCCGGCGGGGCCCATATTGCCTGTATAGCATTCGACCGTACGGGCTCGACTCATATTGGCAAATATGTGCTTAACCACAGTTATCAATTCCCCGGCTGGGTCACAACGATTAGTGCCGTTTTCTTCGGTTGGGTATTTGCCAGCATCCTTTATTGATTTGAATAATTCCGTGGCGATTCGATAACTCGAATCGCCATGGTTCTCCTTGGGAGAGCCTGTCATGTCAAAAGAATTAAAAAGTTCCGTTTTAGCTCACTTTATAGCTGAAACGGAGCCGGAAAACATCCCGCAAGCTGTCCGACAAAAAGCTATTCGCCACATCTTAGACTCCATTGGAGCCGGAATTGCCGGAGCAATTGCACCAGAAACTCAAATTGCACTTAAAACCTTACACAGCCTTGGTCATCATGGCGGATTGAGTGTTCTTTGGGGACTGGCCGAAAATCAATCACCTACGAACGCAGCGTTCATTAATGGTATTGCCTCACACTCCTTTGAGCTTGATGACACTGGCGGCTGTGATCACTCCGGAGCAGTTGTACTGCCTGCTGCTGTTGCTGCACTAGACATTGCCAAGCAACACGGTAAAACAGTTTCGGGAGGAAAATTTGTCACAGCAGTGATTCTTGGTTACGACGTTGCTCGACGAGCTCTTGAATCTTGTGGGGCTTACGCTCCGCATAATAAAGCAGGCTTTCACTCAACCGGCACTTGCGGTACATTCGGAGCCGCGGCCGCTAGTGCCTACATCATGGAATTAAATCCCAAACAAATTCAAATGGCTTTGGGTTTAGCAGGGTCATTTTCTTCAGGTCTATGGGCATGCGTTCACGACGGTGCACAGAGTAAACGATTACATGCCGGTCATGCGGCAATGGGCGGTCTAATGGCTAGTTGTCTTGCATGCAATGACTTTACTGGTCCAAGTCAAATCTTCGAACAAGTATGGGGTGGTTTTGATCATACTTTTGCACCAACATCAGATGTCCCTGATGCATGGACGGCAGAATTAGGTCAAAACTGGAAAATTAATCGAGTTTCAATTAAACCCCACGCTTCTTGCCGCTCGACTCACTCCAGCATTGATGCCGTCGATCTTATTCGATCGAGCCTTAACTTTAACGCTGATGATGTGGAGGCTGTTGACATTGTTATTAATCCTTTCGTGCACGGAATGTGCGGTGCTTTCGCCAACAATCCAATGCCGTCTGCCCAATTATCCATTCCCTATTCCGTTGCTGCAGACATCGTTTTAGGCAATGCCTCATTACCAGCTTTTGCGCGAAGCGTACGAAATGATCCCAAAATCAAAGCAATGATGGGTCGAATTCACTTCCAAATTGACCCCTCTTTGCCCGACTTAGACGAACCTGTCGTGACGGTTACATTGAAAAATGGACAAAGCGATACCCGTAAGGTGGATGTGCCACTTGGAGCACCAACTAATCCGATTAGCGATGAACAATTACTAAAGAAATTTAACTCAGTGGTTAGCATGGTTTTTGATCAAACAACAACCGACGAGTTAGCCAATACACTTTTACAGATTGAGTCCTTTGACAATATTATTGACGTGCTTTGCCCCTTACTGGGCAAAGAACCAATTAATCGCGATCTTTTCGATTTCTAATCGCAAGTCAGGGGCCGGCCCTCTTGTTCAGCCGGCTCCAAAGCCACCGCTTATCGCCTGGCAAGCGTAATTGCTGTACGATACAATCAAAAAATATAACGTATATCCCACAAGGTAACGCCATGGCAGAAATGGACGATTTTTTCTACATTATTCAGAAATATGTTGAAAGTAAAGCTCTTGAACCGGGTGCCAAATTGGAAAACGAAACGGTTCTAGCTGAAAAATTTGGCGTTACACGCTATCGAGTTCGTCAAGCTCTGGAACGGTTGCGCCAAATGGGAATACTGGATCGAGTTAAGCGACGGGGTAGTGTGATAAAAAATATTAATCAACACGACTTATCCACTAATTTGTCTATGCAAATGCATGTCGCTGGTTTTAATGAGGAAGAATACCATGAGGCTCGTTCAATTTTGGAGTGTGCCATTATCCCTTTAATTTGCAAAAGACGAACTCCTGCCCTTATCGGCTCCCTTACTGATGAAATCAATGCAATTAGAGCTTCTTCACTAGATCCACAATCTGCCGACGAACACTTGCGCTCATTTCACTTAAAACTCATTCAAGGTTGTGGTAACCGAGTTCTTCAAACGTTCTCTTCGGTCGTCATTCGCTATTTTGCCTCTACACACTATTTAGTTGCTAATGCTCCTGCCACGTACTTTATGGAAGTTGCAGACCAACTCCAAGATGTGGTCAATGCAGTACAAAATAACAATCCCAAAAAGGCGTATCGTCTATTAGACAACTATCTAAAGAAACAAACACCTAATTTTGATAACTAAAAATTGTGCTTCGCCTGACAATTACTGGCCCTGGCAATGAACTCTCGGCGCAACTTGTAGAGATAGTAGCCACACACAAGTGAAGCCAGAACTTCGGAGGCAGCAGGCACGGCCTGAAGGCCTATCAGGCCGAGGCTATACGGTAACAAAACTG
>USCE01000081.1 GCA_900553105.1 uncultured Sutterella sp.
GTCGGCAGCGTCAGATGTGTATAAGAGACAGGTGTGGATGTGATGGTAGATCGCATCCATTTGTCCGAAAAAGTCTGCCGGCATCTTATCGATTTGCAAACCGAGGAAATCCTTAACCTGCGACAGGCCGATGAGTACGGCAATACCGTTTGTGAAACCGATCACGATGGAAATCGGAATAAAACGAATGAGATTACCGATTTTTAGCAACCCCATCAGGAAAAGTAAGATCCCGCTACCGATTGTGGCAATCATCAAATTGGCCAGACCGTAGTTGGCGATAATGCCGTAAATAATAACGATAAAAGCGCCGGCTGGACCGCCGATTTGAACACGACAACCGCCTAAAATGGCAATCAAAAAGCCGGCAATGATTGACGTGTAAATACCGGCTTCAGGCGTAACACCCGAAGCAATGGCAAAAGCCATAGCCAGCGGCAGGGCCACCATGCCGACAGTTAAGCCAGAACTGATGTCGCGGGCAAGATTTTTACCGTTGTAGTGACCGATTAAGTCGAAACTGGCTGGGTGAAAAGGCTCAAACGGAGCATTGTGCAGCGCAGATTTGAGACGTTGTACGATGGACATTTTCTTTTCGAGAAAGAGTTGTTTCTAACGTGTAAACACCGATTTCAAAATGGCAAAAAACAGTTGGCTGATCAGCCAACTGTTTTTAATACTAAAAGTGCCGAGCGTATTGTAATGAAATGTTAGTGTAAACGCATCCCGGGTTCGGCACCGGTCTGAGGTTCAAGGATATAGAGTCCTTTTTTCTCCGAGGCGTCACTGGCTGACAAAAGCATGCCTTCACTGACGCCAAAGCGCATCTTGCGAGGAGCAAGGTTGGCAATGACGACAGTAAGTTTGCCTTCCAAGTCCTTCGGATCATACCAAGCTTTAATACCCGAGAAGATATTGCGCGTACGTCCTTCGCCGATATCGACCGTCAAACGCAAAAGCTTGTCAGAACCTTCAACGGCCTCACATTTCACGATCTTGGCAACCCGAAGATCGAGTTTGTTAAAGTCATCAATCGTGACCGTCTCGGCGATGGCTTCGCCACCTGGTAACGGTTTTTCTTCGGGCTTGACTTCCGGCGCGCCCGGTACCAGTGCATCGAGTTGCTTGATATCGGCACGTTGCATTAAGTGCTTGAAGGCAGAAATCGGAGATTCGGGGGATAACACGCGATCGGCCGTATCCCAGGTGAGTTCACCGCAATTTAAGAATGCCTCAACATTGGCAGCTGTTGCCGGCAACACGGGCTTGAGCATCAAGGTCAAAAGACGGAATGCTTCAAGTGCAACGGAGCAAACGCGGTGCAAATCGGTCTTCTTATCTTCAGACTTGGCCAATTCCCAAGGTTTTTCACGATCAACGTATTCGTTAACAACATCGGTCAAGTCCATGACGATGCGAAGCGCCTTGGCATATTCGCGATCATTGAAAAGCGAGGCGACTTCGGCCACTTTGTCGCGAAGCGTGGTGACGATGGCATCGTCGGCAATACCGTCGGCGACACGACCTTCGAAACGCTTGAAAATGAATCCGGCGGCACGGCTGGCGATGTTGACGTATTTACCGATCAAATCGGAATTCACACGAGCCAAGAAGTCGTTTTTGCTGAAGTCGACGTCATCATTGGTGCGGCCCATCTTGGCGGCCAAGTAGTAGCGCAGCCATTCAGGGTTCATGCCCAGCTCCAAGTATTTCAAGGGGCTGATACCCGTGCCGCGGCTCTTACTCATTTTGCGACCGTCAACCGTCATGAAGCCGTGCACAAAGACGTTATCGGGCACTCGGTACGGTTGACCTGCAAAGTGAAGCATGGCAGGCCAGAAAAGCGTGTGGAAGTACACGATATCTTTGCCGATAAAGTGAATTTGTTCGGTCTTTTCTTCGCTGAGGAATTTCCAGAAATCAAAACCAACTTTGCCAGCGTAGTTCTTCAAACTGGCCAAGTAGCCTACCGGGGCATCTAACCACACGTAGAAATACTTGCCCGGAGCATCCGGAATGGGGATGCCGAAGTAAGGGGCATCACGAGAGATATCCCAGTCGCCTAATTTACCGTCAGCCAACCATTCTTCGTCCTTGGCGCGAATTTCCGGTTGAACACGATCGACACCGCTTTTGCCTTGACCGTGAACCCAGTCACGAAGGAAGGCCACGCAGGCCGGATCCGACAAGCGGAAGAAATAGTGCGTCGAGGTGCGAAGTTCGGGCTTGGCACCGGATAAGGCCGAGAAGGGATTAATGAGCTCGGTGGGCGAATAAACGGCACCGCATTTTTCACAGTTGTCGCCGTATTGGTCTTCGGCGCCACACTTAGGACACGTCCCCTTGATGAAACGGTCAGCCAAGAACATTTCTTTGACCGGATCGTAGAACTGTTCGATGTCTTTTGTATAAATCAAACCGGCGGCTTTTAAGCGACGGTAGATGTCTTGAGACAGTTCAACGTTTTCTTCGCTGTCGGTCGAGTACCAGTGGTCGAATTTGATGTGAAAGCCGTCCAAGTATTGTTTGCGACCGGCGGCAATGCGTGCCACGAATTCCTGTGGAGTGATGCCTTCTTTTTGAGCAGCAATCATCATCGGTGCGCCGTGTGTATCGTCAGCGCCGACAAAGTGTACGGTGTGACCGTACATGCGTTGCGTACGCACCCAGATGTCGGCTTGAATGTATTCCATAATATGACCGATATGGAAATGCCCGTTAGCATAGGGCAAAGCGGTCGTGACGAAAATTTGGCGTTTTTGCATGATTTTGTCGCTCAATAGCAAAGTAAGTGAAACAAAAAAAAGAATTTTAGCAAATGCAATCATGACTTAGCTGAGCAAAAGTCGCTATAGCAGGGTTAATCGTTCAAAGGCTCGAAGAACGCTGAACGAGAAGATTGGTTTTGAAAATTTCGACCCCGTTGTTTTGTTCGTATTTAGGTACTGGTGATATAAAGTAGATGGTAAAAGTTGGTTGGCTATTGAAACAGTAACTATGACAGAAAGCTTTTATTCGCAAAGTGCCTTCCCCACGCAGATATGAGGTACTTTCAACATTATGTTCGAAAAAAGACTGATGAAACCCAAAAGTAAAATGAAAGTAAGCACCGGTGATAAATGAGTTATAACAACGGCGCAATTCCGGCTATGTACCTGTCCAATGATAGGTGTTTTGATTTTGTTTCAGGGATGATAGTTTTGAAATTAGTCCCTTTTAGCTTGAGCTTAAACGCAAAAAATCGGACAATATGCTTCTACGTTATCCAGGAGCATACAGTGAATACTAAAGAACAAATTCTCGAAATTTTGAAAACAGTCGTTGATCCGCGACTCGGCTGCGATTACGTTTCAGCACGCATGGTTAAAGTATCCGACGATGCTCGAGAGGTGCAAATTCTCTTAGGCTATCCGGCTAAAAATGTGATCGATGAAGTCAGAGCACAAGTACAGGCTGCTTTTGACAAAGCGGGGGTTGCTGTTCAGTTGGACGTCAAACAACACATTGTGGCGCACGCCGTACAACGCACCTTGAAAGTCTTGTCTAATGTTAAAAATATTATTGCCGTTGCCAGCGGCAAAGGCGGTGTGGGCAAAAGCACTGTGGCGGCAAATTTGGCTTTGGCACTATCGGCCGAAGGCGCCAAAGTTGGCATGTTGGACGCCGACATTTATGGTCCGAGTCAACCGATGATGTTGGGTGCTCAAGGTCGTCCCATCTCTAATGACGGTCAAAACATGTTTCCGGTCGTATCCCTCGGTTTGGAGATCAATTCCATCGGTTTTCTCATTGATGCCGATGAACCGATGATTTGGCGCGGTCCTTTGGTTGCGCAAGCCTTAACGCAACTTTTAATGCAAACCAAATGGGGCGATTTGGACTATTTGGTTATTGATATGCCGCCGGGTACGGGGGATATTCAATTAACGCTTTCTCAAACTGTGCCGGTGACTGGCGCCGTGATCGTGACCACGCCGCAAGACATTGCGCTTTTGGATGCCCAAAAAGGTCTTCGCATGTTCAATAAAGTCAACGTTCCCGTATTGGGCGTTGTGGAAAACATGGCGATGTTTGTTTGTCCGAAGTGCGGTCATTTGGAGCATATTTTTGGTCAAGGTGGCGCTGAGCGATTAAGTCGCACCTATGGGTGTGAAGTGTTGGGGCACTTGCCGTTACAGACGTCCATTCGTGAGAAAGCGGACTCGGGAGAACCGACGGTAATTGGCGAGCCTGAGAGCGAAGCCGCGAAGATTTATCGCGATATCGCCATGAAGGCGGCCTGTGCCATTGCAAAAACGGCCAAGGACATGAGTTTGAAGATGCCGACCGTGAAGGTGGAGAAGAACTAAAATGCCTCTCGTTCAACCCGATTATGTTGCGCCGCATTGGCTTTCGGGCCCGCAGTTGCAAACAATCGTTGCGGCCAAAATTTGTAAAAAACCGAAAATGACGTACCGTCGTGAGCGTTGGGAAACGCCCGATGACGATTTCATTGATGTGGATTGGGCTACGCCGGAGCCGGCCGACCCTAAGGCCCCCGTGCTTGTGCATTTCCACGGACTTGAGGGTAGCTCCCGTAGTCACTATGCATTAGCTTTAATGCACGAGACTGCTTCGCGCGGCTGGCGCGGTTGCGTGGCACACTTCAGAAGTTGCTCGGGTGAAATAAATCGGAAGGCCAGGGCGTATTACGCTGGTGATATTGATGAAGTGCAGTGGGTGCTTGAAACGGTTAAAGCCCGCTATCCGCAGGCGCCTTTGTATGCTGTCGGGGTTTCGCTCGGTGGCAACCAACTGTCACTGTTTTGCGGGAAAAGGGCCGATAAGGCGGCTTCATTACTGACGGCAGCTGCAAGCATCGCTGCTCCTGTGGACTTGGTTGCGGGCAGCAATCTCTTGCGGTACGGCTTCAATCGTGTTTACTCCTCGGTCTTTTTAAATAGCCTTATTCCGAAAGTGCTTCAAAAGTGTAAGACAATGCCCGAGCTTGCTGCCAAAATTGACGTCAACGCCGTTCGTAAATGCAAAAATTTCTACGACTTTGATTCGATTTACACTGCGCCGGCCCATGGCTTTAAAAGCGCAATGGAGTACTGGACAACATGTTCGGCTAAGCCTTGGTTGAAGTACATTAAGGTGCCGTTTTTGCTCATGAATGCTAAAAACGATCCGTTTTTGCCTGAGTGGGCGTTGCCGACGCTGGCCGATGTCTCTGAGAACGTTTGGTTGGATCAACCTGCAGAAGGCGGTCACGTGGGCTTTCCTATCGGTTCGCCTCCGGGTGAAGTGACTTATTTGCCTAAACGCATCTTTCGATTTTTCACAGAACGTACTTGATAGAGAAAATCACGCCGTTGAGTAACTTCAACGGCGTGATTTTTTCCAAAAATTCGATAGAATACAAGACCTTTCAACAATAGTGTTGCCGCGTCGGTTTGTTCTACCGGGTCTGCGGTTGCCGATTATTTTTTCGGAGGCTCTTATGTCGCATAAGTGGCTGCACCGGGATACGCTTTGCGGTCTGGTGGCTTTGACACTTTTTATTCTCACGATTCCGTTAAGTAACTGGGTCGTTGTTAACGTCGGGACGGTTTGCACGCCTGACGGTCCTTGTTTAATACCTGTTTGGCCCGGCCTGATGGCACCTTCTGCCGTGATGATTGCAGGGGCGGCGTTAGTCTTGCGTAATGGAGTACAGGCTTTTTTAGGGGCTGGATACTCGTTGCTGGCCATTGCCGTGGGTACGGCTTTGTCGGCTCTTTTCGCTCAACCCTCGCTTGTGATTGCCTCAGCCGCTGCGTTTTGTTTTTCTGAATTAGCGGATTTTGCGGTCTACACCCCCATGCGCCGTCGTTTTCCGGCGTTTTCCGTGGTGCTCGCTGGATTGGCGGGTTCCTTTGTCGACAGCTGGATTTTCCTAACATTGGCTTTCGGCAGCGTTGATTTCATTGCCGGTCAAGTGTTGGGTAAGTTCTGGATGGCACTGGCCGCCGGCGTCGTGATTCGATATCTTCGCCCTCGCTTGGTACCTCAGCCTAAGTTCTAATTCAAAAAAAAGCGTACAGATAACGTTCGGGCCGACAGCTAACAACTGACGGCCCGAGTAGTTTTGAATGTTATTTCAGTGTTTCCAAAAACTCTTCATAACCTTTTGCCCCTGTCTCTTATACACATCTCCGAGCCCACGAGACCGGAGCCTATC
>USCE01000082.1 GCA_900553105.1 uncultured Sutterella sp.
GCTCGAAGCCTTTGATGCACAGTACCCCGGTGTTATCGTTGTGAAATACGATTTTGACGATGATGGCAATGTCTTTGAAATCGATGCTGAAAAAGGGTCGATGGAGATCGAGGCTAAATATAAAAAAGACGGTACCTTAGTGGAATTGAAAGAGGACGTTCGGGCGCAAGATATTCCGGCCTCCGTTTTAAACCAAGTTAAAGAACAGTACCCGAAGGCAGAAATCCTGGGTGCCAATCGCCTTTTTAAAAACGGAAAGCATTTCTGGGATGTCGGCGTAAAGGACGGGCGCAAGCATCGCAACATCCTCATGACGGCTCCTTGAGAATAGAGCGTGGAATTGAGCACTTAAAACAAACGCGTTTAAACGCCTTGAAACGGGTAAATGTTCGTTTTTTAAAATTTGAGGCGATTTAAATGCGTTTGTCCTTAGGTAAGAGCGTGCATCTTTTTATCGACTTACGAAGGGCTTGATCGGCGTAAAAATTGCAGTTTCGAATGTAGAGCAGTATCGGCAAAAACGATATGAAGAAACATCCCCGTAAAATTCAACATAACTATTATTATGTTGCGTTGTGCATGAAGGTTTATTATCGTGTATTTCAGCACTGCATGACATTGCTACATTAATCAGCGCTAAAACTCCGGTCAAGCTTAGGGTACTTCACTGCAAACTGTTTTGGATAGTGCTTGTATTCTGCCAGTGCATCATGAACTTCTTCAATCATTTGAAAGACATTCAGTTTGTCGATATCGAACTTGGCACATAAACGTATGAAATCAGATTTATTCGGATAGCACCCTTTGCCTAAAATTGACCTCATGATATGAGTGATTACTAAAATCGATTCATCATACTAAATAGATCGATCATTGGATTTACTCTGTTGAGCAAAACTTCTTCCTGATTTTCAAATCGACGCAAAGAACCTAGAGACGTACCAGATTGTTCTGAAAGCTTCTCTCGAGTGACTCGATGCTCTGGAAACCTACTGGGGGATTTTTAAGTTGGTAAGTTCGCTCACACTAATAAATAAGTGCATAACATCACGATGCCACTAATACTTAGGTATTCATCAGAGTTGTCAACTTTTAAAACATCTGGTTAGTTTAACTTTTGACTTTATAGAATCAGATTAATATTAAAATAGTCTATAATTAATGCTAAAATAATATTGCAATAATATTAAAATAACTTGACAACCAAATTTTATTCCCCTATACTATCCATCAAGAAAACAAGATACTTTTCTAAGGTGGCACACTTGAGAGTGTGAACTGCTAGAGTGTTGTTACCTCTATTTGCCATCCTAGTCCCCGCTTGTCTGACTCATTTCTCCAAAAAAATGAGCGGCCTTTCTGTGAGGAGAGACCGCTGAAAACATTTAGTGTTAAAAACTAAATCAGCACTCTTTTCCGCCTGTGACTTTAATGTCCACTTGGTTATCTTTGAGCGCGCGAATTGAAGCTTCCAACCCTTTAGTGATCGTGGTTACTTCCATGAAAGGCATGTTCTTTTTGCCGATCACTTGTTGGGCAATGTAAGGTACATGGATAAAGCCGCCACGTATGTTGAGGTTATTTCTGCTGAGGTAGTACAGCAACGAGTACATGATGTGATTGCAAACAAAGGTTCCGGCGGTATTGGAGACAGAGGCAGGCACACCGGCCTTTCTAGCTTCTTCAACCATAGCCTTGATGGGCAACGTGGCAAAGTAAGCATTCTCCCCGTCTTCAAAGATCTTTTCATCAATCGGTTGTTTTCCTTCATTGTCAGGAATTCTGGCATCATCAACATTGATTGCGATGCGCTCGACATTAAAGTCAAATCGTCCGCCAGCTTGACCAACACAAATCACTGCGTCTGGTTTTACAGTATCAATCGTTTCAAAAAGCTTTTGTGCAGATTTTTTAAAGACCGTCGGAATTTGAACCTTAATAATTTCAATGCCATCGATTTCACGTGGAAGCGCATTAACAGCTTCCCAGGCTGGATTGATGGCTTCTCCGCCAAAGGGATCAAAGCCAGTTATTAATACTTTCATGACACCCTCCTTGTATAGGGATAATTAGATCCTACTGATTGTACCAACTGGTCGTGTTAAAAAATTCAGAAGTATTTGATGGATATTAAGGGATCAATAAGACAGATATCAGAGTTTGGCTTTTCCCCTATTGCTTTTAGAGTGCTTTCTGATAACCTCAATCACGTATTATTTTCTTTTCTAGTCCCATGAATAAAGTATTTGTTTATTTAGTGTCGTTCGGCCATTTATGTGTCGACTTAGCACCTGGTGCACTGCCTGCTATTTTGCCTTTTTTTGTATTGCATAACGGTTTGTCTTACACCGAAGTTGCAGGCTTGATGTTTGCCTCTTCCTTTTTGTCGTCGCTTGTTCAACCATTATTTGGTTATTGGGCAGATAAGACTTCTAAACATTGGTTTATGGCATTGGGTATTGCATTGAGTGGGATTGGGTTAGGTATTTCTGGTTTGTCATCAAACTATTGGTTTATCTTTTTGGCAATTACTCTCATGGGATTAGGCTGTGCTCTGTTCCATCCAGAAGCCGCAAGAGTCGTCAATCAAACTTCCGGGAACCATCGAGCAACGGGTATGGGGATTTTCTCTGTAGGCGGTAATGCTGGTTTTGGGATTGCTCCTTTAATTGCAGCAGCTGTTTTAACAGCTTGGGGAAATCCTGGGACTATGGTTTTCGGTATTTTTGGTTTGTTAACAGCTGCGGTGATGTTCTACGCTGTGCCGAAGATGTTCGCCTCTATGAAAGAAAGGGTCAGCTCAGAGTCTGGTAGTGATGAGATTATCGCGCAAGAAGGTGAAAATGATTGGGGGGCATTTGCACGGTTGTCAGTTGTGATTTTGTGCCGTAGCGTTGCTCAGACAAGTATTTTGGCATTTTTACCTTTGTACTGTATTTATCGTTTCAATGTTTCAGAGGCTGCTACCAGTCCTTTGTTGGCATTTTTGTCTATTTTTGGTGTTGTTATGACACTAGCTGGTGGTTGGATGACTGATCGAATTGGTCTTATTCGTGCTTGTCGTCTGGGTTATATTTTGATGGCACCGGCGTTTGCTATGTTGATTTTCGCACCATCAATTTGGTGGTTCTACCCGATTGTTGCGCTCATTAGTTTTACATTAAATGGGACTTATGCTGCTTACGTTGTTCTAGGACAATCTTATTTAGCGAAAAATGTTGGTTTTGCATCCGGTGTTACTTTGGGGTTGTCCTCTAGTTTAGGTGGCATCTTTACACCTTTGCTTGGTTTGATTGGAGATGCTTACGGGCTGGACATTGTGATGTGGTCTCTTGTTGGCATTGGGGCTTTGTGTGCGGTTGGCTCTTTCATCCTTCCAGAACCTTTCAGACAAGGTGAGCCGCTTAA
Source organism: uncultured Sutterella sp. (assembly GCA_900553105.1). Lineage (GTDB taxonomy): Bacteria > Pseudomonadota > Gammaproteobacteria > Burkholderiales > Burkholderiaceae_F > Aphodousia. Next base: position 3,409 of record USCE01000082.1, read on the forward strand.
ACACTAAGCTTAACCATCATAGTAGGAAAGAACTTTGTCAGTTGGAGGAAACATAAACACCAATTGTGACAGTTAAAAATGGTCATGCAGAAATTAGGAATAATCGTGGTGGTAATCTGATTAGAACGTTGTTCTGGCTTGGTTGCAATCATTTCCAAAGACAACATTGCTTTGAAAGTGAGCAATGGTCGAAGAGCTACGTAATACTAAAGGTTCGCTGTTGGGAACGATCTGCAATTTGTATCAAAAAATAAGGCACCTCAAATTACTCTGAGGTGCCTTTTACTTTCCTACTGATTAATCAGTGTTCAACTTTAACAACATAAGTTAGAATGGCGTAAATTACGGCACCAATAATCATCGCGGCGACAACACCAATATTGGCTTGGGCGAAGACGCTTTTTGCGGTTTCTTCCGTGAGTAAGAAACTCGTAATTTTGCCGATGTACGGATCGCTTGACGTGATGGTGCCCAAACCAACGATCGTGGCAATTAATAGTGACAAGCAGGCAGTCCAACGCAATCCCTTTCCTCCCTCGGAGGGCGGCAAGGCCATATTGACATCCCAAGCCAAGCGCTTTTGACGCAAAAGGTCAACAATTTCAATTGCTCCCCAGGAACCCATAATGACGGAGATGGCCGCAAGGAATGAAGTGAAAGTTGACAAGAACGAGTCCGAAATAAATGTTAGGTAGAACGCCCCCAACGCAATAATGACTGCATTAAGAATCGTGGTTGCGGCTCGAGTCATGGGCACTCCCATCGCCATTAAAGCAAGACCAGAGCTATAAATTCCTGTCATACCAGCTGACATCAGAGAAGTCACGATCACAATTGAGAACGGCACGAAGAACCAGAAGGGTAAGATTCCTGTCAATGCAGCAAGCGGCTCACGGGAAGCACGGGCTAAAAGTTCCGGGTTACCGGCGCTTAACATCACGCCCAAAATCAAAAGCACGGAGACAGGCAACGCAATACCCACCGTTGTCCAGAAAATAACTCCACCACCCGGCGTTTTACGAGGCAGGTAGCGTGAGTAGTCGCCGCCATAATTTAAAAAGCCTAAGCCGACCATAGTCATGGCTAGAACGATCCCACCCAAAAAGGTCGCAAAGGAGCCTGAAGGGGCTTCACCCAAAGTTGCAAAATTAATTTGAGGGATAAAGAAAAAGAGATAAACCAAAGTCATCAGGCCCGTGACCCAAGCAATGACTTTTTCAATTTTCATGATGAACGCATGACCGTACACGGCTCCGATCATCGTAAAAAAGAGTACGAATGCAAAACTTGCGAGTAAACAGGTCGTGGTGGCAGCGCCTTGAGCAGTGGCCATTGTCGGAATGAGCTTAGCGACTAAGTCAGCAAATGTAGTCGAAGCCATTGAGAGCATCGTAACCTTCCAGCCCATGTTTGCCACATAACCGAAAAAGGTCGGTACTTTGTTGCCGTGATAGCCGAATGCAAAGCGAGATTGCACTAGTGTCGGAAGGCCTGTGCGAACACTGCCGACCGCTAAGATACCGACAAGCGAGCACGATAAAAAATACCCAATGACGCCTGCGGCCATTGCTTGAGCAGCAGATAGCCCGAGGCCGAAGACATACATCCCGCAGGTGATGCCGAAAATAGAGATGTTCCAAGAAAACCAAATCGGGAATAAATCAGCGGGTTTGCCGTAACGTTCACTATCGGGAACAGGATTGATGCCGTTGGTTTCAATTTTTGAAATGTTGTTATCGCTAGCCATAATGGTCGAAGAAATTAAAGGGAATATTGTTGAAGTTCTGATCGTGTAGGAGCTGTGGCAGCGCCTTCGCTGGCTGTTACGTGAGCAGCTACGGCATTGGCAATTAGCGTTGCCTCAGCCATCGTTAAACCGCACATTAGTCCAGCTAAAATTCCGCCCGTATGCGCATCACCCGAGCCGATTGTATCGATGAGGTTAATCTTGAAACCGGGAATGCGTTTGGCTACCCAGCCCGTAGGTTTCATTTCAGTGTAAACCGCACCGTTGCCGCCATCGGTGACAACGGAAGGGTTGCCTGAGCGAACGGAAAGTGCAACGGCGGCATCGGTTGCATTGTGAGTGCCCGTCATCCACATCGCTTCATTGCAATTGACAGTGTAAAGGCACCCGAGGGATTCAAAAGCTTTCAGACGTTTTTGGCCCATTTCTGTAACACGAGGGCCTGGATCAAAAACAATTAAGGCATTACAGGCTTTGCGATTGAGAACCGACAGTAGCACTTCCCCGTTTTCGCCCTCAGCTTGGTAACCGGAAACATAAATGTAGTCGTATTGGGCAAGATCGAATCGATCAAACCACTCGGCTTTCATCTGGCGTTCAAGTCCGAACATTGAAATGAACGTGCGCTCGCCAGTGTGATCGGCAATTGACAAGCACCAACCGTTGTCTCCCACTCCCCGCTCGCGATACACAGGAAGGTTGCGTAGGTTTAACGTTTGCTCGACAAGATCGGCAAATTGTCCTTCGCCCACCGGCATGTATGAATCAAACGGAAGGTCTAATTTCCAGAGAACATCTGCCACATTAAAGGAACACCCGCCCACAACGGTTTTCTTAAATTTCCCTTCAACATCAGCGCCTGCATGTGGCATTTCGTGAACACTTAAAATCATGTCCACAAAGGCCGAACCCAGCACAAAAACTTTCTTTTGAGGGCGAAGTGCTGCAACTAACTCCTGTCTCTTATACACATCTCCGAGCCCACGAGACCGGAGCCTATCTCGT
>USCE01000083.1 GCA_900553105.1 uncultured Sutterella sp.
AGATAGGCTCCGGTCTCGTGGGCTCGGAGATGTGTATAAGAGACAGCTTTTATTGGCGCAACATTGATGATGTCAATCCCCTTTGTCTGCATCGCTAAGAACATCAGCGCAGAAGACGCTGCAGGCTCAGCCATGGCAGTCCCTCGTCCTTCATTTGAGGGAATGCTCACGCATGACACACGAAACGATACTGTGCCCAAAGACGCTATCGGCAGTACCGAGGATTTAAGTGATCTTCGAGGCGAAGACGGTATGGGGGATCTTTTCACGCCGGGCGCAGGCAAAGCCAATGCCTGCCTGGATGCCAATGACCCCGAGTGCTTAGCCGTTCAGCTCGTCTATCAAGGCGGCGCCAACCCTCCGTCATTATCTGATGACGATAAAAATCAGATTGTTGACGGCTATGACGACATCAAAGACAACGTTGAAGACATTGTAGGTGAGGCCGATGATATGGTGAGTTCTGACATTCGTTGCGAGACTGTCACCACGGTTATCCCGGGGCGAAGCGAAATTGAAGTGTGCGATATCGGTGAAACGGTGACAACGGCCACGTGCTCAGAAGGCTGGACCATGGATCGAGGACTTGAATACATTTATCGTTGTCATTTATTGACCACGGGCTCAACCGAAGTCTGTGCGCTTATTCATGAAGTGCACTATCACCATGAAAACCGCTATCAATGCAAAAAAGAAGATGCCATCTATGAGGCTGTCGGTTGCACCATTCCGGTCACGGTCAATATCAATAAAACGTACCCCTACACGTGTCGAACTCAGACAGCGCAGGAAATTCAAAAACATTGCGTTAAAACACTCAACGTGACGGCCAAACCCGGTTGCACCGATGACAGAAAGCACTCCGAGCAACTTAACATCTTTAAAGAAGTGGGCTACACGGGCGCCAGTAGCCAAATGAAAGCCACGGCAACACTTGATTGTGCTCCCACACTGTTAATGAGAGTTCAGTTCGGTAACAAAACCATGGCGAACTTCACCCAGTCGCCCTCTACGATCACGACTTTCTTTCGGATTGAGTTTGTGTTGAGTATTCGTACCGTCACGATTGATGGCGTGAACCATTACGAAGTCACGATCACCAATACCGATACAGGTCAAGGGACTCGTACCATTACATTCTCAATGCCTGTCATTACGAGCATTGATCAAGTGACAGAAAACTGGTCGGAGGTCTGCTCGTGATGAAAGTGAGTTGGCCACAAACCTTCATCTTGGCTGTTTTATTAATGGTCGCTTCAGCATCCCCACTGGCAGCTTCAAGCTTCGGTGAGACCTGCACGATCGAGACTCAAACGTGCTTACAAGGCGCTGAGACCCGAGTGATCAACGGCGTGAAAGTTTATCGCGACTGCTGGCAGTACGAAACCGTAGAAAATTGCGTGACCCAGGATGATGCTGACTACTGCACACCGTTAAAAGGCAATGCCGCCTGTCAAGAAGAAAGTACCTCATGCTTAGAAAGTCCGAGTCCGGGTCTTTGCACTGTCTCTGAATCGGTCTACCACTGCAAAACCCCTGTGGTTCCATTACCCGAAGGAATTGTTGCTTCAGAGGTGATCACTGAAGTCAGCGATGTGTTTGAAACGGATCGCTACTGCCCGCAAAACGCCAACCCGGACTGCAACGTGCAGATGAACGTTTGTACGGCACCCGATGAAACGCGTGTCATTGACGGCGTGGAAGTAACGCTTCCCTGCTGGGAAATGAGTACGGATTTTGCCTGCCTTGTGACGCCCGAAAACCCCTCTTGCAACCTGTTGCACGAAGCGGGCTGCACACTTCAAACGCCCAAGCAAAAAACTCCGACTCAAGGCGAGACGAAAACAACCGACTCGGAAACCCGTTACTACGCTTGCCGAGAAGAAATTACCGTACCAACACACGATGACATCATTTTTGATGAGCGCTTCCCCGTGCTTGACAGTGTTTCAGAAAAAGGCAGTACATGCCAAACGAATTGCGAAATCACCCATCGCACGTGTAACGAGGCGCATCCCTTATTTGCAGAGGTTTGCGTGAATGAGTCTCTGACTCGAGTATGCGAAGGATCAAATGATCCCAACTCCTGCGCGCCGTTGACAAACCTCGGATGTCAACTCAAGACCTCTGAAGCTGAAGCACTTGCCAATACTGAGGCAGTGTCTGAAGAAACCTCTTCGCAAGACTATGTTTGTCAAACGCAATTGTCGCCGTTACCTGAAAACATCATTGAAATTGCTCAAAATGAGATTTTTACCGGTATGACAGAAGACTCGGATTGCCCAGGCGGCCTACCGGAATTAAGAATGCCTTTGTCATCAACAACCACTCCCCTCGTGATGTCTGAAGCTCAAGCACGGGCACAATGCTTAGTGTCGTCTAAATCGTGCATCGAAGGACCGGAGACACGCACAGTTAATGGCGTACCCGTCTACAAAGATTGCTGGCGCTATGAAAGTCAATATAGTTGCACCAATCCCGACACGGTTAACGGCTGTGAAAGTTTAGCTAGCGATCAGACATGCACTCTAGAAACAAAAAACTGTGTTGCAGGCAAGGAGAGCGACTGCTCTCTTTGGACCTATACGTATCGCTGTCAGGTTCGAGATGAACAAATCATTGAAGAAGAGCACTGTACCGAGTCCATTTGTCAGCACGGGCTTTGCACGCCTACCGATGATGCACCCAATACGAATTTAACCGATACGATCGCAAAACTTGAAATAGCTCGGCAAGCAGCCGTTTACGGCGACTATGACAGATTGCGCTTTTTTTCCGGAACGGCTGAAACGTGCCGCAATAAGCTTGGCGGCGTCTCCTGTTGCAAAGGCAAAGTCAGAGCCTCTTACAGTAACGACAACGCGCTGGGTGCTTCCTACGTTTTTGCCTCACAAGTGGCCAAGGAAACCATTAAAACACTGGGTTCGCCTTATGTAAACGACATTTTGATGAACCACGAGACGATGGCTTCCGTCATGAACAAACTTTACGGCGAAGCGGCCATGCAAGCCTATTCCCCGTCTTTATCCTATTACGGTTTGTCGGTTTCTTACGCGTCAGGTTCTTTGCAATTTTCCTTTGATCCTTGGACCTTTTTTGCAATGGTTGCCATTGATGTGGCAACCGACTACCTCTCCTGCACCCAAGAAGAACAAGCGTTGCAGCTCAAGCGAGGCTCTGACAGTTGCCTTTACGTGGGCAGCGTTTGCACGCAATTTAACCTCGGCCGATGCCAAGAAAAAACCGAAAGCTACTGCTGCTACAACTCGCGCTTAGCTCGCCTCGTTCAAGAAGCTGCGCATGAGCAACTGGGACTGTCTTGGGGCGACATTGCCGCGGCGGACTGCCGAGGTCTGACTGCGTATGAATTTTCTCAAGTCGATCTTTCGGGCATTGATATCGAGGAGCTACGCGCCATGATCGGTGAACAAACACTTTCCACGATCAATGCCGATAAGGCGCTTACTCGTGCCAAAGATCGTGCTGAAAAACTAAAAACCAATCCCTATGAACAGATGCCGAAAAAAGACGGCGTTTGTGCAAACGGCAACTGTTAACTTCTTCATGTTTTAACCATGACTGACAAACTTATAAAAATTCAAGCGTTATCCGACTCAAGTGGCCGAAGATTGAAGCGACATTCTCTCGCAAGACACTTTTTACTGGTTGCTGTCACGAGCGTAGCCATTTCATGTGCGGCGGGATCCTCTCATGAGCAAAGAGGCTTTTGGGATGAAGACATCTGGCAGCAACCCGATCGCGGTTTTCTTTTCTACGGAGCTGAATCCTCCGAGCGGAAAGAAGAACCTCAGGATCTTGCCACAATTAAAACATTGCCAGCACTCAAACTCGAAGTACAAAAGCGACTCGAAGCGGCTGTGATGGAGCCCTCCGAAAAACACTTAACGGCTTACTTGGAAGCAAATACGTTTTTGCTGCAAAAATCGATGGATTTTGCGCAAAGCTGGCAACAAACTCAGTGGGGACATCCGGCCTATGACTTCACCGTCACGCACCCCAATGCAAACTTTGCACAAATCGCCCTCAAAGAGGACAAAAAACGAGAGCAAAGCGAAAGGTTTGCCGACATTCAAGAGGACTGGGCGCTTGTTTTTATCGTGCAAGAAGGCTGCCGCTTCTGTGACATGATGGCACCGGTTGCACAACTGCTTGAAAAAGAGTCCGGCCTTTCACACTTAGCGCTACACATTTCTGCGACAAAACCCCCGGCTTGGCCCGAGGCCTTGCCGGATAACGGCACACTCAAGCGACTTGTCCAAATGACTGGCAGCACCGTGACACAAACGCCTGCGGTCTTTATGGTTCGTAGCGACTCTCAAAAAGCTTACCTTATTGCTACGGGTGCGTTATCCGTTGAAGAGCTCACGAACCGCGTGCTAGTGACCGCACAAAAAGATCTCGATGAGGCAACACCCAATAATGCCTCCAACGATCGCAAGACGCTCTCCCCTCTTTCGTGAAGGATTCAATCATGAAAAATCGTCGTTTAACGTCACCTCGACATTTGATACTGGCTTTGCTCATCGGCTCATTAATGACAGTACCGGCTCAAGCCGGCTTTATTGAAGACTTTTATGAAGACTCCGCGGGTCTCGGTCAAGGTAACGTTACAGCCGCAGGGATTTATCAATCCTCCGGTCTTAATGTGGTCACGGGCGGCGGTTTTGTTTACCGCGCACCGCGAACGGAATTTACGCCATTTCACTTCTCTCCACCCAAATTGTCCGCAGGCTGCGGCGGTATTGACCTATTCATGGGTGCCTTTAGCATACCGTCCAAGGAAGAGTTCTTAAATTACCTAAGAGCGATCGGCTCGTCTTTACCAGGACTTGCGTTTCAGCTTGCACTACAAACGCTCTCGCCGGATCTATCCGAACAAGTCACAAGTTTCCGAGATCTGATTCGAGAGTATGGCGCACGATTTCAAGACTCCTGCACTGCCGCACAAACACTTCTCGAGATGAGCGGCGCTCAGGCTCATATGGAAAAACTCAAATATTCTGCCGCGAATGCTTTGCGTGACCAAGGCATTGTGTCAGACGCCTATGAAGCCGATGCTAAAACCCGAACCGATGGCTCTGCGCTTTTCCGTCACGCCCCAACGCTTAAAGACTCGGGCGGCAACACCGTTGATGCGCCGGAAATTAATCTCACGTGGTCCTTGTTAGGTGGCGGCACTTTCACAAGCCGCTATCCCAAAACGTTAAAAGAACTCATGATGACACTTGTGGGTACCACAATCTATATCAAAGAAGGTGAAGGAGAAGAGGCCGTTTCCCGCTCCCGCTTCATTATGGGGGAAGACATTGCATCGCTTTTATTCGGTTCGGCTGACACCATCACCTTGTCTCAAGCCACGCGTTGGCAATGTGCTATCAAAGACACGCTTTGCTTATACCCCGAACGCGTAGCCTTGGATGATATGAATCTCACCTACGAGATGTGGCAAGCCGCCAAACGCTACCAGCGAGCGCTGTTAGAGCGCAATGCTAATCTCATCACCGATGACGATGTACTGCTTCTGGGCTCCGTTTCGACTGTCCCCCTTATTCGTCTGATTAATGCAGCCACTACCCGCCGCTACGCGGGCTTTTCGGAGGACATCTTGCGTGTTTACGTGGAAGCCGCAGCATTTGAGGCCATCATCCGAGCCCTTGATCAATTAACGATTGACATTCAAAAAGCCGTTTCATCGTCAAGCAGTGCGCAACTGAATTCGCTCAATGAGAAACACGTGCGACTCATTCAAGCCCGCATTGAATCCGTTCGGAGCGATTTGAGTGCGCGAGCCGACAAGATTTATCAGCAAATGAGTCGCACGAATACCTTTATTGAACAAGTTGAACACATTGAACGAAGCTTACTCGGCAATGCCGGTCACGCCGTGGCCCGCCGTTGGGATGCAGGACTTTAGTTGATACGAGGATTAATTAGCATGGTTTTTGAATTTTTTGCTTACTGGAACGGCGAACAAATCCGAGATCTCTTTGAAGCCGTGGTTGCGTTAACCTCAGGCGGCGACTACCTAGGATTATTAAAAAGCGTGATGCTCTTAGGCTTTTTGACCGTCATCACCGTCTGTGCGCTTCGCTACCGAGGGCTCGATGCGATGAGCTTTATCTTTGCAGTGTTGATT
>USCE01000084.1 GCA_900553105.1 uncultured Sutterella sp.
TACGAGATAGGCTCCGGTCTCGTGGGCTCGGAGATGTGTATAAGAGACAGGCGTCGGCTTATCGTCGCTGGTTCGAGCCGGTTTCGATCCTAAAGGGATGGAAGCTTTTTTCATGCGCTTGCAACAAAATAACCGCTACTACGAATCCGCCTCCCCGGCTTACCTTCGCACTCACCCGCTAACGCTTGAGCGTATCAGCGACATGGAAAACCGCACCCGACGCATCGGACCGCGCACGCATCGCGACTCACTTGATTTTGCCCTTATCCAACAACGATTGCGTGTTTTACAAGAAGACAGAATCGATGACTGGATGCGCGTTGAGCGTGAAATGAAGCAAGAACTGCAAAGCGCAAAATCCTCGCGTCAAAAGACCGCACTAACCTACGGATTAAGCGTTGTCAGTCGCAAACTCAATAAAAATTCCGAGGCCTTGCGCTATGCGAGCCAAGCCTCACAGCTTGGCGGCAACAATGCCATGTTGGTGAAAAACTATTCCGAATCTCTCTTTTTATTCGGTAATGGCAATCAAGACCGAACACGTGCACTGTCTATGGCTAAAAAGCTCGTTGCCGACTATCCTCTATCTGAAATGGCAGTCAAGCTTTACGCCAGTGAACTCTATGACTTAAAGCGCTATAACGAAACGATCCGCTTTATGCGCAATCAACAGGCCATGAGTACGTCCAATCCCTCCTACCACGCTATTTTGGCTCGCTGTTACCGCGGTCTGGGACAAATGAGTCGTCACTACATGGCCGTCGGTGATATGTACTTAGCTCAAAACGACAAACGAGCTGCTGAATACCAATATAACCTCGGTCAACAAGCCAACGACGGCGACTACTACACCATGAGCCAAGTCGATGGAAAACTTCGTACGGTACGAGCCGACATCATTGCCGAAGAAAAAGCCAAAGATCGCTAGTTCTGAGAACGTTTCTCGGGCGCTATAATGGCTTCTTTTAAGACCGCGCACCCCTTGCAATAAGGAAACGCTCTATTATGGCTATTGAAGATTATTTGACCATTGCCCCGAAAACCGACGAGATTATCGAAACGGATGCCGTTATCGTAGGCGCCGGCCCCGTGGGTCTTTTCCAAGTCTTTGAATTGGGTCTTCTGGAAATCAAGGCCCATGTCATTGATTCACTCAACAAAGTTGGCGGACAATGCATGGAGCTGTATGAACACAAACCCATTTATGATATTCCGGCCGTGCCGGTCTGCACCTCGCGCGAACTCACGGAAAATCTCTTAAAGCAAATCCATCCCTTTAAGCCCCAGTTCCACTTAGGCGAAGAAGTGCAAGTCGTACGCAAAGAAGAAGACGGACGCTTTTTCGTGCAAACAGACAAAGGCACTCGCTTTTTAACTAAAACGGTGTTTATTGCCGCCGGTGTCGGCAGTTTCCAACCCAAGCGCTTACCGGTTGCCGGCATTGAAAAATTTGAAGGCACTCAGCTTCATTACAAAGTTAAAGATCCGGAATTTTTCGCCGGTAAAAATATCGTTATTTGCGGTGGCGGCGACTCCGCGCTTGACTGGACTCTCAATTTAGTGGGCAAAGCCGAAAGCGTGATTTTATTGCACCGCCGCGACGGCTTCCGTGCTCAGGATGCCTCCGTGGCCAAGATGCGCGAATTGTGCGAAAACTGGGAAATGCAGTTTGAAGTCGGCCAAATCACGGGCTTTGAAGAAACCAACGGTAAGTTAACGGAAATCCGCGTCACGGGTGATGACGGCGTTGTGCGCCGTATGCCGTTGGATCACTTGCTGGTTTTCTTCGGCCTGACACCGAAGCTTGGCCCCATTGCCGATTGGGGTTTGGAAATCTACCGCAAGCAAATTGTGGTCGATACTGAAAAATTCCAATCCTCGATTCCCGGCATCTTTGCCGTCGGTGATATCAACACCTATCCGGGCAAAAAGAAACTGATTTTAAGTGGCTTCCACGAATGCGCCTTGGCTGCTTTTGCCGCAAGCGACATCATTCACCCGGAGAAAAAGACACTGTTGCAATACACCACCACGTCACCCAAATTGCATAAGGTGTTGGGCGTTGAGACGCCGACGCTCGATTAATCTCAAGCGTTAACCGAATATTCAAAGCGGTTTCTGATCCTAAAGATCGAAACCGCTTTTGCTATAGGCAAGAATTTTCAGGATGACTTTAACGTTGTGGGCCGTCATTGCCAAAGACGGAGTACCAAAGTTTTTTCACCGTATTGATGTCATCGACTAATGTTGTCGGATCAACCCGCACACCGCCTTGAACGCCCTGCAACCTTTGCGTGCGTTGGATATAACGATAGTTGCGATAAATCCGCACGCACTCGGCAGCAAGCCCGCAATCAATCAACCCATCTCGAGCCGCCATCTCCAGTAGCAAGATGTTTCCGAAGTTATTGACCAAGTCCGGATACTTGTGCGAGTAACTCAACACCAACGCCTGCACGGCAAACTCCACATCCACCATGCCACCACGATCGTGCTTAACATCAAATAAAGCCGTGCGATTGGGGTGTCCTTCGAGCATCTTAGCCCGCATGAGACTGACCTCTTCAAAGACCTTCGCCTTGTCTCGTGACAACATCAAAATAGCAGCGCGCTCGGCCTCAAAAGCCGCACCGATTGCTCGGTCTCCGGCACAAAACCTCGCACGCGTTAACGCCTGATGCTCCCAAGGCCAAGCACCGGTACCGTCTTCATTTCGCTGATAGCGCTTAAACATCTCAAAGGAGGAAACCACAAGACCGTTTTCACCGTTGGGACGAAGGCGCAAATCCACATCAAACAAAATACCCGAGGAGGTTTGTACCGTGAGCCAACTCATCATGCGTCGAACAAGACGCGTGTAGTTTTTAGCCGCATCGGGGTGATCGTCATCGTAAAGATAGATAAGATCGAGATCGGAGGCATAGCTGAGTTCTTTACCACCTAACTTCCCGTAAGCGATCACGGCAAATCGAGGATTTTCCGTGTGACGCGAGGCAATTGTCTGCCAAGCCAATGTAATGACCATTTCAATGACGGCATCAGCTAAGGCCGAGAGCTGATCGGCCAATCGCTCCACAGTAAAGCAACCGTCAATATCGGCTAAAAGAAGCTTAAAGACTGCTCCGTGATGCGCATCACGCAACACGTTCATTTGAGTTTCCTGATCGCCCTCGGCTTCACGCAGTTTGGCCCACAAGTCGTCTTGCCACTCGCTCCAATCCACCGGTGAGAAATTATCCAGCGTCTCAAGCCGCTCATCGACCAATTCGTCCAAGACAATCGGATGGGCAGTGAGATACTGTGCGGCCCAAGCGCTCGACATCAAAACCTGCGCCACCTTCTCGCAAACCTTCGGATACTGAAGCAGTAACGAGACGTATGTACTGCGACCGGCAACAACGGCTAAAAGCTCGACATACCGCAAAAATACCTCATCGGCCGAAACGGTGCTCTGCTCACGAGTCAATTGCGGACAAAGAGCCGCGATTCGCTTAATGAGCTGTGCCATATTGGCTCGAGCGGACTCGTTTAAGGCCGCTAAAAACCGCGAGCGCATCGTCTCGAGCACCCGATCGGCGCAGTGCGAGCCCTGTTGATAACCCATCTGGGTCAAAAGCTCAGCCAAGGCAGCTTGTGCTCTTTCATAGCCCACGGTCCACCCCTCAGGCCAATCGTCTTTTTCCTCGCCCGAAGCGGCCGCGCCGACCTGAAAAATACCTTCAAAAATCTGTGCAACGTAATTGCGGATTTCCATTAACTCTTGACCGAGCGCCTCGCGCGAGAGTCCCAACATGGCCGCAATGCGTTCTTGTTCAACCTCATCGTTGGGATAACGATGCGTCTGCTGATCATCGACATATTGAATGGCGTGCTCGAGATTTCTCAAAAAAACATAACTTTCGGTTAACTTTTCGGCCTGATCGGATCCGATGGCACCATTTTCAGCCAGCGCTTGAAGCATCGGTAGTGTGGATTTACCGCGCAATTGCGGGTTTCTGCCACCTCGGATAATTTGAAACGTTTGGGTTATGAATTCGATCTCACGAATACCGCCGCGTCCGAGTTTCACGTCAATGCCGAGGTCCTTGCCGGACTCGCGTCTAACGGTTTCGGCTCGAATCAAACGATGAAGGTTTGACAACGCGCTAATGGCATTAAAGTCCACGTACTTACGAAATACAAAGGGTCTGATCACGGATTGGACGTTATTGCACTGCGTTCGGAACGATTCTTCATCGGAAAAAACGGCTTCATTAACAATTCTTGCCTTTAACCACGCAAATCGCTCCCATTCTCGTCCCTGCACGTACAGATACTCTTCGAGCATCTCCGAGCTGATACAAATAGGCCCCGAATCCCCATTCGGGCGCAATCGCATATCTACACGAAAAACGAAGCCCGCACCTGATATCTCCGACAGTGAGGCAATAACTTTTTTTGATAAACGCTCGAAAAACTCTGCATTCGTCAATTCGCGTCTCGGATTGGGGCAGTCCGCATTGGGACGGCACTTACCCTGCTCGTCATAGACAAAGATAAGATCAATGTCACTGCTGACGTTAAGCTCTCGACCGCCGAGCTTACCCATACCGAATACTAAGAAATCCTGCGCAACGCCCTCATAAGAGCACGGCGTACCGTAGCGTTTGGAAAGCGCTAGCGCGTGCTCGCGCACCACACGTGTTACAGCCACCTCCGCCAAGTTGCTCATGGTGTCAACCACTTCATAGTAGTCGGCTTTACCCGTAACGTTGCGACAAACTATGCTTAGCATTACATCCCTGCGAAGCTTACGCAGTTTGTCATCGAGCTCCTCAAGCGTCAAACTGCCTGCTAAATACGCGAGCATCTTGTCTCTCGTATAAGGGGCTTGGGCCAACTCTTTAAGATAATCCAATCGCGCGGCATCGTCACCCATGGGCAAGGCGCCCATCAGTGCGCGTTTGACAAAAAAAGACAGTTCGAGGACTTTTTCTACAGTAACAGACATATCGCGTTGTTTTTCCTTGCAAGCAATACTCTTTAGTTTAGCGGAAGCGAACTGTTTCCAAAATTTTTCTGCTGCAAAATCCCGTTAACAAAAGTCCTAGAAAACCACGAAAACGGTATGAACTCGCTAAAATCAAGCGTAGTACAAATTTTGACGGTGCTTTTAGCTTCTAAAGACGCTCTTATTGGCCGACATCGCAACAGGTGAAGTTGAAATTTTCCGAATCCGACACAACTCGTAATTTGACACGGACGAACGTTTATTCTCCTAAACGGCGCGCCCGCGTTTTGTTGCGCGCATTAGGCTGGACAATACTGCTGGGCTACCTATTTTTCTGCGCTGTGGTAATCGCAACGCGGCTGTGGATTGTGCCTAACGTTGAACGGTACTACCCGCAAGTGGAAACTTATCTCGAAGAGCGCCTAGGCACCGAAATTCAAACGCAATCCATTAAAGCCGATTGGGACGGATTGCGCCCACGCATTACGCTGACCCAAGTGACAATTTCCCGACAGGGCGATGAAGCATCGCTGACGTTGCCGAAAGTAGAAGCAAGCTTTTCATTTGAGACGGTCTATAAACTTCGACCGACTTTCTCAAAACTGATCATTCACGACCCAGAACTTAATATTAAGCGACTCGATGATTCGACATTCAATATTGCGGGCTTTTTATTCCAACAATCACAAAACGCCACGCCGTCGGGCTCTCGCATTGCAGCCGTAGATCGATTCCTTGACTGGCTTTTAGCTCAACAACACCTACAAATTGTCAACGGTCGCATCTCCTATACCGATCTTCGCGAGCAACGTCCCCGCCCCGTACAATTGACACAAGCGAACTTCGTTTTGCATCGCTATCTCATTGCTTGGAAAATGGGCTTTCAGGCCTTACTTGCGGGACAAAATCGAACTCCTGTTGATGTACGCGCCACTATTAGAGAAAGTCTTTTCGGTGGCAAAAATCGAATCGAAAAACTTTACGGGACGATATACGCCTCTACCCCTGACATTAACTTTGCGCACATTGCCCGACGCATTAATCTAGACCTGTCTCTTATACACATCTGACGCTGCCGACGATAAGGCTC
>USCE01000085.1 GCA_900553105.1 uncultured Sutterella sp.
ACGAGATAGGCTCCGGTCTCGTGGGCTCGGAGATGTGTATAAGAGACAGCAACAGTGCCGACTGGATTGTGGACTTGGGGCCAGAAGGCGGTAACGAAGGCGGAAATGTTGTTTTTGAGGGGCCGGTCGATGAGCTCTTGCACTGCAAACGCTCTTTCACAGCAAAAGCGCTGGCCAGTTATCGCAAAACATTGGCCCGCAAAAATGCCTCCGGCTACTTCACGCAATTGCCTGCCAGCACCCCTGTCAGCACCCCTCCGAGCAGCGATGTCATAGCCATCCGTGGCGCAAAAGAGCATAACCTCAAAAACGTCAATGTCGACATTGATCACGACAAATTCACGGTGATCACAGGCGCATCGGGGTCGGGCAAATCAACGCTGGCCTTTGACATCGTTTTCAAGGAAGGACAAAGGCGCTATCTTGAATCTTTGAACGCCTACGCGCGCTCGATCGTTCAGCCGGCTGCCAAACCCGATGTCGATTCGATCACGGGCATTGCACCGACCGTAGCCATTGAGCAGCGAACCTCTCGCGGCGGCCGTAAATCAACGGTTGCTACAATGACCGAACTTTATCACTTCCTGCGACTTTTATACGTTAAACTCGGCCGACAGTATTGCCCGAGTTGCGACATAGAAGTCGAACCCATGTCCTTTAATACTATTGTCTCAACCGTCATGAGCCGATACAAAGGACAGTCGATATACGCTCTTGCTCCTCTTGTGACAAAGCGAAAAGGGATCTACACAGACTTGGCCAAGTGGGCAGCCAAAAAGGGCTATGCACAACTTCGTGTCGACACCAAATTTGTCAGCACGGAAAAGTTCCCGAAACTGGCCCGTTACAAAGACCATACAATTGAACTGCCCGTTGCACACCTGGCCGTTGCTGTCGATGACGAAAAAACGCTCAAACGGGCACTTCAGCAAGCCGTTACCATCGGTAAGGGCGTTGTCTGCATTTTGGACGAAAATGGCCGCGAAACTATTTTCTCCACACACCGAGCTTGCCCGCAATGCGGTCGTAGCTTCCCGGAGCTCGATCCTCGACTCTTTTCCTACAACTCCGTCATGGGGTGGTGTCCGACATGTTTCGGCACCGGAGAAATTATTGAAGGTTTTGACGAAACGGCTACCGGTGAAGAAAGAATTTGGGCCGATGCACAAGCCCATATTTGCCCAGACTGTCACGGCGAACGCCTCAACGAAGTAGCCCGTGCGGTGCGCTTTGCGGGTCTGAGTATCTCGCAAGTTGCCCACATGACAGTCTCCGATGCATTAGTCTTTTTCCGTAAGCTCAAACTCAAGGGGCGCGACTCGGAGATCGCCGCCGATGCGTTAAAAGAAATCGAGTTGCGCCTGGCTTTTCTGGAAGAAGTCGGCCTTGGCTACTTAACACTGGATCGCTCCTCGCCTTCGTTATCAGGCGGAGAAGCCCAGCGCATTCGTTTAGCTTCGCAATTAGGCAGCAACCTTCAAGGTGTGTGCTACATTCTGGATGAACCCACGATCGGACTGCACCCTAGAGACAACCGCAAACTGCTTGATTCGCTCAAAGCCCTCACAGCAAAGGGCAATACGTTACTCGTGGTTGAGCACGATGAGGAAACAATCCGCGAGGCCGATTGTGTCATTGATGTGGGCCCCGGCGCGGGTGTTCGAGGCGGAGAAATCATCGCTCGCGGCAGTCTCAAAGAAATCATGAGTAACGAGCACTCGCTGACGGGACGGTATTTACGAGAACCGATCAAACACAGTTTTAAACCGCATCGCCCGATTACAGCCGATACGAAGTGGTTGACGGTTGAAAAGCCGACACAGAATAACCTTCGCGCGGATAAAATCACGATTCCGCTTGAGCGGTTAACCGTCTTAACAGGGGTATCAGGTTCGGGTAAAAGTAGTTTTGCGCGCGGCGTACTGTTGCCCGTGCTCTCTGAGACGCTAGCAAAGAAAGCCGCATATAAGGGGCCGCTGTGCCAGAGTATTGAAGGCTTTGAAACCATTAATCGAGTGTTGGAAGTCGATCAAAGTCCTATTGGGAAGACACCGAGATCGTGCCCGGCCACCTATGTCGGTTTTCTTGATACGATTCGTAAGATTTACGCTGGCACCAATGAAGCTCAAATGCGTGGCTACAACATTTCCCGCTTCTCCTTTAACGTAAAAGGTGGCCGTTGTGAATTGTGCGAAGGCCAAGGTGTTCGCACAATCGAAATGAACTTCCTGCCCGATGTCAAAGTGCCGTGCGAAGCCTGCGGCGGCTTGCGCTACAACGATGAAACGTTGGAAGTGCTCTGGAAAGGCAAATCCATCGGACAGATTCTTGCGATGGATGTTGACGATGCGGTGGACTTTTTTCAAACCCAGAGCACCGTGGCTCATGCGCTCAGACTTATGCAAGAGGTGGGGCTGGGCTATTTAAGCCTCGGACAACCCTCATCAACCCTCTCGGGCGGTGAAGCTCAACGCATTAAGCTAGTGACAGAACTGACCAAGGCTCGCGATGATCACACACGAAACACTTGGCGCGCTCCCAAGACGCTGTACATCTTAGATGAGCCTACAGTGGGGCTCCACATGGCAGATGTGGAAAAACTCATTGCGGTATTACATCGCTTAGTCGATGCTGGCAATACTGTTATCGTCATTGAACACAACTTGGATGTGATGGCACAAGCTGACTGGATTATCGATATGGGCCCGGAAGGCGGTGTCGATGGGGGTAAAGTGGTCGCTGTCGGCTCTCCCATCGAAATATCACGTCGCCCCACACATACAGGTCGAGCACTAAAAGCATTCAAACAAGAACATTAATTGATCAAAAAAGTTTTCGAGACCGTCCCTTAATACGGTCTCGAAAAAAATAAATTCACTGCGTATCTTTTATTGATCACATCGCCACGGGGCCCTAGCAAACCTAGTTACCTTCACGTTTCACCTGACGCTCTAATAACGTTTGTAACAATTCATTTTGCCGCCGTAAATACTCAATTTCCTTTTGAAGAGCTTCGTTTTGATCCCGTAATTGTCTTTGCGGATCCTCTCCTTGGATAGCGGAGTCTTGCAGTGAACCATCCACGGTTTGATGGCGTTTACGCGCGAAGTACCAAAACGCAGCAATAATCAATAGAAGCAAAACAAAATTAGGGATACCAGGGAAAACAGGAGCCCCTAAGAAATGAGGACCAAAAAAATGATGAACCATAGCTAGACCTCCTTGCTGTAGAGCCTCTTGGTAAAGAGTTTAAAATCTTAACCCCGTTAACTCAATATTAAATTTGTAAGAATCCTATGCATAATCGATAAAATAGCTTTCATTTTGAACACACGGTTTCCCTCAAAAATCGGAGTAAATGAGCCTTACTAATTTAGTTTACGTCAGTTGCACATAATGATTTAGGCTTTTCATTTGTCACCCTTAATGCTCTTTCGTAATCTTGCACTGCTAAAACATGAACGATGATTACACGACACCATCGAATAATAAAGTACCGCTCTGTCACATTAGATTACTGCATCACCCAAATCTACTTTCCAAAAAATATATCAAAAACTCAAGCTTCGCTCTGTAGCGACCAACTAATCTGCACAGAAAGAAAAACGGACATTATTAAAATGTAATGTCCGTTTTATTATAAATAGGCCGTCGGGTCTTTCACTAACGCTTTTCAACCAACCAAAGACCAATCATAGCCAAAATCAACATGAAAGCAGTCGGGACCATAGCAACAACAGGCGGCGACCAAGTATTGAGCATTCCTATGTAAGAGAAAAGGTTATTAACAGTATAGAACACAAGACCAATCATCACTCCGCCGAAAATCTTGATACTGACTCCCCCGGAACGACGGTTCATGTAAGCGAAAGGCATGGCCAATGCAATCATCACTAAAATTGCGACAGGATAGAAGGCCTTGTTCCAAAGAGCTATTTGATATCGCCCCGACTGCTGACGAGACTCTTCAAGATGATTGACATAGCGATAAAGAGACCGCATTGACATGTTTTCAGGCGAAAGCATCATCACACTGAAAATACTCGGATCGATAGCCGTCTTAAACATCATGCTCACAGGATCGGTAACCATCACGCGTTCCAGAACAGGCGAGACATTCAAGTCTACCAGACGCGGTAATGAGGTATTGACAGCATCATCCAACACCCACCCCTGATGATTAACGTAACGACCAGTTTGGGCTGCGATAATGTTCGTCAGGGACAGATCTTTATCAAAATCATATATTCTCCACACACGAGCTTCTTCTGTGGGAGTAATTTGTTTAACATTGATATAGCGGATTTTATTTTCACCGGTAGCATCTTTGATTGTTTCCCGAACCCAAGCCCCTGTATCATAGCCGCGAATACTCATCGTTGAGTGCTGTGCTGTTGCACGGTATTCGCGAGCGAAAGCATCTGAGGACGGGGCAATAAACTCACCAAATGCATAAGTAAAAAGCATCAAAATAACGCCCGGGACCATCAAAATGCCCGCCAGTCTCACGGGAGATAGTCCCGCTACTCGCAAAATCGTAAATTCAGACCTCGCTGCCCACTGACTCATCACAAACACCGTAGCCAATAACGCCGCAATCGGCATAACTTCATAAATACGCATGGGCAGATTAAGTCCGGTGATGACAAAGGCATCCAAAAGGCTATAACGGCTGCCGATACGTTCCATTTGACGGACAAGATCAAAGAAGGCAAAAAGTGCGACGATAGCCAAAAGCACAAAACTCGTTGCCTGTAAAATTTCTTTAGTCAGATGACGAGTGATAACTTTCATCGCGCACCTCGATTAAATAGGTAGTACCAACTCAACCGAGCTGGCCACCAACGCTGCCAGATCGTTCTTCGCAAAAAGAGTAAGACTGCCAACATCGTAAAGACCAAATTCAAAAGCAATAAGGCAGAAATCATTGACAAATCTCCGCTAACAACAAGTGCTTCACCCACACTGATACCGTTTAGATAAAGTACAAAAAGTAGCAGAGCAATAATCACGTTAACACTTCGCCCAGCTCTGGGATTGGTGTACGAAAGTGGAATAGCAATCATCAGCAAGTTCAAGGTTGCTAAAGGCCATGAAAGACGCCACACAAGCTCTGCCTGAGCTTCCTTGTTATTTTTTTGTGCAAAAAGCATTTGTAAAGGCTGAGTATCAACATCTCTCATTTGCAATGCTGAATCTGGTTTGATATCAAGCCTCAAACCGTAGGTTTCAAAATCGGTGATTTCGAATTCTGCAGAACCAGTCTTTGCCTCATAACGCCGACCGTTTTCCAATACTACGTAACGATCTCCAGATTCATTAACGGTGACTCGACCAGATTCTGCAACAACGACCATTTCTTTATTAAGATCGGTTTGGGTGAGAAAAACGTTTTTAACAGTATCTCCATCATCTGAAATTTCTTCAATGAAAAGAACCTGACGCCCTCCATTCAATTCAATAAAACGCCCCGGCGTGAGGCGATCAACATCATCGCGCTGCGCATAAACTTCTCTGTTCATTTCACTTTGGCCTTTAGCCCAAGGAGAAATAAAAAGCGAGAGCACGGTAATTAATAGGATTACTGGAATGCTGAAACGCAAAACAGGTCGAATCCAAGCAGTAAGACTGATACCGCCGGAGGAAAACCAGACGACCATTTCGCTGTCAAGCCAACTTCGTGTCAGCGTAATGAGTGTGGCAATAAACAGTGACGCTCCCAAAAGAGGAGCCATATTGATCAGGGCCTCATAGACCACCATTTCCATTACAGTGCCGCTATCAATTCGTCCGCCAGCAGCCATTCCGAGAATGCGCACAAGACCAATTGTCAATACAATTGAAAAAATGACCGTAAAGACAGCACCGGCTGTATTGGCCAATTCGGAAACAAGTGTGCGTCTAAAAATCATGTGAACCCTTTATAAGGCATTAAGCGAAGCATTATGCCAAGCTAATTGATTCATTGTATCGCAGTTTGCAACCAAAATCGTCCATAAAAAAAGCCCCGGAAAAATATTCCGAGGCTTTTTAATGGGGGAGCCAGGCGATGTCCTACTTTCACTGGAAATA
>USCE01000086.1 GCA_900553105.1 uncultured Sutterella sp.
GAGCCTTATCGTCGGCAGCGTCAGATGTGTATAAGAGACAGTCGTCGCTCCCCTTATTGGATTGAGCCGATACGGCCCATGTCCGAGATGTTAAGCCAAATGGCAAAGGCTCGACCCACAATGTCCTCACGAGGCACAAACCCCCAGAAGCGGCTATCAGCGGAATTGTCGCGATTGTCCCCCATCATGAAATAGTGACCTTCAGGGACCTTACAAACCACATCACCACGATGATACAAACATTGGTCCAAGCCATTATGCCCTTGAAGCGGACGAGCCGCCGAAGGCAAACGCTTGTCTTCTAAAATCTTGTGCGTGACGCCATCCAAGTTTTCTTCAAATTGCGCCAAATCGGTGTATGTGTCTTTATCGAAAAATGATCCATCTTGCACCGTCGCTTGAAGTTGACCGTTGATGTAGAGCTTTTTGCCCACATAACGAATTTCATCGCCGGGAACACCGACAACGCGCTTGATGAAATCAATGTTGCGATCCAAGGGATACTTAAAGACAACGACATCACCGCGTTTGGGATCATCGCCTTCAGTAATCGCAAAATTTAACACCGGAAAGCGCATACCGTACTCGTACTTATTAACGGCAATGAAGTCACCTGCATGCAACGTGGGCAACATGGAGCCAGATGGAATACGGAAAGGCTCAACAATAAACGAGCGCAAAATGAAGACAAAGAGAATCACCGGGAAAAAGCCTGCGGTGTATTCCAACCACTTCGGCTGTGAGCTTAAGCGTTGGTAAATGCTCTGACACTCACCGATAACGGCAATGTCACCGCGATCGATTGCGGCCCGATTAAGTTCCTCAAACCGATGAAGTTCAGCCTTGGCGGCCACATTGCGTTTGGGTGCCCAGAGAAACTTATCCAAGCACCATAAAATGCCGGTGAACACTGTCAAGAGCAATAAAATCAGTGAAAAATTCATGACTGTCCCACCATTTGATTATTTGTCATCGACTTGCAAAATAGCCAAGAACGCTTCCTGCGGAATCTCCACGGTACCGACTTGCTTCATACGTTTCTTACCGGCTTTTTGCTTTTCCAAAAGTTTGCGCTTACGCGTGATATCACCGCCGTAGCACTTTGCCAAAACATTTTTACGCAACGCTTTGACATTTTCACGTGCAATGATGTTGGCACCAATAGCCGCTTGAATAGCCACATCGTACATCTGGCGCGGAATCAAGGAACGAAGTCGCGTGACAATTTCGCGACCTCGAGCTACGGAATTAGCTCGGTGAATAATTGAAGATAAAGCATCAACCCGATCACCATTAATAAGCATGTCAACTTTAACGACATCGGCTGCACGGTATTCCTTAAATTCGTAGTCCATGGATGCATAGCCGCGCGTGAGTGACTTCAAGCGATCGAAGAAGTCGAGCACGATTTCAGCCAATGGCAACTCATAGGTCAAGTGCACTTGACGTCCGTGGTAGGCTAAATTTGTTTGCACACCGCGCTTTTCATTACAAAGCTTCATGACTGCGCCCACGTAGTCGCTAGGCACAAAAATCGTCACCGTATCAATCGGCTCCCGAATTTCAGCAATCTTATCTGGTGAAGGAAGCTTCGAGGGGTTTTCTACCAGAATGACTTCTCCGTCGGTTTTAAGCACTTCGTAGACAACTGACGGGGCCGTCGTGATGAGATCCATGTCGAACTCACGCTCCAAACGCTCCTGCACGATGTCCATGTGTAAGAGTCCGAGGAAACCAGCTCGGAACCCAAAGCCCAAAGCTTGAGAAACTTCAGGCTCAAATTGAAGTGCTGCATCGTTGAGTTGCAACTTCGTTAATGCATCACGAAGTGCCTCGTACTGATTGGCCTCAACAGGATAAAGACCGGCAAACACCTGTGGCTTAACTTGTTTGAAACCCGGTAAGGGCAAGGCGGCCATTTTGTTTGAGAGTGTAATCGTGTCGCCCACCTTAGCATCGCGAAGCTCTTTGACGCCCGCGATCACAAAACCCACTTCACCGGCCGTTAATTTATCGCATTGGGTCGACTTCGGCGTGAATTTACCGACTTGCTCGACTAAATGCGTAGCCCCGGTGGCCATCAAATAAATCTTGTCTTTAGGCTTAATCGTTCCGTTGACCACACGCACAAGCATCACCACACCGACGTAGTTATCAAACCAACTGTCGATGATCAGGGCTTGAAGCGGATCTTCGGCTTTACCCTTGGGCGGCGGCACGTCCCGCACAATACGCTCAAGAATCTCATCAACACCCATGCCGGTTTTCGCCGAGCATGGCACCGCATCGGTTGCATCGATGCCGATAACGTCTTCAATTTCCTCTTTAGCACCATCGGGGTTGGCCGAATTTAAGTCCATCTTGTTTAAAACAGGGATGACCTCAACGCCCAAATCAATGGCGGTGTAGCAGTTGGCAACAGTTTGCGCCTCAACGCCTTGAGTGGCATCGACAACCAACAAGGCCCCTTCACAGGCCGACAAGGAACGGGAGACTTCGTAGGAGAAGTCAACGTGCCCCGGAGTGTCAATGAGATTAAGTTCATAGACTTGACCGTCTTGAGCCTTATATTTCAAGGCTGCCGTCTGTGCCTTAATAGTGATGCCGCGCTCTTTTTCCAAATCCATTGAGTCAAGTACCTGAGACTGCATCTCACGGTCTGACAAGCCACCACAACGCTGAATTAAGCGGTCTGCCAGCGTTGATTTCCCATGGTCAATGTGCGCAATAATGGAGAAATTACGAATGTTATTCATCATGTCCCAAAAAAGAATTCCATCAAAAAATTCTTTCGGAGCAATGGGAAAACCGGCTGCCGAATAACTGCCTTTCCCTTTATTCCGAAGCGGTAGTCATTGTATCACGCCGAGATAGCGAAAATGCCTGAAAACACTGAATTTTTCAAGCGTTAACAAAGCCTGTTTGACAACATACAAGTAAACTCCGCCCAGAGATTGTCTAGGCGGAAAATATCACAAAACTTAACGAGCGAAAAAACTAAAGTTGTACAACTTCAATGCCAGCCTTTTTCAAGAAATTAATCCCTGTATCGTCACGATACAGTTCATGATAAAAAACGTGTTCAATCCCGCACTTTTGAATTAGTAGCGAACAATGGATGCAAGGGCTGTGGGTGATAAATATCGAAGCCCCTTTACTGGAATAGCCGTTAAGAGCAAGCTTGGCGATGGCGTTCAATTCGGCATGTTGAACCTCTGGGCGCGTCACCAGTTTCCCATCGACTTCCATTTCGCAGCAATTGTCATAACCGGTCGGCATTCCGTTCCAACCGATCGAGATAATCGAGTTGTTTTTCACTATCACGCAACCGACTTTTAAACGCTGGGCGTAACTGCGTTGCGCAGCAAGCATAGCCACTTGCATATACATCTGATTATCTTTTTGGATATCCATAGTTAACCTCAAAAAGTGCAAAGCCCGATGACGCGTGTGGCGACATCGGGCTCAAACTCCAAACTGCCAAGAAGCTTTAATTAGTCGTCAACACGCTTAAAGATCAACGAACCGTTGGTGCCTCCGAAGCCGAAAGAGTTCTTCATAGCATAACGAATTTCCATCTTGCGAGCTTGATTGGCGCAGTAATCAAGATCGCATTCGGGGTCTTGCTCAACGATGTTAATCGTCGGAGGCGAAACTTGGTTTTTAACGGCCAAGATCGTAAAGACGGATTCTACACCACCGGCACCACCCAAAAGGTGACCAGTCATTGACTTCGTGGAGTTAACCACCAAAGTTTTCACCGCCTCCCCAAAAGCTTCCTTGATAGCCTTCGTTTCGTTGATATCGCCGACGCTTGTCGAAGTACCATGAGCGTTCAAATAGGCGATGTCGGACGGTGCAATGCCAGCTTGCTTCATGGCCGACTCCATGCAACGGCGAGGACCATCGGAATTAGGCGTTGTGATGTGACCTGCGTCACTTGACAAACCGTAACCGACTAATTCAGCGTAAATCTTTGCACCGCGAGCAACAGCGTGTTCGTACTCTTCGAGAATCACCACGCCGGCACCTTCGCCCATCACAAAACCGTCACGGTCTTTGTCAAAGGGACGAGAGGCGTGTTCTGGATCGTCGTTGCGACGGCTCAAGGCATGCATGTTATCGAAACCAGCAACGCCCACCGGACAAATGGAGGCATCGGCACCACCAGCAATCATCACATCGGCGTCTCCGCGACGGATAATCCAGCTGGCTTCACCGATCGAGTGAAGACCCGTCGTGCAAGCTGTCACGTGAGCAATATTGGGGCCTTTAAAGCCCAACATGATCGACAATTGACCGGAAATCATGTTAATGATCGAGCCAGGGATCATAAAGGGAGAAACGCGACGAGCTCCGCGTTGCATGAGAGCATTTTGGTTGTCGCAGATCATGCCCAAGCCGCCGATACCCGAACCAACTGCACAACCGAAGCGAGTCAGATCTTCTTTTTCTAAGTCAAACCCGGCATCACGGACAGCTTGAAGACTGGCGGCTACACCAAAGTGCACAAAGCGGTCAAAACGACGTGCTTCCTTCGTAGGCAAATAGTCTTCAACATTAAAATTCTTCACTTCAGCGGCAATCTTGCAACCCGAGTTCGACGCATCAAAATGCGTGATCGGACCTACACCGTTTTTACCGGCCAAAGCATTTTCCCAACTTGTTTGCACATCATTGCCGATCGGGCTCACCATCCCGAGACCCGTCACTACAACACGGCGCATGTCAGCACTCCCTTATTTACAGATTTTTTGCTCATGAAAAAACCCCACCCGACTCTGACCGTAACCGGCGACTCAGGCGGGGCACAACCATCACTGAGGATGGCGGATATTACTTAGCGTTGGCTTGGATGTAGTCAATAGCTTGTTGAACCGTGCGCAACTTTTCTTGTTGATCATCGGGGATTTCAACCTTGAAAGCATCTTCCAAAGCCATAACCAATTCGACCGTATCCAAAGAATCGGCACCGAGGTCTTCAATGAAAGCAGATTCATTCTTGATGTCAGCCTCATTGATGCTCAATTGTTCGGCGATGACTTTTTTGACACGTTGTTCGATGTCGTTCATTTGTTTAATTCTCCTTGAAGATCAATAAAAATTCGTTTCTAAGCGGCGCATACTCCAATCGCGCTGCTAGAGTAGATGATTGCGTATTTTATCAGACGGTTTGTCAAATTAGAGTACGCAAAATCAGCCTTTTGGGGCTTATACCATATACATGCCACCATTAACATGTAGCGTAACACCCGTAATATAGGACGCAGCAGGTGATGCAAGGAATACCACGCTAGTGGCAATATCATCCGTTTGACCGAGACGACCTAACGGAATTTGGGCCTTAAGCATAGCTTGATGATCTTCGGGAAGATCACGCGTCATATCAGTTTCAATAAACCCCGGAGCAACAGCATTGACCGTGATATTGCGACTGGCAAGCTCACGGGCCAAGGCGCGGGTCAAGCCGGCAACACCGGCTTTGGCAGCAGCGTAGTTAGCTTGACCGGCATTGCCCATCGAACCTACAACGCTGACAATGTTAATAATGCGGCCAAAGCGTGCCTTCATCATCGAGCGCATCACGATGCGGCTTAAACGAAACGCTGGGGTTAAATTCGTATCAATGACTTCTTGCCATTGTTCGTCTTTCATACGCATGGCCAAACCGTCGCGCGTAATACCGGCGTTATTAACCAACACGCTGATGCCCCCGAATTTGGCAGCAACCTCAGCGAGCACTTTTTCGCTTTGTTCGGCATCAGTCACGTTGAGCACAACGCCTTCACCTTTGCCGCCCAATTCAACGACCTTTTGCGTGATGCGTTCAGCGCCAGCAGAGCTCGTAGCCGTACCGATTACCACGGCACCGGCCTTCAAGCAAGCTTCTAGAATCGCAGCCCCAATACCGCGAGAAGCACCGGTG
>USCE01000087.1 GCA_900553105.1 uncultured Sutterella sp.
CCGGAGAACGAGTGTGTGATTTTACAGCAACCGATGGAATTTGCAAGGTTTTTTACTTACCGACGTGCTCTGCAAGCCATTTTTCATCAGCCGGCGTCAGTTTACCTTCGCTTCGAGCTTTGTCAATCAAATCCGGTCGCGTCTTTTGTGTTAACTGCAAACTTTGCTCGCGCGTCCAACGAGCTATATTGGCGTGATGTCCGGTCAAAAGCACTTCGGGCACCCGCTCGCCTTGCCAGACTTCAGGTCGCGTGTAATGTGGCGCGTCTAAAAGACCGGTGGAAAACGATTCGTCTAGTGTAGAAAGTTCTTTAATCGCACCGGGCAACTGTCTGACTACCGCATCGATGACCACCATGGCAGGAAGCTCCCCGCCCGAGAGCACAAAATCGCCCACACTGACAATTTCGTCAACCGAGCGGTCCAAAAAGCGCTGATCGATACCTTCATAACGTCCACAAATGAGTACGAGTGAGTCGCCCGCAGCGACCCATTGGCGCACTTTCTCATCGGTTAATTTTGTACCATTAGGCGCAAAACTGATCACCTTGCCTCGATTGCCCGATGCTCGAATACGATCAAGCGTTCTTTGCAGGGGCTCGGCCATCATCACCATCCCCGGTCCCCCGCCAAACGGCCTGTCATCGATTGTTCGATGATTGTCCTCTGTTTCTTGTCTCGGATTCCAAGTATGAAGGGACCACAAGCCGCGTTTGGCAGCACGAGCCGTAATGCCGTGATCATAAACGGCATCAAACATGGCAGAAAAAAGCGTAATGACATCAAAACGCATCACCGCAATCCCCGATGTCAGTCAACGCTCATCAAGCCACGCTTGAAGAATCGCTTCAAGAATAGCCTCATTGCTTTTTTGCGGATCGTCTTCAAAACCATCCAACGCGATCACCATCGCATGCAACTGCGTAAACCGGAGTTTTAAAGGATCAACGTCAGGATGCTCATCGCAGAGCGCCTCGGCAATGGCTTGTGTATCCGTCCAACGCATGCTTAACGTTCCTTTGCGTGATTGCGGCTATATTTGGGGATTTCAACAACCAAGTCTTCGCTTCCAATCTTGGTCTGGCATGACAGGCGAGATACCGCCGTCACCCCCCAAGCTTGATCCAAACGGTCAAGTTCTTCATCTTCAGGTTCATTGAGTGAATCAAAACCTTCACGAATAATGACGTGACACGTTGAGCAAGCGCCGGAGAACTCGCACGCGTGCTCAATTCTGATTCCGTTGGCAAGAAGTGCGCGGGCAAGCGAAGCGCCTTCGTGCACTTCAAACGTTTTGCCCTCAGGGCACAATTGTTCATGAGGCAAGACGGTAATCTTAGGCATTGTCTTTGCTTCCTTCTTCAATTTCGTCT
The DNA here is from genome assembly GCA_900553105.1 of uncultured Sutterella sp. Lineage (GTDB taxonomy): Bacteria > Pseudomonadota > Gammaproteobacteria > Burkholderiales > Burkholderiaceae_F > Aphodousia. The sequence goes on from USCE01000087.1 coordinate 1,374, forward strand.
AATGATTTACCCGATAAGGCTTGTTGGATTGCCCGGTCCATGCGACGCTCGGCAAAGGACTCCGTAGCCTGAGCCAACGCTTTTTGAAGCGATTTCATCGAGTCTAAGTCGTGAGCCTGAACGGCTGCTGCTAATGCCGTCATCGTCTTCGCAATAAGCTCGAACTCTTTTTTACTCAGTAAATCCGCATCCGTATTCAATGCGCTTTGCGTACTTTGCATCAAACGCATAGATTCGACTTCTTCTTCCCGAAGCGCACGCAAATGCATGTCTTCTTCGGCCGAGCCCGAACCTTCTTTGAGCATGCGTACGATTTCTTCATCGGTAAGCCCATAAGAAGGCTTCACCGTAACATGAGCTTCAACCCCCGTCTGAGTCTCTCTGGCCGAAACTGACAAAAGGCCGTCAGCATCCACCGAAAACGTAACACGAATACGAGCGGCCCCGGCCACCAACGCTGGCAGCCCTCGCAGTTCAAATCGAGCTAAGCTTCGACAAGCATCCACGATTTCACGTTCACCTTGTAACACATGAATCGCCATGGCCGTCTGACCGTCCTTAAACGTGGTGAAGTCCTGAGCCATTGCCACAGGAATGGGCGTGTTGCGAGGAATGATTTTCTCAACCAATCCGCCCATTGTTTCAATGCCTAACGACAAAGGCGTTACGTCTAAAAGCAACCAGTCATCCTCGGCAGCGGTGTTACCAGCAAGCATATTGGCTTGCTTGGCCGCACCGACCGCTACGACTTGATCAGGATCAATATTGGCAAGCGGATCAAACCCCAAATAATCCTTGACTGCTTCACGCACAACCGGCATCCGGGTCGAGCCTCCAACAAGCACGAGCCCTTGAATGTCTTTACGATCAAGCTTGGCATCACTCATCACATTTTTGAGCGTTTCAATCGTCTTTTGCACCAAGTGACACGTCATAGACTTAAAAGCATCTCGCGTAAGCGTTAAATCCACGGTTTGATTTGACAGTGTCACTTGCAGTTTTGCCGCCTCGCCCACTGTTAACGCTTCTTTAGCGGTACGACAAGCCACAAGTAACGTTTGTTTATCATCGGCAGACAAAATGTTGTCAAGTTGAGCTTGTTGCACGGCCCAACAGAAAATACGATGATCAAAGTCGTCGCCACCTAGTGCCGAGTCGCCTCCGGTAGCTAAAACTTCAAAAACACCTTTATTCAAACGCAAAACCGAGACGTCAAAAGTACCGCCGCCCAAGTCATAAATTACGTACAAACCTTCGGCACCTTCGTCTAATCCGTAAGCCAATGCTGCAGCCGTGGGTTCATTTAAAAGTCGAAGAACATTAAGGCCGGCCAAACGAGCGGCATCCTTAGTCGCTTGACGTTGAGAATCATCAAAGTAGGCCGGCACCGTGATCACCGCGCCCACTAGTTCACCACCTAGCGCTTCTTCTGCACGATCTTTAAGCGCCTTTAATATCTCCGCGGAGACTTCCACCGGACTTTTGGTTCCAGCGACAGTTTCAATGCGAAGCATCGAATCTTCGTCGGTGAACCGATACGGCAAATTCGTCAAGTGCTTTAAATCGGCGCGGCTTCTCCCCACAAAGCGTTTGACACTGACAATCGTATTTTCGGCATCGTGCGTGACATGACGGGCGGCGTCATAGCCGACCTGCACAGAGTTGTCAGGCGAATAACGAACGATGGAAGGCAAAAGCTTTCTGCCGTCATGATCGGCTAACACAACCGTCTCACCGCTTTTGACCGTGGCCACCAATGAATTCGTGGTCCCGAGATCGATACCAACGGCCAGTCGATGTTGATGAGGATCGGCCGAGAGACCGGGCTCGGCAATTTGCAATAACGCCATGAAAATGTCCTAATGAGGTATTTGAGTCAAAAGCTTATTGACAAACATAAGCTCTCGTGTGGCCGCGGCGGCCGCTTGGGTATCGTGATCGACATCAAGTGCCTTGGCCAATCGGTGCATAATATCGTCTTTTTCGCGACAAATCTCTTCGATGAGACCGGCCCGAGCACCGTCGCCAAGATCCTCATCGTCTAATATCGCATGCCAAGTCATCTGTTTTTCCAGAAACTCGGCAGCCATGGCACGCTCTGCTAAAGGATTTATTCCATTGAGTTCACAGAGATAAATCGCACGCTTGACATCGTCAGACAGCGTCTGATACGCCTCATTGACCTGCACGCTCATTTGCTCGGCAAGCCGCTTTTCGACAGGACCGGCATTGACAAATCGATCCGGGTGCAGTCGTGCCAACAGAAGTGTTTTTGCCTTTTGTAAAGACAAAGAATCAACCGCAAACGTTTGCGGTTGATTCAAAAGTTCAAAATAATTTTTTCGTGCCATCGGGCATCTCGTTATACAGTAAACGATTCTCCACAACCGCAATGTTCTTTTTCATTCGGGTTGTGGAACTTAAATCCCTCGTTTAAACCTTCTCGGGTGTAATCCAGTTCGGTACCATCAATATAGGGAAGGCTCTTGGCATCGACCACAACCTTGACGCCAAAAGATTCCCAGACTTGATCGTCTTCTTCAATTTTATCGGCAAACTCAAGCTTATAGGCCATGCCCGAGCAACCCGAAGTTTTCACACCTAAACGCAGACCGATCCCCTTGCCGCGTTTTTGAAGATAGGCATTGACGTGGTCAGCGGCTTTTTGAGTTAAAGTCACGGCCATAATTACTTTCCTTGCTTTTGACGATAATCGGCGATCGCAGCCTTAATCGCATCTTCGGCTAAAATCGAGCAGTGGATTTTTACGGGTGGCAGGGCCAGCTCTTCGGCAATGGCTTCGTTAGACAACGCCATCGCTTCATCGAGCGTTTTACCCTTGACCCATTCGGTCACCAATGAGCTCGACGCAATCGCCGAACCACACCCATAGGTCTTAAATTTCGCGTCTTCGATGATGCCTTCCGGATTGACTTTAATCTGAAGGCGCATCACATCCCCGCAGGCTGGCGCACCGACCATCCCCGTGCCGACATCTTGCTCGTTTTTATCCAAAGAGCCGACATTGCGAGGATGCTCGTAGTGATCCATTAATTTTTTACTGTATTCCATTCTTAATCCCTTCGTTTTTTAGTGCTCTGACCACTTCACTTGATTCAGATCGATACCCTCTTGGTGCATTTCCCACAAGGGCGACATTTCGCGAAGCTTAGCTACTTTTTCTTTAAGTTGCGCGACTGTGTAATCAATTTCTTCTTCGGTTGTAAAGCGTCCCAAGGTAAAGCGAATCGAACTGTGAGCAAGCTCATCGTCAAGTCCCAAAGCACGAAGTACGAATGAGGGCTCAAGACTGGCCGAAGTACAGGCCGACCCCGATGAAACGGCAATGTCTTTTAATGCCAACATCAAGCTTTCGCCTTCGATGTACGCAAAGCTGACATTTAGGTTTGTGCTGACGCGATGCTCCCAGTCGCCGTTTAAGTGCACATCAGGAATCTCTTGGATACCGGCCCAGAGGCGATTGCGAAGCTCAGTAAAACGCTTGTTTTCTTCATCCATTTCCAAACGAGCCAAGCGATAAGCTTCACCCATACCAACGATTTGATGCGTAGCAAGAGTGCCCGAGCGCATTCCGCGTTCATGACCACCGCCGTGAATGATGGCTTCCAGACGCACGCGCGGCTTACGGCGCACATACAAAGCACCAATTCCCTTCGGGCCATAAACTTTGTGAGCCGACATACTTAAAAGATCAATGGGATCCTTTTGCATGTCGAAGTGCAACTTGCCGATCGCTTGGGTGGCGTCCACGTGGAAGAAAATGCCGCGATCACGACACATTTGACCGATCGTGTTGATGTCTTGGATAACACCGATTTCGTTATTGACACCCATCACAGAAACCAAAATGGTGTCATTACGCATGGCAGCGGCCAACGCATCCAAATCCAAAAGACCGTTAGGCAACACGTCCATGTAAGTCACTTCAAATCCTTCGGTTTCCAAGTGACGCATGCTGTCTAAAACGGCCTTGTGTTCGGTTTTCACCGTAATGAGGTGCTTACCTCGATCTTTATAAAAGTGAGCAATTCCCTTAATGGCGAGGTTATCCGACTCGGTTGCCCCCGACGTCCACACGATTTCACGCGGATCGGCATTAATCATTTGTGCCACTTGAGAGCGGGCTTCTTCAACCGCTTCGCGAGCCTTCCAGCCGTACTCGTGCGAGCTACTGGCAGCATTGCCGAAATTTTCGTATAACCAGGGAACCATCTTGTCAACGACGCGAGGGTCAACAGGCGTGGTGGCACCGTAATCCAAATAAACAGGTTTTTTCATGATCTCTCCAACAGAGATTACTCAACGATTTGTTTTTATTATTGTTTTTGAAAGAAAATCTCTTCGACTTCCCTCAACTTCCAGTCTAGGCGCAAATCCAAGGGATAACCCCTGTTTGCTCAACGAAACTAGATATTACTTCTGTCTCTTATACACATCTGACGCTGCCGA
>USCE01000088.1 GCA_900553105.1 uncultured Sutterella sp.
ACGAGATAGGCTCCGGTCTCGTGGGCTCGGAGATGTGTATAAGAGACAGGCAATCAACTGCTGACACGGATGCGGAATTTGTGCTTCTTCTTGCTCGCTTAAACTTAGTTTTACAGACAAAACTCCCTCTTGACGCCCACGAAAAAGTGCCAAAGCTCGATGAGAGGGAATGTTAGTGATAAGCTCATCAAAATCAAAATAATCTTTAAACTTGGCACCTTCATTTTCCTTGCCTTCAATAACTTGCGAAACAATAAAGCCTCGTTTGGTGACAAACTGACGCAACTCAGTAAGCATTTCAGCATTTTCACTAAAGCGTTCTGACAGAATATCACGAGCACCACTTAGGGCATCCTTAGCAGATGCAATCCCCTTATCAGAGTTGATATACGCCTGCGCCTCAGTCTCGGGATCTAAGCTCGGATTGTCGAAAAGACGATCGGCCAAAGGCTCTAGACCGGCCTCCTTAGCAATCTGCGCTCGAGTACGACGCTTAGGCTTATAAGGCAAATACAAGTCTTCAATTCGTTGCTTCGTATCGGCTTCATTGAGCGCCTGCTCCAACTCCTCAGTTAACTTACCTTGACTTCGAATGGACTCAATAACGGCGCTTCTGCGCTCTTCCATTTCGCGCAAATACACCAAACGTTCTTGAAGATTGCGCAATTGCGAATCATCAAGTCCACCCGTCACCTCTTTGCGATAGCGAGCAATAAAAGGAACTGTGGCCCCTTCATCGAGCAATTGAGTTGCGCTGGCCACCTGCGAAAGGGCTGCGCCGATTTCACGGGCAATGGTTTGGAAAATACGGTTTTCAATATCTTGAGTCATTTCCATAGTTATAGTCTTTCAATAGGGAGAAATTGGAAACGAGGCAGACAGCATTAAGCTGTCTGCCCAAAGGAATCGGTTAAACCAATATTTCAGGTTTTTTCGAATTTTCTACGATGCGTTCGAGCAGTTCACGATCTTTTTGTTCGTAAGCTTTGCGACGCAATTTGAGATAAATATCTTCAACTAATTCATCTTGACTGTCTTGCTCATACAAAAACCGCACACGTGTCGGTTCTATGAAAATCGTCATGCGACTGGCCGGATAATCGTCGCAGCCATCTACTTCCGTAACCATAGTTAAGTTATCCGGAAAATAGACCCGGTCATGAATCTTAGCCTTGCCGAAATTGAGCTCTCTTGAGAGCACGTGCCGCCCATCCTGGTAATCATCTTGAACCACCGATGACTCCAGCGGATCAAAATATTCATGCGGATGATGGGCATAGTGCTCAAGGCTGCGAGAAAGAAAAGATTGCGACAAGTTTTCAGCTGCACTGTCAATATCGGCAAGCGCAATCGTAAATTCGTGCACTTTACGCATGTTGAGATCCTTGCTTGATGCGTTTTTCGAGCCAGAAACTGTAACGCGACATCACCAAACTACTAAAGAAATAGATGGCTGCCACGAAAAGATAGCCTTCGATAAAGAACTGACGCCATTGCGGGTCGCCTAAAGCTAAACGCAAAGAGCCTGTTAAGTCATACATAGACACAACCGTCACCAAAGAAGTATCCATGAAAGTTGACAATAAACTATTAACTAGTGCCGGAATAACGGCCACAAGCGCCTGAGGAAGGATCACGTAACTGTAAATTTGCCAAGGTTTAAGCCCCAAAGAAGCTGCCGCATAGAATTGACCAGCAGGAATAGTCTGCAAACCTCCTCGCACAGTCTCGGCCATGTACGCTGCCTGAAAAAGCACGATCCCGATCGTGATTCGCCAAAAACCGTCGATCACCCAACCGGCCGGTAAAATCAACGGAAAAATATAAGTCGCAACAAAAAGCACCGTAATGAGCGGAACACCACGAACAAGTTCAATATACGCCGTGGAAAGCAACCGTAACATCGGCATCTTAGAACGGCGCCCAAGAGCCAATAAAATGCCTATTGGCGCAGAAGCTGTCATACCGATCAGAGTCAAAATAACCGTTAAAGGCAACCCGCCCCAAGAGTCAGAGTCAACAGGTTCAAGTCCGAAAACACCACCGGCTATCAAAGAAAAAAATGCGATAAAAGCCCCAACCCAACCGACAGTCAGAATTTTGCCGCCTGTACGAGTCCAAAAGTAAGGACAGGCAGAAACGATCAACATCAAAATAACTAGCGCCGTACCGAGCCCTGCCCGCCATTGCAACTCATAGGGATAGCGACCGAACAAAATCAAACGCCATTTTTCAGCTACAAATCCCCAACAGGCCCCGTCACCAACTCGACACTTCTGAAGATCAGGAGCCGTTACAGCACTGAAGACTCCCCAGTCGAGAAAATTGATTGCCATCCACAATAAAGCGCCGGCAATGATCACCGTCAAAATTGACCGAACGGGCGTACCGAAATAGTCCTGTGTTAATTGCCGCGATAATTGAGCATTGATCATCATCTCCGTCTCTCCTTACCGCGGCGCAGCAACAACACCCGCATTGACCTTAGCCATAACCAACGCAATGATCAAATTCAACATCAGGTAAACAAGCATAATGATCATGATAGCTTCCAATGCCTGTCCCATAATCACGATTGAAGTATTCCCTACGCTGACGATATCCGGATAACCAATAATCACGGCTAAAGAAGAGTTCTTGGTCAAATTCATATATTGACTCGCCATGGGGGGCACCACCAATCTCAAAGATTGCGGCAAAATAACGTAACTGACCGACTGCATACGCGTCATCCCCAATGCCTCAGCAGCCCGCCATTGCCCATCCGGAACGGCCAAAATACCCGCACGAACGATCTCTGCGATGGAAGCAGAGGTAAACATCGTCAAGCCGAGCCACAGCGTAATGAATTCCGCTGTTGCCTGCGCTCCACCAACAATTAAAAAACCATCTTGTTGCGGCACGCTCCAACCACTGACAATACCCGTAACACCCCAAAAAAGAATACCGACACCGATTCCAATCAGTATGGCGTTTACCGTTGCCATCAAAGTTGTCAATCGGGCGATCATATAACGCCGCGCAAGCCAGGCGGCAGCAATTCCCACTAACGCTGCACCAAGATTGGCAATCCAAAGCGCATTGGGTACCGCAAACTGAAGCCCTGCCTTTGACAAAAGCCCCCAAGAGCCAAAGAGCATCGGAGAGAAAGAGTCCGGCAAAAACTCCGTGATAACCAGATAAATCGCAAAAAGTTGAATCAGCAGAGGAATATTCCGATAAACCTCCACGTGTGCGGTTCCCAGCAACCTGATGAGCGGATGCTGCGACAGACGCATCAAACCGACAATCACACCCAAAATTGTTGCTGTAATGATGGAGACGCAAGCGACACGAATCGTATTGAGCATGCCAGCCAAAAACATGCGACCGAAACTATCGTTGGACGAAACGGAAATAAGCGATTCACCAATTTCAAAACTCGCACGATCACTCAGGAAAGCAAATCCAGAACGAATGTCACGCGCCTGTAAATTGGCAAAAATATTTTGAGAAAATACGTAAAAAAGCGTCGCAATAACCACTACGACAACAATCTGCCAAAACCATTCCCGGCGTTTACGATGAGACTCGCGTTCACGCCAGGCGGCATCCCCCTGCAGACCAATTTGATTGTGGTTTTGCTGATTTGTCTGTTGCATTACTTAATCGAAAAGCGGTTGGTGGCCCAACCGCTTTTTCTTCTTAGACCTTATGTCCGATTAGCGGATGGGCGGAGCGTACAACAATCCGCCTTTAGTCCACAGATTGTTATTGCCACGCGGCAAGCCAACTTTGGAGTTCGGGCCCAAGTTAGCTTCAAAGCTTTCGCCATAATTGCCAACTTGCTTAACAATGCGATAACTCCATTGCTTGTCCAGCCCTAACATTTTACCCATATCCTCGGAGGCGCCAAGTAAACGTTGAACATCTGGGCGCATGTCGGTCTTGAGTTTTTCATCCACATTTGCCTTAGTCAAACCCAACTCTTCAGCATTGAGCATGGCAAAAATTGACCAACGAACAATCGAGAACCACTCGTCATCACCGCGACGCACTGCCGGAGCTAACGGTTCTTTAGAGATGACATCGGACAAAATTTCATAATCGGCTGGATTGGCAGAATTCGTACGCGCACCGGCCAAGTCACTCATGTCAGTCGTATAGGCTTGACAACGTCCCGAGAAAAAGGCCGCTTGCGTTGCTTCGGTCGTATCAAACACAACCGTTCTGAACTTCATGTTGTTGGTTGTAAAATAGTCCGCAAGACTCTTTTCACTTGAAGTTCCAGATTGAACACAAATCGTAGCGCCGTTCAGCTGTGAAGCTTTCGTCACTTTCAAACGCTTCGGCACCATAAAGCCTTGACCATCGTAGTAGGACACGGCCGTAAAAAGAGCCCCCGTTGTCGTGTCACGATTCATTGTCCACGTGGTATTGCGTGCAAGAATATCGATTTCACCGGATTGCAAAGCACTGAAACGTTGCGGAGAGTTCAGCGGAACAAATTTCACTTTAGAGGCATCTCCAAGTGTAGCCGCAGCCACTGCACGACAAATATCCACATCCAAACCGCTCCATTGTCCTTTGCTATCGACGGACGAAAAACCAGGAGCAGCCGTATTCACACCGCAAATCAATTGCCCTCGGGCTTTTACCTTTTCCAGCGTACCGGAAGCAGCTTGAGCTTGAAAAGCTAATAACGCGCCAAAGCAAGCAACGGCGACAGCTGTAAATTGATTCTTCATCTTTCTTGTCCTCGGGTTGGCGTCAAGACAATACAAACTCGATGTCTTGACAGGTAAATTTAACAGTTTCGTCTATTCTTACCTAATTTGTCGCAAACGACAATAGTCAATATGCCCATATTGAGCGAAGTTTACCGGCAAAAAGGCAAAAAACCTTTATTTTTGCTATACTTAGCAAACTGTAACTCTTTTTATATTGCTTATGTCTTTTACTTCCCTGTTCTTACTTTTACTTGTCTTAATTTTTACCAGCAGTTTTTTCTCCATCTCTGAAATCTCACTAGCCGCAGCCAAAAAAATCCGTTTACGCTCGCTTGCCGATGAAGGCCATAAAAAAGCATCTCAGGTTTTAAATTTACAAGAACACCCGGGGCACTTTTTTACGGTTATTCAAATCTGCCAAAATGCTTTGTCCCTTGCCGGCGGTATTCTCGGCGAACGCTTTTTTACGCCGACCTACCTGGCACCAATCTCCATGGTGGTTAATGACGCTCAACTCGCGCATACCATTGCATTCTGGCTCGGGTTCCTGTCCTCAACAACTGCTTTTATTTTGTTGGCTGATCTGATTCCGAAGCGCTTGGCTTTAATTTCCCCCGAAACAATAGCCATGCGGATTATTGCCCCAATGGGCTTCATGATTAAAGCTCTTAAACCTTTTATTTGGTTCTTTAATGGCATTGCCAACATTATTATCCGCCGTTTGGGTTTACCAGATCGCACAAAAGACAAAATCACTTCGGCAGACATTATTGCAACCGTTGACGCAGGAACGGCCGCAGGCATTATTGCAACTGAAGAACAAACAGCCATTGAAAATATTTTCGAACTGGAAAGCCGTCTGGTACCAAGCGCCATGACACCGCGCGAAAGCATCGTGTATTTCTTGCTTGATGACAAACAAGATGAGATTTGTCGTAAAGTCATTGACACCCCGCACAATCAATATATCGTTTGTAATAAGAATCTGGACGGCGTGGTCGGTGTTATCGATTCTAAATCTCTGCTCGGACGCATCATGAATAACCAATCGGTCTCTCTGAAAGAC
>USCE01000089.1 GCA_900553105.1 uncultured Sutterella sp.
ACGAGATAGGCTCCGGTCTCGTGGGCTCGGAGATGTGTATAAGAGACAGGAGTAACTGTTTCAGCCACTCATCCCCGAGTTCTTTTCGACCTATATTGGTCGCAGCATTGATGTCAGCATTGATCAACAGCCCCTTTGCCGAACGATATAATCCACGCTTGATTCGCTTGCTGGAAATTATTGGTTTAGGGTTCGATCCTTTTTCATCAAAGGTCGGAATTTCGTCAAAGTCCAAGGCGCTCGCTTTCGACGTATAACTTTCCTCTCGAATCGTCACATCGATCCCATAGTCTTCGGCCTTATACCGAATCATTTCCACAAACTTTCCGTGTGGCAACATCACAAAATTCTGGTTATTGCGCTTCCCGAGGTTGACTTCCTGCTTCCACTCTTTATTGACTCCGATGACAATGTGCCCCAAATCATGCACCAAACAGAAATCGATAACCACACGGCTTGCCTTGTGTAGCAGATCATGTAATCTCCAATAGCGCTTGACCCCTTTGGTGCGAATGTGCGTTTTGTGCCCCTTACTTCGAAGTTCAGTCACTTGTTTGTTGTAGTTTTGATTGATGCACTTTAACACTTTGCCCTTGATCAAAAACGGTTGTACCCCGGGTTTGGTCGAAACGAAGGTTGCAAAATTATCGAGCCCCAAATCACAAAACAAGGCTTCATTCGAATCTAAAGAAACGCACTTTGATAATTCTTTCTCCTCCTTTTCGCTCCGATAGGTCAATTCCACCACGAAGGTATTACCCATCGGAACAATTCTCAAGTCTCCTACCACGGCTTCATGAGCTTTGGCATTGAACACTTGATGCTCGCAACACAAAACCGTTATTGCAGAAAAACCTATCGCCTCACCCCCTGTGATGATGAGTTGATGATTTTGAATTTGATAGCCGTTGCGCCCAACGTAGAACGTTCGATATTTTCGCTTGTAGCCTGGTAGCTTAGGTTTACCGCGAAATTTTTCCGGATGTTTATAGTATTCGGCCGTGGCTTTCACAAACGCTTTGAATTGCTTGGAGCCGAGGCGGCCGATGGCATGGCACGATAATCACCGATGTAATGAAGCTTGAGGGCATCATCGAGCTCTTTTCGAGTTAGAACAGGTTGCTTTTCAAAGTGATGATGGCGCAATAAATAGACAGCACAGTTACCGAGTTTGCGCGACAAAGAGCAAAGCTTATGGCAAGCTTGCCAGTTCGGATCGCTTTTTCGAATAACGTGTCGCTCGACTCTTTGAATCAGATGCAATTTTCAACCGGTGCCCACTGTGTTTACAATCTCAAGGCTCACTTGATCTTTGTGGTAGCTTATCGCCGTAAGGCGATTTCTTCAACGATTTTACAAAGACTGATCGAAATTTTTTCAGAAGTCTGCCAAAGTGAACAAGCGCAACTTCTCGAATGCTCCGGAGAACGCGATCACGTTCAACGGCTGATTTCATACCCACCGAAACTTTGCCTTTCAGACTTAATAAGAAAGCTCAAAGCAACTTCGCCACTAAAAGTTCGTCAAGAATTTGATCGTGAGAGTCATCACCTGCTCTGGGGCAAACGCTTCTGGACCAAAAGCGACTGCATGATCTCCGTAGGTGACGGTGCGACAACCGCAATCATCGAACAATACATCAAACTAACGTTCGCTCGGCCGCTATCCATCCCCGCGCTTACGCACGGGGAATTCCGCGGCATACGTTAAATCGCTCAAAAAGGCTAAACTTTAATCTTGCGCTCTGAACTATTGCCGTTAAGATGATTACTGTCGACGTGCAAACAAAGGAGTTTAATCATGCCTGCCCAAACATTTGACGCGGATATAACACAAACATTTCAATCTTTGAAAGATGACAGTAATGTTCAGTCGTTAATGCGATTTGTCAAAGATAATCTGTCTGCTAGCATTGAAATTCAAAAAGAGTTGGCCCTCATCGAAGCACCGTCGTTTCACGAAGAAAAGAAAGCTCGCCGCTACGCACAACTTTTAACTGAAGCCGGTCTTGAAGATGTCACCATCACTGATGAATTCAACGTCTATGGATTTATTCGCGGCACCGGCAACACCGGTTGCAGTGTCTTGCTCGAGGCCCATCTCGATACGGTGTTTGCTTTTGGCGATGTAAAAGGCGTTACCGTGGACGATGATGGACGCATCCATTGTCCGGGCATCTGTGATGACACTCGTGCCTTAGCCGCCAATCTGAACGTTTTACAAGCGCTTAAAGCTGCCGACATTAAACCCGTTCATGACATTATTATTGCCGCTACTGTTTGCGAGGAAGGTTTAGGCGGCATGCGCGGCATGACCACTCTTTTTAAGACACTAGAAAATAAGACTCGAGTACTTGCAAGTCTTTCCATCGATGGCCCGACCAATAATGTCTTTTACGCCAATGCTACCGGCGTCACGGACTGGAAAATGACTTTTAAAGGTGCAGGTGGCCACGCCTGGACTGCCAATAAAACCCCCAGTGCCGTTCATGCGGCAGCGCGGGCCATTGCAAAATTAGCCGATTTAGACCTTCCGAGTGACCCCAAAACAACCTTTACAGCCAGCATGATCTCGGGCGGTCAAGCCATTCATGCGATCGCTCAAGAAGCGTACTTTACGATTAATACCCGCTCTAACGGACAGGCGGCACTCGACGCGGTCAACGAGGCCATTAAGAAAGCCTGCTATGATGCGTGCCGAGAGGAAAACGCATTGTATCCACAGGCCACCCCTGTGACCGTCACGATGGAAGTGCTTTTGGAAGTTCCCGCGGGCTCTCAAGCCGAGACTTGTCGAATCATTCAAGCGGCAAAAGTAGCAACATCAACGCTGGGCGTTACCGCACAACTTAATCCCGGCGGTTGCACCAATGCCAATATCCCCATCGCACTGGGTATTCCAGCAGTCACGTTCGGCCGAGGAGGACTGGAATACGGCACACATACATTGGACGAATGGTTTGATCCCAAGGGGGTGGAAGTCTGTGAGCAAAAGTCCATCTTGATGCTTTTGGCCATCGCAGGTATCTCGGGACAAAGCGAACCGTTGCCTCTATAGATAACGGGACCTGTCATGTAAACACGGCCTTGAAAGATTTTTCTCAAGGCCGTGTTTTTTCCCCTATAGAGTCAACCGTTCAAATTATCGCAAACCGCTATCCATCCAACTCGGACGAGCCGCTTCAAATCGTGCGATATCCTCTTCGTGCTTTAACGTCAGATCAATGGCATCTAACCCTTCTAAGATACAGTGTCGGCGGAATTCATCGAGCGTAAAGCAATAGTGTTTATCTCCCACCGTAACCGTATTATCTTTAAGATTAACATCAATTTTTCCGCCGGGATTTGTCGCGAGCCACTCAAAAATCTCCTCAATTTCTTCAGGTGTTAACTTCACGAGCAGTAACCCGTTGCGAAGTGAATTGTTGTAGAAGATGTCGGCAAAAGAGCAAGCAATCACGGCTCGAATGCCGTAGTCTAAAAGGGCCCATGGAGCATGCTCACGGCTGGAACCGTTACCAAAATTTTCTCTTGCGACGATAAAAGCTGCGCCTTGGTACTCGGGGTGATTGAGTACAAAATCGGGATTGGGTTGTGTTTCTGCAGCATCCAGATATCGCCAACCGTGAAAGAGGTGCTTACCGAATCCCTTGCGATCTACGGCAAGCAAAAATTGCTTCGGAATAATCTGATCGGTGTCGATGTTTGACATGTCCATCGGCGCGGCTACTGCGACTACTTGCGTAAATTTTTGCATGGTTTATTTCCTTATTGAATAAGTTCGCGCACGTCGCAAATTTTTCCGGCAACAGCAGCTGCAGCTGCCATCGCCGGGCTCATCAAATGCGTAATCGAGCCGCGGCCTTGTCGACCAATAAAATTACGATTGGAGGTGGAAGCCACACGATCGCCAACACCAGCCAAGTCATCGTTCATCCCGAGGCACATCGAGCAACCGGGCAGTCGCCACTCAAAACCGGCTTCTTTGAAAATCTGATCGATGCCCATTGCCTCTGCCTGAGCTTTCACGCGTGCCGAGCCCGGCACGGCCAATGCACGGACTCCTTGGGCCACCTTTTTGCCCTTGAGAACCTTGGCAGCTTCTTGGAAATCTTCCAGACGACCGTTAGTGCACGAGCCGATAAAGACAACATTGACAGGTGTACCGAGAAGACTTTCTCCGGCTTTAAGTTTTGTATACTCAAGCGCGGCCTTGACTGCCGAGCGACTTGCGTCGTCATTGATTACTTCGGGATCCGGCACGACTTGATCAATACGAATACCCTGTCCCGGATTTGTTCCCCAGGTGACAACCGGCACCAGGTGAGCAGAGTCAATGACAATTTCTTTGTCAAAGACAGCATCCTTATCGGAGCACAACGTCTTCCAATACGCAACGGCCTTTTCCCAATCATTTCCCTTGGGCGCCAAAGGCGTGTCTTTTAAAAATTCAAACGTTTTCTCATCGGGCGCAATCATGCCTACCTTGGCACCAATTTCAATAGCCATATTCGATAGTGTCATACGACCCTGCATAGAAAGCGCTTTAACACCTGAGCCCGCAAACTCAATGGCATAACCTGTGGCTCCCGCCGTGGTCAACACACGTGCGATTTCCAAAATCAAGTCCTTGGCAAACACGCCTTCGGGCAACTCACCTTCACAGGTAATGCGCATCGTCTTCAGGCGAGCTTGACCCAATGTTTGCGTTGCCATGACATGCTCAACTTCACTCGTTCCGATCCCGAAAGCTAAAGCACCGAATGCACCGTGCGTGGCCGTGTGACTGTCGCCGCACACAAGCGTGGTACCGGGTAATGTAAAGCCACTTTCCGGCCCAATAATATGAACAATGCCCTGATTGGTGTCTCCGAGACCATAAAAACGTACGCCGAACGTTTTCACGTTGTTCATGAGCGTAGTGACCTGCTTTTTGGCAATGTCTGAACAAGCCTCCAATGAGGCCTTTTGGGTACTGATGTCATGGTCGACTGTGGACAAAATCAACTCGGGGCGACGCAAGGGACGATTGGCTTCGCGCAAACCTTCAAAGGCCTGGGGACTAGTCACCTCATGCACCAAGTGTCGATCAATGTAAATCAGGGGTTGCTCGCCTTCGACTTCACGCACCACGTGGGCATCGAAGACTTTCTCGTACAGTGTTTTTCCCATAGCTGTTACTCTCCCAAACGCTCAATAATGGCTTGTCCCATTTCAACCGTACCGACGACTTTGGTCGCTCCCAGTGCACGAGCAATATCCGCAGTGGCAATTTTGTCATTTAGGGTCTTTTGCACGGCACGCTCAATCATTTGAGCGGCCTTTTCTTCACCAAACGAATAACGCAACATGAGTGCCGCGGAGACAATCTGCGCAATGGGGTTAGCAATACCTTGACCGGCAATATCGGGTGCAGACCCTCCGGCAGGCTCATACAGCCCGAACGAGCCATCGGCCAGCGAGGCCGATGACAACAAGCCCATAGAGCCCGTGATCATGGCACACTCGTCCGACAAAATATCGCCGAACATATTCGAGCACAAAATCACGTCAAATTGCGCCGGATTCTTAATCAACTGCATCGTTGCGTTGTCGATATACATGTGTTCCAGCGTGACTTCGGGATACTGACAGGCCACCTCCTCGACCACTTCTCGCCACAAGACCGAAGAAGCCAAAACATTGGCCTTATCAACGGAAGTCACTTTTTTGCGTCGTCCCATGGCTGTCTCTTATACACATCTCCGAGCCCACGAGACCGGAGCCTATCTCGT
>USCE01000090.1 GCA_900553105.1 uncultured Sutterella sp.
GCGCCAAATCGAGCCCCAACGTGCCAACCTAGAGGCTCACAAAGAAGCCTCCGAGGAGGCGGATAAAGACAAAACAAACGTCTAGTCAACGTTTGAAAAGCCATCACATCGCTTCCAGTAGCGCAATAGCGTGCACTTCCATGGCACGCTTTTCGCCTACCGCATCGCATCCTTCTTTAGTTTTAGCTTTAACATTAACGCGTTGCAAATCAATACCGATGCACTGAGCCACACTTTCTCGAATTCGATCCATGTGAGGTGCCAGTTTCGGTTCTTGGGCAATGATGGTCGCATCGACATTCACAATGGCCCACCCGCCTTTGACCACTAACTGCACGGCCTCTCGCAACAATTCACGGCTATCGGCTCCTTTGTAGGCAGGATCCGTATCCGGAAAATGACGTCCGATGTCACCAAGGCCAGCCGCCCCTAACAGCGCATCCGTAATGGCATGCAGGAGCACATCCGCGTCCGAGTGCCCCAATAAGCCCTTATCATGATTAATTTTGACGCCGCCTAAAATCAAAGGCCGGTCGGCAACCAAACAATGTAAGTCATAACCTTGACCGATACGAAAACTCACGATTTACTCCTTCTCGACTGTTTCTGTCAGATAGCGGCGCGCCGCATCAATATCTTCGGGATAGGTCACTTTAATATTAAAGGCGCTGCCACTGACAGCTTTGATTTTAGCGCCGGCCATCTCCATTGCAGAAGACTCATCGGTTACAGCATTGCCAGCGGCCTCAAGCGCTTGAGTCAAACCCAAGCACCGGAACGCCTGTGGTGTTTGAGCTCGCATCAACTCTCGTCGATCTAAGGTTGCGACCACCACTCCGTCGATAACCCGTTTAACGGTATCGGTCACCGGTTGCACCAACAAAGCTCCGTCGCAATCGTCCTTAAGTGCCTCAATTAAACGGTGTAAAGACGCCTTATCAACACAGGGCCTCGCAGCATCATGCACAAATACCCAAGCATTTTCGGCAAAACCGCTTTTTTTCAACCCGTTTAACACGGACTCGGCGCGAGTAGCTCCGCCACAAGCGATCACCTTAACATCGGCATCAAAGCGACAATCTTTGACGTATTGATCATCGGGAGAGACCACAACCACAGCCGCTTTAAATAGCCCCGTACCCATCAGCCGCGAAACCGTGATCTCAAGCATGGTCATTTCGCCCACAAGCGGGAAATATTGTTTGGGAAATCCGATGTTGAGCCGAGACCCCACACCAGCTGCCGGAATTAATAAATAACGATCAGGCATATTGCGTTCCAAATACAAATCTGTCTAAGTTTAGCCGAACTGGCAGTCTATAATGATCTGTCCTGGTGCATTTTGAAAAAAAGAGTCTCATGTTTAAGTCTTTATCGACACGTCTAGCGCGTGATTTCGACCATTTAAGTGCA
The DNA here is from genome assembly GCA_900553105.1 of uncultured Sutterella sp. GTDB lineage: Bacteria > Pseudomonadota > Gammaproteobacteria > Burkholderiales > Burkholderiaceae_F > Aphodousia. The sequence goes on from USCE01000090.1 coordinate 1,414, forward strand.
AAAGCCAAACGCACGATCGCATTGTCTTCAGAAGGCGCCAAAGCCTGTGCGTTGGCCGAGCTTGCGCTTTATGCCCGCAACAACGCAAAACGTTTGGTTCTGGTTGCCGATAACGCAGCCGATTGCTTGCGCCTAACCGATGAAATACGCTACTTTGCGCCACAACTTCGCACTGAGTACTTCCCTGACTGGGAAACGTTACCTTACGATTCACTAAGCCCGCATCAAGATTTAGTTAGTGATCGATTGCAAATCCTTTATCGACTGGGGCTACCGATGAGCGATTCAGAGGCCATTGACGTGCTCATTACCCATTGCGTCACCGCCTCCCAGACGATTGCACCGCCGTCTTACTTAAAGGGGCGACTCTTTTTCTTCAAAACAGGTCAAGAATTTAACCCCGAAGCCCTTCGTGCCCGATTGATCGAAGCTGGTTACGAACACGTCAGTCAAGTCGTCGCCCCTGGGGAGTTCTCCGTTCGAGGCGGTCTCATTGACATCTTTCCTATGGGCGAAAATCAGCCCCTGCGACTGGATTTGTTTGATAATGAAATTGATGCCATTCGCCGTTTTGACATTGACTCGCAGCGTTCATTGGAAAAAGTCGACGAGGTGCGGATATTGCCTGGGCGTGAGTACCCGGTAGAAACGCAGTCTTTGACACACTTTCGAACCCGTTGGCGAGAAACCTTTACAGGGGATCCGAGCAAAGTTTCCCTTTACAAAGATATGGCCAACGGCATTGTAGGCCCCGGCATTGAGTACTACTTACCATTATTTTTCGATGAACGTAGCACTTTATTTGACTACTTAGATCCTGAGTTAAGCATTGTAGGGCTACTCGGCGACATTGATGTTGCTCTCCACCGCTTTTTCGAAGAAACGACACAACGCTACCGTTTTCTCAGTGCCGATACTGCTCGACCGGTTCTGCCTGTCGACTCACTGTATTTGAATCCCGAGGCATTTTTCGTCTCCTTAAAACCCTTCGTGCGTTTTCAAGCTACTAATGAGGAGCTCCCTCGCACAACGAAAAGCGGCGCCGTTTTGGTTGATCGAAAATCGGACAATCCGATTAAAAATTTGTTGCTTCTTCTCGACTCGGAGCGCTTGTCACATCACCGGGTCCTAATCATGGCCACCAGTGTCGGCCGACGAGAAACTCTGGCGCAACTGTTTGAGCGCAACGGTCTAAAACTGCCCTACGTGGACTCATTTGATGCGTTTATCGAGGCCGATGCTTCTGCCATGCTCTCTTTTGGCCCTCTAATTGAAGGCTTTACGCTGGAAGGTATCACGGTATTAACCGAAAGTGAACTTTACGCAACCCCTGTACGTCGATCACTGCGACGACGTCAAAAGACGACCAATGTCGACTTAATGATCCGAGATTTAGCAGAATTGAAAATCGGCGATCCTGTGGTGCACATCAAGCACGGCATCGGTCGGTACGCCGGACTGGAAATCATTGACACGGGCTATGGTCAAGAAGAATTCTTACGACTTGATTATGCAAAAGATGCCAAGCTCTTTGTTCCCGTGGCACAGTTGCAAATGATTTCCCGCTACAGCGGCAGTGACGCCGAACACGCACCGCTTCACAGTTTGGGAAAAAACGATTGGGAAAAAGCCAAGAAAAAAGCCGCCGAGAAAGTTCGCGATACGGCCGCAGAGTTATTAAACCTTTACGCCTTACGAGAAAAAAGTGCAGGCCATGCCTTTGAATTCTCGCGCGTGGACTATGACAGTTTTGCCGAGAGCTTCCCGTTCGAAGAAACGCCGGATCAGTTGGCTGCTATAGAAGCCGTGCTCGATGACATGAAAAAAGACCGTCCGATGGACCGTCTTGTGTGCGGTGATGTGGGCTTTGGTAAAACGGAAGTGGCGCTGCGAGCCGCCTTTGCAGCCGTAGCCGGTGGCAAGCAGGTAGCCATTTTGTGCCCGACGACATTACTAGCCGAGCAACACGCTCATACATTTACTGATCGCTTCAGTGTCTGGCCCGTAACAGTGGCCGAGCTGTCTCGCTTCAGAACAGCTAAACAAGGCAAGACCGTTATCGAGGGATTGGAAAACGGCACGATCGACATCGTAGTTGGGACACATAAACTTTTGACAGACAAAGTGAAATTTGCTCGTCTCGGTCTTGTGATTATCGATGAAGAACACCGCTTTGGCGTACGTCAAAAAGAGCTTTTGAAAAAACTGCGCGCTGACGTTGACGTTCTCACCTTAACGGCCACACCAATTCCGAGAACATTAGCGATGAGCTTGGAAGGCATTCGTGAATTCTCCATTATCGCCACAGCTCCCGAAAAACGTCTAGCCATTAAAACAATTGTTCGAACAGAAACGCCGGACGTCATTCGTGAAGCTGTCATGCGTGAATTAAAACGCGGCGGACAGGTTTACTTCCTTCATAACGATGTCTCCACAATTGAAAATCGTCGTGAACAACTTGCGCAACTCATTCCGGAAGCTCGCATCGTGGTCGGTCATGGTCAGATGAATGAGCGTGAACTCGAAAGCGTCATGCGGGACTTTTATCAGCAACGCTACAACGTCCTTTTGTGTACAACTATTATTGAAACCGGCATTGATGTGCCCACGGCCAACACCATCATCATGCACAGAGCCGACAAGTTCGGCTTAGCGCAGTTGCACCAATTGCGCGGCCGCGTTGGACGAAGCCATCACCAAGCCTATGCGTATCTCTTAACACCAGGCAAAGAGGCCATCACCGCCAACGCACAAAAGCGCTTGGAAGCGATTCAAAATTTGGAAGACTTAGGCAGCGGATTTTATCTGTCGATGCACGATTTGGAAATTCGCGGCGCAGGCGAAGTCCTCGGAGAACACCAGTCCGGCGAAATCTCAGCCGTAGGCTTTGACCTTTATAACCAAATGCTCAAACGCGCTGTCAAAAGCATGCGCAATCACGAAACGATGGATTTGGATGAACCATTTGAAGCAATGGCAGAAATCAACCTGCATTCGCCAGCATTATTACCTGCAAAATATATTGACGACGTTCAGCAACGCTTAAGTTTTTATAAAGAGTTGGCCGGTTGCGAGACTTTCAGTGCCATCGAAAGCGTGCGCGAAGCTTTAGGTGATCGATTCGGCACTTTGCCCGAAGAGGCCAATACGCTCATCGAAACACACCGTCTTCGCCTCTACTGCCAAATGCTTGGTATTGCCCGCATTGAAGCGGCTGAGGAAGTTATTGTCATTACCTTTGATGCCAGGCCGAAGTTTGAACCCATGCGCTTAATTGAACTGATGCAAAAGAGTAGGAACATGCGCATGCTCGGGCCGACGAAACTCAAAATTGAGCAAAAAACACCTACTATTGACTCCCGATTGGCTTACCTGCGTGGCTTTGTTAAAGCATTGGACAACTCGAAAATCACGCAATAATGGTAAGATCAAAGGATGATAAATCGGCGAAAACACTATGCCTTTAAAAATAAAACTCATAACCTTATGTTTGCTCGGTTGCCTTGCAGCACCGACAGCGACTTTTGCGCAAGGCGCTGCCGGCGTCTCCTTTGAGACCGCGCGCGCCATGATGCATGAAAGAGCAGACCGCCTGAAGATAACGGCCGCCGAGGTTGAGCAAAAAAAGCACCAAGTCAAGGAAGCCAAATCATTAAGCGGCCCCAAAGTCACACTCAATGCTAAGCAGGTTGAAGGTCGCAAGAATCTCAGCCTTAAATTCGACAATCCGATGGGCGCGATTAATATACCTCCACTACAGCTCAACATCCCGGGGACACTAGATATTGACTATGAGGATGATCTCTCAGGGCCGCGAGCTTCAGTAGATCTCACCTGGCCCATTTACACGGGTGGAGCCATCTCAGCCCAACAAGAAGCCTCGCGCGCAGCTCTTCGCCAAGCTCAAGCCGGTCACGATAAAAGCCGTGAGGAGCTCGATGCTCTTTTGGTGCAAAAATATTTTGGCGTTCAATTGGCTCGACACATTGAGCGATTGCGCAGTGACCTTTATAAGCAAAAGCAACGCGACCTCGCCCGTGCTAAGCGCTTTGAAAAGGTCGGGATGATAGCCAAAATCGAACGCATGAATGCGCAGGTAAATTTGGATACAGCTCAACGTGAGCTCGTTCAAGCACAAACGGATTTGAAAGTCGCCGAACGTGAACTGGCGGAATTACTGCGAGAGCCCGTTCCCACTCAATTGGCTACCCCCATTTTTGTTCTACCCGATTTAAAGACCTTAGCTTTGTGGCAAAACCTTGCGCAGGCTCACAGTCCGCTGTTACGCGAAATCGAGTCTCAACGAGAACAAGCTTTAATGGGGGTCAAAGCGGCAAAAAGTTCATTTCATCCGCAG
>USCE01000091.1 GCA_900553105.1 uncultured Sutterella sp.
AGCGTCAGATGTGTATAAGAGACAGGAACTCAATCTTCACAATGCGCACAAGATCGAATAATCCGGCAGTGTCATAAGCTTTACAGAAAAGCCCACGAGAATCATCTTGTGGGCTTTTTGTTTAGGCTTAGCCAGTGGAATCCTTGTCAGTACACAAAGTACGTCACCACGGCAAAGAGAATTGAGAGCGGAATTTGCGCGTAGAGTACGGGCTTTAAGGTCTTAAAGAAGTCGCTCTTAAAATAATCCACCGTAATCGTCAAGCACAAGTGCGTGGGGGTGATCATCTGACCGGCAACGCCAAAGACCATGGCAATGGCTACAAGGTCCAGGTTACCCGGCGAAATTGCGGCCACAATCGGCATCATGATAGCAACGTGACCTTGGGACAGGCCCGTGAGCATACCGATAAAGAAACTCAAGAGAGCAATAATGACCGGAATCGGCAGCGGCGAGGATTGGAACGCCGACACGATCTGACCTAATACACCCGTGGATTCCAACAATTGAATGAAAAGCAAAATGCTGATCACGTTAGCAAACATCTTGAAGTCCAACGCATCGACAAACACTTCTTTGACGCTTACGTGACGATTGAAAAGCATCAAAATCGGAATCATGGCAATGACCACAATGATCATAGACACAGAGGCATAAAGACCGAAAGCCACCATCAAGAAAACGTTAGCCAGCACGGGAATCAACGCTAGGACAAAGTCCCAATTATGTCGATGGGCTTCTTCTCGCGTAACAAGCTTAGCCTCAACTGTGCCATCTTCCTTGAGACCACGCACCATCACGATCCAACCGAGAATGAAAGCGGCCACGGTCAACCACCCCAAATAAAGAATCAAATCCCCGACTTTGACACCCGCAATACCGCAGGCCAAAATCATGCCTGGCACCAAAGGGCTGGAGAATTCGAAAATGTGGCGAAACCAAAAGTTAATTGCTGCTTTGTCTTCAGCCGTAGCATTAAACCCCTTAGCGGCCTCCTGAACGATAGGAGCCGAAAACCGAGCACCGCCGATTGAAGGCAAAAGACCTAAAAAAGCCGGCATGACAGCTAGCGTAAATTTACGAGAAGAAAACATGCGCGAAAGCGCTTCTACCATCCCGGCCAAGCATCCGCTTTTTCTTAATTCAATTTCCAGGCAAATAACCAAATACAATGCAAAAACCAAATCATAGCTTCGCGGCATTGTTGCCATCTGCACGACGGCATTTTTAATCTCAGCAAACGTCGGACCTGTCATTAACCAAATGAAAAGACCACCCGCTAAAATCGCCACTCCGATCGGAATCTTGCGCTTGAGTAAAACAAGCGTCAACACCATGGCGGCCACTACAATAAGAAATGTTGTCATAGAAAGACCGGTAAAAATTTATCGACAATGGTGGAATGCTACTCGTTTTCATTGGGTTTTTCATACCAAGATCTAGTCAGGCACGCCTATTTGTTTGGCAAATCATCACATTGTTAAGCCAAATTCAAAAGTCTTCTAAGACGAAAAAATCTTGACACGCTCAGCCCAACTTGGCGTATATTGAAAGAAAGAAGAAGAAATTTAGGGTTTGAATTTTAGTTGCTGAAATATTTTGGACATCAGGAGTACTTATGAAAATTTTAGTTCCCGTTGATGGCGGCTTGGATTGCCGAAAAGCGATTGAATTTTTATCTGCCCGTGCAAAATGGTTAAATGACACCGCCGCGAAGGTGGAGCTTTTGTATGTAGCCAAACCTATCGAAGATCCCGTTGAACAAGGTAACTTCTACAGCTCCAGCGCAAACTATGAAGCCGAGCACGAGCTCGTGCTTTCTCGCATGAAACATGAACTCGATGTAGCGGGCTTTGCGTTCACACATAAATTGATTGTTGGACATCCGGCAAAGATTGTGCCCGAATACGCCAAAGTGGGCTCCTTTGACCTCATCGTGATGGGTGCACGCGGTTTAAGTATGGTGAAAAACCTCTATATGGGCTCGGTCTCTTTAGCGGTTGTAGCCCAAGTCTGCTGCCCAGTCATGCTTTGTCGCTATGAAAGTGAAGAGCAGCAAATTACCAGTCCCATGCATATCGGCGTAGCTGTTGATGGTTCTGCATTCGGACCTAGAAGCGTCGAGTTTATCGGTGAAAATCAGGGCTTTTTCGGGGATAACGCCTCCTATGAGCTTCTTCACGTCACTGAAGCGAAAAAGGCTTTGAGTCTTGGAGTTGAGCCGACCGAAGCCTTGAAAATGAATAAAAAAGTGCCAAAAATGCATGCCATGAAGCTTGAAGTAGATACGAAGCCCACTTTAGATGTTTTCAAAGAATACAAGATTGATGCCAAAGTTGTCTCCTTGGAAGGTCCTGTACAAAAAGCATTAGTCGACTACACCAATGAGCATCTCGACTTAATCGTGATGGGTTCTCACGGCAAAGGCGCTCTGCGCTCACTCGTATTCGGCAGTTGCACCCGGGCCATGGTGGCCGACAGCCGTAAGACCGTTTTGATTATTCCGAAAAAGAGTTAATTGATAGACAGGCTAAAGAGTCTTTTGAATCAATTAACGATTTAGAAAGATATAAACAAGCCCGAGAATACGAATTCTCGGGCTTGTGTTTTATTCCCACTTTTGTAAACCAAAGAGCAGCCGGCTACGCAACATATATTTACGTAGCCAATTCTGCAAACTCGTTAGAACGTGTGACGAATCCCTACGTTCCATCGATAGTTTTCTTTGACCTCACCTCCAGAAGTTCGTTCGAAGTCTACATAAGAGTAGGTATTCTTTGTCCAGTTGAAGTTAGCACCGATCCCAGTTTCAAACCATTTACCACCTAAGTCTTCATAGATTGTGTTATAAGCATTTCCAAGACGTGCAGACCCTTCAAGCTCGCCTTCAAAATCGTAAATACCGGAGAATCTTACATACACGGTTCCCTTATCATTCGGAAGGTCAACCCCGGTACGCACACCGGCACGGGCCATGAAAGACTCATAATCATCTTGATTAACACGGACACCATTCTCAGCCGTGAAAGTTGCTCCATTAATCCGTGAGTAACTCAAACCAATTTGCGGTTCAATGAAAAAGCCATTGGCCACTTCCCAGTGATACCCTGTTTCAGCACTAAGGCTATATGCGTTATTGTCATAAGAACCCGACATTGTATTTAGTCTAAAGTCATTATCCAAACGCGCATAACGTGCAATCAAATCGACATAAGCACCGCAAGGTACAAACCAAGTCCCATAGAGAGCAATACCATAGTTGTCACTTTCAGCTGAACCACTAGCGTAATCAGTATCTCCATTGGTGTAATTGAAAGCTGCACCAACTTTCCATTCACCTAAAGTAACATCAGAGCCTACTTGGAGGGTCACATTGGTACTTTCAAGATTTTGATGACCATATTCCAATTCAGAGCCATACACTCGAGCCCAAGCTCCAACACCTTCAGGAGCATCGCGCAACTCTCCCATACGCTTGGAAAGGCTGTTGAGTTCATGCCGCAATGTTAATGCAGAGATTGCAGCAACTGAACCTAGGGCATCCAAAGTCGTATTCTTTTGAACAATAACATTGGACAGAGTCCCGTCTTCATTAACTGTGGCCGATAGAGAATTATTCACTTGCCCTTCAGCCACGTAAACTCGATTTTCATCTGCATTTTGATCATCCGAAATCGTGACAATGCTAACTAACTGTTGAGCAGCTTCTTGAGCATTAATATATTGATCATTAGATTGGCCGCTTGCTTGAATACTCAAAGAACCTGATTTTTGTGCAATAGACACTTGGGACGTATTCGCCAAATCATTGAGCAAAAGAACGTTATCATTACCGACAAGAGTTGATATTGAATAGGAACCGGCACCCAATCCTATGGTGGCACTTGTCGCGTTAATGTGACCGAGTGAGGACTCAGAATCTGTACTTCCAGACACCAATAAAGCACTGCCGTCTGCCAAATTTGTCGTACCCGTGCTTTGCATTAAGTTAGTCACAATTTGAGAGGAAGTATCCACATTGAGCTGTGCTCCGTCATTCATCTGAATACCCGCTTGTGTGCCATAAACTTCCAAGGAACCGGTAGCGGTAAGTGTAGAATCGTCAATAACGGCACCGACCGAGTTATCTCCTATAGCTTCGATAAAACTCGTACCGCTCAAAAATGTGTTGCTCTGACTTTCTGCAACAATGCCGTAAGATTGAGCGCCATTTTTACCTTCTACAGTAGCAACTAAATTATTAATCGAAGTTATTGCTTCAGGCTTGACGCTGCCGTTTTGGGCATTATTCGCATAAACGCCAATTGCTTGGCCAGAGTCACCGTCAGCTGTGACAGTGAGATGAGTCGAGCCACTCATCACTATGCCGTCAGTATCTTCCACAACCCCAACCGAAACCCCTTCGTCAACGTAATTTGCAATACCTACTGCCAATCCTTGGCTAGATACATCAATGACAGCATTCGCATTGATATTGACAGAACCAAATTGCATGGTTCCAGTTCCACCGTAGGTTGTATTTAGAATGCCGTAGGCTTCCTCTGGAGCTGTTGAAGTAATTTCCAACAGCGCATCTGGATTATCAACTCTCAAAGTGGCACCATATTGAGCCCGAATACCAGCAGCTTCACCATCTGTTGATGAAGCCTTAATTGAAACATAATCTCCTATGAAATTAATGTACCCTGTTGCACCCGATGGACGAACAGCATAAACATTTCCAGTCCCGGTCACATCAAAGCTCGTCTGCGGTCCTGAAAAATTAACAATCGTGTCATAAGGGAGCCCTGGATCACATTGTACGTCCACGCCATATGTTGTCTGTACTCCTCCCTTAACGATGAAAGTTGTGTTTCCAGAAAAATTCGTTGTGCTTTGATAGGACAGTAACCCTTGCGTGTAAGTCGTTGCATCTTCAGAATTTATGGCTGTGATTGTAGTACTGTCACTCGTGAAATTGATTGTAGCGCCCTCTGAATTCCAATTTTGAACACCCAAAACACGGCCTCCATCCGTTTGAACCGTGATCTGAGTGATATCTCCAGAAAAAATAGTATTAGAACCGTAAGCAGCGTGCACTCCTTCGACAATCCCTGTGTCAGTAGTGGCATTAACAATGACATTTCCCTGGAAATTAAGCAAATCCCCATTACTTTGTATTGCCGTTACATTTCCTGACGTAGACTCAAGAGTGATCTGAGAATCATTTTTAAAAATAGCTTGACCATCTTCCCATACATCTACACCTATAGTCACATTAGAGTTGCTATTTGCATTGATCGTAACCAAACCATCAAAGCTCATCTTCCCACCGTTTAATCGAACAACTCGAATTTGTTCCTTATCAGCAGCAAGATCAAAAAATATATCTCCGTCAATGTTTAATGCAGAATCGATAGCTGTGGCAACGCCGTAATAGCGGTCAAGAGTTTGATTATCTTGATTCGTTATAGATAACGTTGCCCCGTTGATAATTTCAACAGTCATTTCACCCGAATTTGATTCAACACCAACGAAACGATTAGAAGCTTCGTTAGATGAAGATGATATTGTTATAGTTGTGTCTTCTGAATATTGAGCATTAGTGTTAATTAAGCTATCTGCTGCCATCGAAGATGTTGATAAAGCTAACAAAATAGCACCGAAAAGGGTAGAGTATCTCTGTCTCTTATACACATCTCCGAGCCCACGAGACCGGAGCCTATCTCG
>USCE01000092.1 GCA_900553105.1 uncultured Sutterella sp.
GAGATAGGCTCCGGTCTCGTGGGCTCGGAGATGTGTATAAGAGACAGTTTTTTATCTTGCGGATCGCATCCGATGCTAGCATTCGGATAAAAAATATTGCGCTCCCCGATGGTCGTATGACCGTGAATATTGACGTGCGAGAGCAGTTTACAACCGGCTCCCAACGTTACATTCGGGCCAATAATGCAAAATGGGCCCACCTCAACGTCATCGGCTAATTGTGCGGAAGGGTCAACAAGTGAGAAATGATGAATTTTTGCCATGTCGGATGACCTTTAGAGTGTTTATGTACTACCGTAGCGTTTAGGCACCAACGGGTCTGGCCTAAACGCTACCCCGATCGTCGTTCCTATGCTATTAGGCGGGTTTGCGACGAGCGCACATCATTTCTGCGCGACAAGCAAGCTGACCGTCAACGGTCGCTTCAGCTTCAAACTTACCGATACCGGCACGGTCGCGGATGTATTTACAGGCAATGCGCAATTGATCGCCCGGCTCCACAACACGCTTAAAGCGGGCATTGTCGATCGCAGCAAAGTAAAAGAGCGAACCGTCGTTGCGTTCTTCTTCTGTCAAACGATCCAGAGCCAACATGGCGCAGGCTTGGGCCATGGCTTCAATGATCAAAACACCGGGCATAACGGGGCAACCCGGGAAGTGACCGGTAAATTGCGGTTCATTGGCCGTGATATTTTTGATCACCACTGCCGTCGTTTTATCCTCAGAGATGCTCTCAACGCGATCAATTAACAAGAACGGATAGCGGTGAGGTAAAAATTTCATGATGTCATGAATGTTGTACTTCATTGGTTACCTTCTTCTTTGGTAGATTTCAATTGTTCAACAGCACTTTCCAGTGCCTTAATTTGTTTACGAATTTCGGGCAGTCGACGAATCAACACCGCTGAGCGCTCATAGTCGCGATTAGGCATGGCAGGAAAAATCCCCATCATGAGCTTGGTATCATCCTTGGGCCAGGCAGTCACGGTTGTGGCCGGTCCAATGGTGGCTCCGCTCGGAATCTTAATGTGACCGTTAATGTTTGCGGCACCACCTACAATCACATGATCGCCCAACGAGGTTGAGCCCGCAATGCTGGCAGCGCCTGCCATTACACAATGACGGCCGAGTTTGCAGTTGTGGGCAATTTGAATCAAGTTGTCGATCTTGGATCCTGCACCAATAACGGTGTCTTCCAAGGCACCGCGGTCTACGCAAGTGTTCGCACCGATTTCGACATCGTCTTCGATGGTCACGCCGCCGATTTGTGGAATCTTCACCCAAGTGCCTTCAAAGGGGGCAAAACCGAATCCGTCGCCCCCGATCACGCAACCGGATTGGAAAATGCAACGCGCCCCCACTTTACAGTCGTGCGCAATGGTCACGTTAGGATGCAATCGGGTGGACTCACCGATAACGCTTCGGGCACCGACGACGCTACCAGCACCGATCCAAGCGTGAGCCCCTACTACGGCATGATCTTCCACAACAGCACCAGCATCGACTCGTGCCGTCGGATCCACTTTAGCGGTGACGGCAACATGAGCATGCGGATGAATACCGCTTTCAAACACTTCGAGCATGGATTGCACGACTTGAAGCGCAAACGCAAACCAAGCATACGGATCAGGCGTAATGATCATGGCTCGAGGATTGTCTGCACCATAAAGCTTTTCTTTATCTGCGGCACGCAAGACGATGACGCCTGCCTGGCAAGTCTTGACCTCGTCGATAAATTTAGGATTGGCTAAAAATGCGACTTCATCGGATTTGGCATGCGTGAGCGAGCCGACCGAGCGAACGGCCACGCCTTCATACGGGCCGACCAATTTTTGTGCCAGGCGCCCCTCACTTTGACGCGTGACGGCGGCCACGAGCATTTCAATGGGATAGGCTTGACGAACTTGCATCGATTACTTCCCTAAACGTTTAATGACCTTGTCGGTGATGTCGGCATTGGGGCCCACATAAACGGCTTCTTGCAAAATGAGGTCATATTTTTCTTGTTCGGCAATCTCGCGGATGATGTCGTTGCTACGCATCAAAATGTTTTGCAACTCCTCATTACGGCGACGATTTAAATCTTCGCGCAATTCACGCTCACGACGCTTGAGCTGGCGTTCACTGTCGGCGAGTTTACGTTCGGCGGCAATGCGCTCGGTTTTACTCATCTTCGAGGCACGCTTTTGAAATTTTTCGACATCAGACTTGAGCGTTTTCGCGGAAATCGATAACGACTTTTCTTGCGAAGCGAATTCTTTTTCCAGATTCTTTTGCGCTTCGATCGCAGCCGCGCTTTCGCGCAAAATTCGGTCGGGATTCACAACGCCGATTTTCGTGTCAGCCACAGCCGCTTGAGTGGCTAGCCCCAACACGCAAAGCGAGGTAAAAATCCATTTTTTATTCATATTGTGCTGTTCTCCATGTACGCACAAGGGAAAGCGGGTGAAATTTCAACCACTTTCCCTTTGATCCGGTTCGGCCTTACGCCCTCTCGGAAACAGACTTAGAAGCCTGTTCCAATTTGGAATTGGAAGCGTTCGACTTCGTCGCCTTCCTTATCGTTGAGCGGAGCCGCAATGCTGAACTTCAACGGGCCTAAGGGCGAAATCCAGGCTACACCGATACCGACGGAGTAGCGCAGATCACCAAAATCAATCTTCATGCTGTCTTCAACACGACCGGCCTCGTTATAAGAGTCACCCCAGACCCAACCGCCGTCCAAGAAAGTGAACCAGCGCAAGGTGCGGTCGGCACCCGGCAACGGCATTAATAGTTCAACTGAGAAGTTTAACGACGCTTGACCACCGGCATTCGAATCATCATCTCCCGTAGTACCATAGTCCTTCGGACCTAAACTCGAATTTTCGAAGCCACGCACACTACCGATACCGCCAGCGTAGAAGTTCTTGAAGAACGGATAGGCTTTACCACCCCAGCTGTCGCCGTAACCTACCTCTCCATTAAAGGCAAGCGTTAAGTCCTTGGTCATGGGCCAGTAGTGTTGCAATTGATAGCTGGCACGATAGTAGCGAAGATCCAACACCGGGAACGTTACTTCACCGGAGAAGCGTTGGTAGGTACCGCGGGTCGGCGCCAAGGCATTATCACGACTGTCGCGTGACCAACCGATCGTCGCGGCCACTGCATGAGGATCCTCTCCAAAATCGTCTACATATTGTTTATAGCGTCTAGGTGCTCCGGTACCTGCATCAACAGATGTACTTTCCCACTTCAAACCGAGGAACACTCGATCGTACTCGGTAAACGGAATACCCCAGTTAATGGAGGCACCGAGCGTTTCGTATTCGACATCATCGGCAATTTCCAATTCGTCCATGTCCACGCGTCTGTCGTAGACGCTGATGGAGCGGGAAATACCTTCGGGCGTAATGTACGGTTCGGTCAATGACACTGCATATGTGCGAGAGCTGTCTGACGTATTGACTTCAGCACTGAAGGCCTTACCAGTACCGAAAATGTTATTTTGCGAGAAGCCCCCCGACAAAATCACACCGTCACTCGTGGAGTAACCTGCCCCCAAGCTCACGCTTCCCGTGGGGCGCTCTTTCACCACAACTTCCAAGTCCACCTGGTCGCGCGTACCGGGCACAGGCTTGGGCTCAACCGTCACAGAATCAAAGAAACCCAAACGGTCAATACGGTCACGCGAAAGCTTCACGGAATCACTGTCAAACCAAGAGGCTTCATATTGACGCACTTCACGACGAATCACTTCGTCTTGCGTCTTACTGTTGCCGGAAATGTTCACGCGGCGCACGTAGGCGCGACGTCCTGGGTCAATCGTGTAAACGATCTTCGCTTCATTGGGACCGGTGACCACAGGCGTGGGACGCGCCGTTGCAAAGGCGTAACCCAACGTCGTGAGCTTATCGACCATTGCCGTGGAAGCGTTATTGATCACTTCGGCGTTGTAGATCGAATCATTTTCGATTTCGATTAACGATTCAAGTTCAGACTGCAACCCGAGCATGTCGCCCGTTAACTCGACGCCCGAGATACGATACTGAGCCCCTTCGGTCACGTTAATCGTAATAAAGATGTCTTTTTTGTTCGGTGCAATGGAGACTTGGACACTGTCGACTTTAAAGTCCAAGTAACCAGAATTCAGATAATACGAACGAATCGCTTCGATGTCGGCGGCCAGTTTTTCACGAGAATAGAGGTCGCCCTTGGTATACCAAGACATCCAGCCCGAAGGCGTCAAGGACATCTGTTCGCTCAAATCATCATCGCTCATAATGTGGTTGCCCACAAAGCGAATGGATTTAATACTGGCGGCTTCCCCTTCGTCAACCACCATCGACAAACGTACACGGTTACGATCTAACGGCGTAACCGTCGTCTTTACATCAACGCCGTAGTAACCGCGAGCCAAATATTGGCGGCGGATTTCTTGGTCGGCGCGATCAAGCGTTGCATAGTCAAAAATTCGACCTTCGGCCAGCCCCACGTCACGGAAGCTTTGCTCAATGGCCGTGTTATCAAATGCTCGAATGCCTTGCGTGGAGATAGAAGCCACGGCAGGACGTTCTTGAACGATGACGACAAGTACATCACCTTCACGCTCTAAGCGAATGTCACGGAAAAGTCCGGAACCGTAGAGCGAGTGAATGGCCGAGTTACCCAACTCGTGCGTATAGGTGTCACCTACTTGAAACGGCAAGTGTGAGAGCACCGTACCGGGCTCCGTTCTGGCAATGCCGTCAATGCGGATATCGCGAATTTGGAAGTCACCGGGCGCAGCAGCAGCGCTCGCGGCAACGGTCATCATCATAAGAGCTGCCGCAACTGAGCGGCAAACGGGAGAAACTTTGACGTTCATTTTATTCACAAGTTGAGCGGATGGCCTATTCTAGCAATCTTAAGAGGTCATTGGTTAGTGCTAAAGCAGTCAAAGCAAGCACAATTAACAAACCGAGCTTTTGCCCAGCCTGCATCCACTTGTCAGAAACAGGTCGCCCGCGAACAATTTCCACCAAATAATACAGCAGGTGGCCACCATCTAACAAAGGAATCGGTAACAAATTCAGCAGTCCTAAGCTCACGGAAATCATAGCTAAAAAGGACAAATACACGCGCCAGCCCATCTGAGCAGACTTACCCGCATAGTCGGCAATGGTAATGGGGCCGGAAAGTGTCTTCGTGCTCGCCTCGCCGACAATCATCGATTTCACGGCAATATAGGTAGTTTTCGTTATGGAGGCCATCCGATCGAGCCCGCTCATCACGCCTTCAATCGGACCCTTCTTAATCCAAATGAGATCAGGCTTAATGCCGACGCGAACACCGATCACGGGTTTTGTCACTTGACCACCCTGCCCGTCATCGACCGTTTGCACGCGTGCGACCACATGCACATCCCGTACGTCACCCTGCTCATCTTTAAGCGTTAAAACTACGCCGCGCGATCCCGAAGTACCGATGCGCTCGATCAGCTCTTTGACGGACAAACCGAAAAAGCCGTCCGCAGCCAACACTGCGTCACCAGCCTTAATGCCCGCGGCATCGGCCGCCGAGCCCAGCTCAACCTGTACAAACAACGGATCGCCGTAATGGAATCGAATGCCAAGTTGCTCAAAAGGCGATGGAGCATCTTCTTCGAGCTTTAAGGACGAGAGGTCAAAATCAACCGTAAACCTGTCTCTTATACACATCTGACGCTGCCGACGATAAG
>USCE01000093.1 GCA_900553105.1 uncultured Sutterella sp.
TCGTCGGCAGCGTCAGATGTGTATAAGAGACAGATCAGTTACCCATGGCTGTACCAACTATCACCGCAATGGCCATCGCTCATGTAGTTGTACAGTACTACTTTGACAAAAAGGATGGTACCGGTGAAGTTGCTGATTTGATGGAATTGGAAAGTAAGCGAAAAACACTCGAAAAAACGCCGGCTTTCTATGCAATCTTTCCAATAATGCCGATCATTTTCCTCTTGATTTTCAACAAGATGGTTTATAAGAGTGTGACATTAAGCGTGCCCACTGCCATGTTTATCTGCTGGTTCATCGCATTTTTGTTCGATCTCATCATGCGCCGCAATATCAAAGAGTCTTTTGATCTCTCTTTTGCGATGTTCAAGGGCATGGGCAACATTCTGACAAGTACGGTCGGGTTAATTTTTGTAGCCGCCTTCTTTGCCAAAGGTCTGCAAAACGTCGGCATTGTTGACCTGTTAATTGACTCAGCTCAAGGAATCGGTTTAAACAGCACCGGTATGGGCGTTGTCCTCTCGGCCATTATTGGCTTAGTTACGGTGTTGACAGGTTCCGGTGTAGCAGCCTTCACGAGCTTGGCTCATATCGTTCCCGATGTCGCTCAAGCCATGGGCGTTGATGGCATTTCGATGATGGTCATGATGCACACAGCCGCAGAAATGCTACGCGCCATGTCGCCTGTTGCTGGTGTCATCATTATTGTGGCCGGTTTTGCAAAAGTAAATCCTTTAACCATGGTCAAGCGTACCGCCATTCCCTGCTTAGTCGGCTATGTCGTGATGCTTACTTTTGTGGGACTTTTCTTCTAACTGAAAAAACACCGAGGGGCACCTAAAAAACTGCCCCTCGTTTGATAAGAGGTACCAAAAATGAGCATTGAATTAAGCGGAAAAATCGAAGGAAACATTCGCTGCCATACTGAAGAGACTCTAAAAAAAGTCTTTGAAAAAGCTTACACAGTCGTTAAATTATCCAACGGCGAGCTTTATGAGGGAGAATTAGATCAATTAAAACATGAAGTTCCTAAACGACCAACTGTTCTTTTTATGCATGGTAGCTCCGGGATTAATCCTGCAATCCGCACCTTTGCTAAGCACCTAGCAGAAAATGGCTTTGCATTCCTAGCTCCAGACTCCATGCAAGTCCAAGATCGACTCACTTACTCATCTCCTGTTGCCCGAAATGTATACGAAGAGGTTCATGCCATGCGTTACGCAGAACTTCGTCATACAGTTGCCAAATTAAACAGTATTTCCTTTTTTGACAATCACTATGTCATTGCTGGCACTAGTGAAGGCGCTGTTAGCGTGGCCCGATTTATCAATGAGTCCTCCGAAAAAGAATCCGCTCGGATGATTTTCTCCTGGAGTTGTGAAAATAATTATCATGTTATTGAACATAATACCCATATTCCAAAGGACTGTGCGGTGCTCAATATCATGAGCGCTGAGGACCCTTACTTCAGTCAGAAAAATTCTTACTTAGACAACCCCGAAGCCTTAGGTCATGCCGCTAATACTTTGAAAGATCATCCCAATGTGACTATCGTTTTATTGCCTAAGGCTCCTCACACTTTGTTTAACTTACCGCAGGCCACAACGATCATTGACGCATTTTTGAAACAGGTACTTTAAACAATCAAGAAAAAGTACTTATTCAGAGCATTTCATTTGATAAGTTTCATGCATCAACAACTGAAATGCTCTACAAAAAAAGGAATAGCTTTTGCAACACGGCAAAAGCTATTCCTTAACTTAGGTATCTAAATTTAGGCAAACAATTTCATTTATGCGATTTTTGAATAACCACCTGCGCGATCGGACTCACGCAAGTAGCGGTCAAATTGCATAGCCACCGCACGAACAAAAATCTTACCCTTGGGGCTCACGACGATTGCCTCAGGCGTTAATTCCACAAACCCCACCTTTTGATAGTTTTGAAGTTTGCGAAGCTCGTAGGCAAAGGTGGAATCAAAGTCGATACCAAAACGCTCTTCGATTTCTGCTTTCACAAGTTTAAACTGGCACATGATCGTCATGATGACAGCATGACGCAAGCGATCTTCATCGCTTAAACGATAACCGCGGTTGGTTGCCAAACGTCCTGCACGAATCGCTTCATAGTAAGAAGGCAAGTCGCGAGGATTACACGCATAACAATGGCTGACATTACTGATAGCCGAGACGCCCAAGGCCACCATGTCGCAATCAGGACGTGTGGAATAACCTTGGAAATTGCGTTGAAGCTTGCCTTCTTTTTGAGCCACGGCCAGCTCATCTGTCACCTTAGCAAAGTGATCCATACCAATATAGCGATACCCGTTTTGAGTCAAACGCGTAATCGCATCCATCATGATATTCACCTTTTCAACCGTGCTCGGCAAATCAGCATCCAAAATACGGCGTTGTGGCGGGAAGTGATGCGGCAAATGCGCATAGTGATATAACGCAATACGATCCGGTGAGAGTTCGAGCACTTGATCAAGCGTTTTCTCAAAACTCTTTCGGGTTTGCTTAGGCAACCCGTAAATTAAATCCATGTTGATAGAATTAAAGCCTTCGGCACGAGCCACTTCAATCGTTTCCTTTGTCATTTCAAAGGGTTGAATGCGATTGACTGCTTTTTGAACATCGGCATTGAAGTCTTGAACCCCAATACTCATGCGGTTTAATCCCACTTCGGCCATCACTTTAATCTTTTCCGGCGGGCACGTTCTGGGATCAACTTCCATGGAAAATTCACCCTCGGTTTCCAACGGGAAACGCTCGGTGATCATCGCCATCACGCGACGGATCTCATCATTGTCTAAAAAGGTGGGCGAGCCGCCACCGAAATGCAATTGGCTCACGGTCTTCACGCCGGAGAGTTTTTGAGCCACTAAATCCATCTCTTGGCCCAATACTTCCAAATATTCGCCGCTTTTAGAGTGATCACGGGTAACGACCTTATTGCAGCCGCAGTAAAAACAAACGTCATTACAGAAGGGCACGTGCACGTAAAGGCTTAACGGTTTACCGGCTTCTCGGTTACCGAGCGCTTCTTCATAATCATTAGCCGTAAAGCTAGCATTGAAGCGATCGGCGGTCGGATAAGACGTATAGCGTGGAGCGGGCACGTCAAATTTTTGCAATAATTCGATCGAAGGCAATTGCACACCGGTCGTATTCGGATCGATCACCATAAAATCCTCTATTTCGTTATTTGATTTAGCTCAAAGTTCTGTTATCATTTCACAATCAATTTTTTGACTAAAGTCAAAAACTGACAAAGGCAACGATACGTCTGACATTGTGCACGGTAATTATTAGCCGAAGCTGAATGTGCCTTTAGTACAGTTTTCGACGGTTTAAATATCAACAAACAATGTCGAGCTTGTCACCATCCATTACTGCCGTCAATTCGTTGCGAGTGAGCTGTTCTCATTGCAATCTGCGCGAGCATTGCGTTCCCCTCGGTTTATCGTTACGCGACATTGATCGACTTGAAGAGTTGATCTCGGCGCGTCGACGCATCCGCCGCGGAGAACCGCTTTTTAGAGCCGGCGATCGATTTGAAGCGATTTATGCCATTCGTCTGGGTTTTTTATAGAGCTCCGTAATGAGCAGCGACGGGCGTGAACAGGTGACAAACTTTCACATGTCGGGCGAAATGATCGGCATGGACGGCATTGCCAATGAAGTGCACTCATGCGATGTCATCGCGTTGGAAGATACCGAAGTGTGTGTCATTCCCTATGAGCGCATTCTGGCAGCCTGCTCTGAAATTGAAGATTACAACATACACTTCCAAAAACTGCTTTCGCGTGAAATCGTGCGTCAACACGGTTTGATGTTGCTCTTGGGCTCCATGCATGCCGAAGAGCGTCTGGCAGCGTTCTTATTGAATCTCTCTCAACGTTTTGAATCGCGCGGTTACTCTCGCTCGGAATTTGTCTTACGCATGACCCGAGCCGAAATCGGCTCCTACCTGGGGCTGAAATTGGAAACTGTCAGCCGCGTATTGTCACGTTTTTCGCACGATCAGTTGATTGCCGTGAACCAAAAACACGTGCAAATCATTGACACCGAAGGGCTGCGGGCCATCGTCTCGGGTCAATCGAGCGTGACGGAAAGTATTTGAGAGAGGACTCATCTTTGAACTTTGCGAGACTTCTTGCGTTGGCAGCCGCCTGCGTGACAACCACGGCGTCGGCCTCCAACTACGTGGACCTCTTAGGTGAGATCACGATTGAAGACGAGTTTGTTAAAGCCGTTGAAGTGCGTGAAGCTCGGCGTGTTCGCATCAGCCCGGCCGACAGCATCTGGCAAAGTATTCGTGAAGGATGGGGCGTACCAGACTTGCCACAAGCCGTCGTGGACGCAGAACTCAAACGCTACACACAAGCCCTGCCCTACACCGAGGCTATGGCGCTTCGCGCCCGCATGTACCTCTACTTTATTGTCTCGGAAACCGACAAGCGCGACATGCCCACCGAGATTGCGCTTTTGCCCTTTGTTGAAAGCGCATTTAAACCGCAGGCGGTTTCGCGCTCTCAAGCCGCAGGTCTTTGGCAATTCTTACCCTCCACGGGCGACATTTTCGATCTCAGACAATCAAGTTGGCGTGATGATCGGCTCGATATCGTTGAAAGCACCCGAGCGGCACTCAACTACCTTCAATCTCTTTATGCCCAATTTGGTGACTGGCATTTGGCACTCGCTGCCTACAATCTCGGTCAAGGCAGTATTCGCCGCGCGATTGCTATCAACGAAAAAAAGGGACTGCCGACTGATTACCTCAGTCTCGATTTGCCTCAAGAGACACGCCGCTACGTACCCAAACTCTTGGCTATTAAAAAGTTGATCGACAAACCTGAAGACTACGGGTTAAAGCTACCTGAAATTGCAAACGAACCGTATTTCGTTAAAGTCAACAAAAACCGTGACCTCGACTTGGAAACGGCAGCGCAATTGGCCGAAACGGACATCACCGAGCTTCAACTTTTAAATCCAAGTTACAATCGTCCGGTGATTGTAGCTGCCCACGAGGGCTCAATTTTAATCCCAGCTGACAAAGCCGATGCCTTTGTCTCCAATCTCATTAATTGGCAAGCCACGGGTAAACCGCTTTCTAACTGGGATACCTACAAGGTTAAAAAAGGCGACTCTTTGGCCAAAATTGCCAAGCGCTTTAACATGACTGAAGATGAGTTGCGGGCTGCCAATAAAATTCCGCCCAAGCGCTCCGTCATTGTGGGTAGCACCCTTTTGGTGAAAAACCCCGACAGTGGTGACATTGCCATTTCAGAGAAAGACAGCTCGATGCGACTAACGCCCTTGCCGACCACGCGTCGCATCACTTACCGGGTGCGCTCAGGCGATACGCTCTCGGGTATTGCCAAGCGATTCGGTGTTAAGGTCTCGACAATTCGACGTGACAATCGTTTAAAGAGCGATCGGTTAAAAATCGGACAACGGTTGCGGCTGACTATTCACGAAGTTGAGCGTACCCGCATTATCAAAACGGTTTACCGAGTCAAACCCGGCGATACGCTCTATACCATTGCCAATCGCTACAAAACCAAGGTCAGTGCCATCATTGATGAAAATGAGTTGACCACGCAAACCTTGCATCAGGGTCAGCGCCTTGTCATTCCTGTCTCTTATACACATCTCCGAGCCCACGAGACCGGAGCCTATCTCGT
>USCE01000094.1 GCA_900553105.1 uncultured Sutterella sp.
TACGAGATAGGCTCCGGTCTCGTGGGCTCGGAGATGTGTATAAGAGACAGGACACGAACAATGCTGCCTACGCGAAGTTCGCGTTCTTTGTAGCGTCCTTTGAGCGTTTGACCTTTTTGTGAAATAAAAGCCTTGGCAAAGTCAAAGTCCTTGGCGGCGATAGTGACCGTTTCAGCATTGGCTAATTGCACGGTCATGGTTTTGGCGTTTAAGGCCATGACAACGCCGGGCAACAGGTTAGAAGACGTTACAGTGGCTCCGAGCGCTTGTCGGATATCGGCTTCGCGCGTGTCATCGTTACTGATATCAACGTAGCCTTCTGCACCTCGGTAGCCGTAACGGCGATCATATGTGATAGCGTTTTGTCGCACGGCACGACTCGCAGTGATTTGGTCACGGGAGCGAATGGTGGTGTAGACATTTAACCCTTGGTTATAGATCGTGTCTTTGAAATAGGGCAGAAGCATCATACGGGCTAATTCTGCGATGTAGCCTGCCTGCATGTCTTCGGTCTGCAACTGTGTGCGTCGCTCCTCTGCGGTCGTTTTCTTTAATTCGATGGGTTGAGCTATAGCGGCTGAATAGGTGATGTCATCGATGTAGCCGAGCGTGTGCATGCGTCCGAGCACATAGTTACGACGCATGGTCGCACGACGCATGTTTACAATCGGATTGTAGGCACTCGGGGCCACGGGAAGGCCGGCAAGCACGGCAGCCTCTGAAATAGAGAGATCTTTCAGGTCTTTGCCGAAGTACGTTTGAGCTGCACTGCCGAAACCGTAGGAGCGATGACCGAGAAAGATTTGATTGGCATAAGCTTCGAAAATCTCGTCTTTAGTGAGGTTTTGCTCTATCTTGAAAGCCAAAGCAACTTCGTAGAGTTTACGCACATAACTGCGTTCGCTCGTCAGGAAGAAATTTCGCGCTACCTGCATCGTGATAGTACTGCCGCCTTGACCGCGGCTACCGGTCAGAATGTTGGAAAGTGCAGCACGGGCAATCCCCATGAATTCGATACCAGAGTGTTCGTAAAAGCCGTTGTCTTCAGCTGCAAGGATGGCCAGTCGCATATGGCGGGGCATTTCTTCAATCGAAACGAACTCGCGTCGCTCCTCACCGAATTCGCCGATCAAATCACCGTCGGCCGTGTAGATACGAAGCGGGATTTTAGGGCGGTATTCAGTTAGTGCGTCGATCGGAGGCAACTTGTAGTAAACCACTGAAAAGACAACAAGGCCAATACAGCCGGCCGCAACAACGCCGCAGACGCCCGCAAGCATCAGCCACTTAAAAACTTTTTTTGTTAACGATTCAGAAACGTTTTTTTTTCGCATCGCAAAAATCTAAGCAATCAGTCACACAGGCCCGATTACGACATCTTAAATTCGCCGGGCAGGGAAATCAGCTAATGCTACCGATTTTTTCCATATTTTGCGAACACTTAGCCGAGTTGAGGTGTAACAAACGGCGTCGTTTTCAAACGAGTTTTGCTAGATTGATCGGCCAAATCAGGAGGAACAAATGGAGGGGGTATGTCTAAGTGTGCAAAATTGAAAAGGATTTGGTCGCAGTTTTTAGAAAAATGCACTATCGTAGTCTAAAAATTACCCTGCATAACCTTTCCGTGGCTTGGTCAATGGGGAAAGCCAAGCGTTGAATGCGTAGCACTTGTTAATCGAAATAATCATCATGTTCGATTGTGACTGGTGAAGATTGGCTTTTTCGAGATTGGTCCTTAAACAAAATAACCCACAACAATTTCTTGGGAACCAATAAACTGTTGTGGGTTTAATGCGAGCGACAGGATTATGCAGATCTAGCCCAAGCAGTTGCGACCTTTGATAAAGCCTGTGAACACTCCCCATCCGATAGGCAGTGATTGCTCATCTTGAATGCAAAAATCATTGCGGTGGTGTCCGTGATGATTGCAACCGTAGTAGAAAAAGGCCGCCTTTCCACCATGGGCTTGAACTCGATGAATCAGCATTGTGCAATCTTCACTGCCGATCTTGGCATTCATATCCACTACGGAATCTACACCTGGTACGGCTTGAGCTGCTTGCTTGACAGCTTCCACCGCTTGTTCATCGCCTTGATAAGTCAAGGCTTCGCCCATTCGGGTTAATCGATATTGCACGCCATAAGCAGCTGCCATTCCTTTGACAGTCATTTCGACATTGTTTGCCATATAGTCGTTAATCTCGGTGCTTTCACCGCGAACTTCCAATTGCATATAGGCGTGAGGGGCCACAATGTTGCGTCCAACCCCAGAGATCAATTTGCCGATTTGTACTCTCGTGATCCCTTGGCTGTGTCCGGGCAAAGATCCTAACGACATACAAGTTGCGGCTGCACACATCAAAGCACTCTTACCTTTTTCAGGAGAACCAGCCGCGGCCTGAACGCCTTCGTACTCCAAGTCAAATTTTGTTGTGGCAAGGTAGCCGTGATGAGAGACTCCTACTTGCCCTAAACGAGCAGAACATCCGATGTGTGCACCAGCAAACCAGTCAACGTCATCAACAATACCTTTGGCGGCCATGGCGGCCGCACCACGAACACCCTCTTCGGCCGGTTGAAAGAGTACTTTTATTGTTCCGCTCAGATGATCTTTGTTATCGGCTAACCAAGCGACGACTCCCAGGCCCACTGCAGTGTGTCCATCATGGCCGCAAGCATGAGAAAAGCCAGGGTAAATTGAACGGAAATGGCCTTGATTAGCCTCGTGAGTCGGATCTAGAGTTTCTTCGATTGGCAAACAATCAATATCAACACGAATGGCTGTTACAGGACCTGGTCGTCCTGTTTCTAGAACAGCCATGGCCCCGGTGTAACCGCCTAGTCGCTTTAAAAAAGCAGCAGGAACCCCATGTTCAAGGGCACGAGCTTGTGCAGCTTGAACTGTCTCCTCATGTCTGCCCATGACAGCAGACGGCTCAATAACTTCTATTCCGCAAAGCGCCTTAAGTCCCAATTGTTCAATTCGCTGAATGATAAAGTAAGTCGTTTCAAACTCGCACCACCCCTCTTCAGGATGTTCGTGAAGCCAGCGACGATCTTTAACCATTTGGTCTTTATAGAGACATTCATTCATTTTTTCTGTCCTACTTAAAGTTCGAAGATAAAGCCCAACAAAATGACATTAACAATCATTGGGATGGCCATGCGTTTGGAGACTTCAAGCGGGCTTGCCTTAATCATGCCGGCAATAACCAACGTTGCCCCGGCAATGGGTGAACACATGCGGCCCAGTGCACCGGAAAGAGAAGCTACAACACCAAGGTTAGGAACTTTCATGCCGAATTCTGCGGCATAAGGAGTTACCGCCTGATTAAAGGCGTGACCGGCTGCATCTCCCGATCCGGTTAATACCCCCATTAGGAAGGGGCCGAAGTTTGCTGCAATTGCTGCAATTTCTTTTGATTCTTTTAATTGGACAATTAAAGCGTCAATTACCCCTGCTGCTTGCAGACCACCGGCAAAACACCCCGCAGCTACGATAATGCCTAAAATATTGGCATAACCTCTGCCCATACCGCCGAAGAATTCTTTAGTCAGTTGTTCGGGGTTGGCACGCGTCACAATCAGAGTGTAAATCGTGCCATAGATCATGGCTTCGGCTACGTTCATTTTTAGAGCCGGTACACAAGTGGCACCCAACATCAAAATCACAATAGGAAGAATTGGGGCTATTGCGTGCAAAATGTTGACTCGTTCGGGCAGTTCGCTGCGAGAGGTTCCGGTAACTTCAAACGTTTCACTTTCCTGCTCTTGTGTGCGCTTCTTATAGTCACGGAAAACGAAAATCATTGCCGTCACCATGATGATATTAAGAGCACAGAGAGTGAGAATTTTCGGTGCAAATTGAACAATAAGGTCCATGACTTCCATGTTGGAAATTTTGGCAACCCAAACGTTATGACTCGATCCTGGCGATAAGGCAGATGGGATGATTGAGCCGATAATTGCTGCACCTGCAATCGCGGGTTTGAATCCTGCTCTTACCATCAACGGAATCATTGTGGGGCCTAGCGCTGCAGCACAACCAGCTGCCGATGGAATCGCGATAGCAACGCACGAGGCAATAAGCATGCAAAAAGGCAGTAAGAAAAACCCCAGTTTTCTTAATGGCTTAACAAGCAAGGCCACAAAATGGGCATCACAGCGAGTCATTGATACTACCGCCGCAAAACCCAACGAGGAACAGATCGCCAGAATCATGGAGGCGTTAGTCATATTTTTCATCATGTTAGCTAGCGCAATGTGCGGAGCTAAACTGATAACACCCATTGCAAGACCGGCCGTAATGAGGACAAGCCGAGTTTCATAACGTTTTAACAATGCTGCAATTGTTAATATAACTATGACCGTTGCGCTAATCATTGAGAATGTCATGACATTTCTCCAAAGGTTTGAAATTGTTTGAGTGAACCGTAAAGCGACACCAGTTTTTGGTATTCTTCAGCGTCATAAAACATAGTCTGATCGCGACCGTAGCTCTTCGCTACCTCGATCAGGAATCTTACGGTGTCATCGATATCGCATAGATGTGTAGCCCCTGTGGCACAGCCCGGTACCTGCGTTTGTGTCGTAATGGCAACTCCAACACACGGCGCATCAGTTGCGACACTGGGCTGCAAAATGGAATTAAGATGGTAGATGCCGTTGCCATAAGGAGTGATGTCCTGTTGCGTAAGCGGCAGAACAACGGGAAGACGCCCTGTGGCAATCTCCATCAGAGAAAGAAGCTTTTCACTGGTGCGCAAAATGTAGCCTTCTTTTACCGTAGGAGTCAGTGCAAAGCCGCTTGAGTTGACAATACGATTGCCCTTGGTCGTATCCACACAGAGAATTGCATCCATGGTCGAGTCGACTTCTTCAGCGTTACAAGCTTGATTGCTGATCGGTGAGTCCATGAACGGAACGGGATCGTGAGGCCGTGTTGGCGCATGCGGGCAGATGTGCGTTGTAATGATCACATCGGATTCAAGCACATCACTTCGAGAGTGCATTTGAGCTAATTTTGCTGCTACTGACACAGCTGCCAAAGCGCCATCACCATCGCTAGTAAAGCCGATGCGTTCGGGTCTGGCACCTAGTCCCCCAAGTCGACCAACGATTCCCAGGGTAAGGCGGTCCCCTCCTATAGACTTACCTTGTGAACCGGGAATTAAAACTTTGATAAAGTCTGTTGAGCCTTTTTCGCCGGTTAATGTTTTTACTTGAACATTGTTTGCTCCGTATGAGCGCAAGTATTCAGCTACAGTCGCTCCGTTGACCGCTGGATCGTCCAGTAAATCCTGTAATTCAATAATATGTTTCATGCTCATTGAGCTACCTCCGTTTTCTGTATAACCATTATCTCTATTATTTTCTGAACGCGGAGATGGCATTCTTATTTGTATTATTATTTATTCCTTCAAGGAATAAATAAGCTCAAAACGACATGTCTCTACTTCATAATGATTTGGACGTTTTTTTAACGTTGTGTGATACACGTAGCTTTTCACTGGCGGCTCAAAAATTGACTTTGACGCAATCAGCCGTCACAAAGAAGATTCAAAGGCTTGAGAATGGTCTTGGAGTCGATCTTTTTGATAGAACCAAACGACCGATCGATCTGACAAAAGAGCTGTCTCTTATACACATCTCCGAGCCCACGAGACCGGAGCCTATCTCG
>USCE01000095.1 GCA_900553105.1 uncultured Sutterella sp.
GAACACGAGCGGCAAGAGGCGCAAAAACGAGCCGCTGATATTCAACGCCGAGCAGAGCAGGCTCGTCAAAAAACCGCCGCCGCTAAAGCGAAAGAAGCTGAAGCCCGTAAAAAGAAACTTCAGGCTTATGACGACCAAGAACGCGAGCTCGATATCGAACTCAAGCGTCTTGATGTCGAACTCAAACGTGCCCAAGTTGACTTACAAAAGAAAATGGCGCAGGCTAAGGGCGATCGTGCAAACGAGTTCATTCAATCTGAACTGGATGCCGCTCGGGCCAATGTACAATCCATTCAAAACCAAATCGACGAAGTTAAGGCTCAACAATAGCCGCCTGATCGATGTTTAGACCGGCAGGGTCACGACCGTGACCCTGTTTTATTCGTAATGTGAATATGCGTAAGAGTTTATACCTTGAGGGAATCAACGCTTGGTTTGTCCAAACAATTGAACACGACTGCGAGGAAAAAGCCTCAGTCGATTTTCTTGCGCCCATGCTCAGACGCCGCTTAAGTCCTTTGGGGCGAGCAGTTCTGCATTCACTCAACCCCCTTTTAACCGAACAGCCCGACGATAAAACCGCTTTTATCTTTGCTTCTCGTTGGGGCGATATCTCCTTGACTGAAGCACTGCTAAAGGAGCTCAAGGACCCTGACGGCGTCTCACCGAACAGATTTTCCACCTCCGTGCACAATGCCATTGGAGGGCAATTTTCCATTTTTGAACATTTCACTGGATTTATCACAGCACTAAGCGGCGGCTCTTGCTCGTTGTCAACTGCTCTGATTGAAGCACAAGCCTTGTTAAACAATTATCGAACAGTTTATATTTGCTTTTACGAATCTCGCCTTCCGCCTGCTTTTTCAAAAGATGACAACCGCGGCCAAACATTTTCTCTTGCCTTAAAATTACGTGAAGCAACAAACTTTGAACAATCTTTACAAGTCAGTGTTTCCCGCTTAGACGAAACCTCGGAAACAAACGCTGCCCACAATGCTCTCTCTGCAATCGCTTTTTTTGAAGGACGCAGTGATAGCTGGCAGGAAAATGAGTCACACATTCAATATCGTTGGCATCGCCAATCCCTTATACACATGCCATAATTTCACGTGGTTCTGAGCGACTTTTTTATGAAACGCCTTTATCGAATTGCCATTACAGGGTTAGGTTTTTTCGCCTTTGGCTTTTTTGGGATTTTCTTTCAATTTTTGATTTTCCCGGCCATTGTTGTACTTGTGCACCCTATTGAGAGAAGGAAGCGAGTCGCACGCGCGATTATTCACGTCACTTTTGCATGGTTTATCGAATTTCTGCGAGTCATCGGCGTGTTGAAGTGGACTGCCGAGGGATTAGACACCCTAAAACACCCCGGGCAATTAATCCTTGCGAATCACCTAACTTTAATTGACGTCGTTTTTCTTTTTTCATTTACTCCTAACGCTTGTGCCATTGTTAAAAAATCTATCGCAAAAAACCCTTTCACGTGGGGGGCTCTTTATGCTGCTGGCTACATCGTCAATCAAGGTGGCAACGAGTTAATTGAGCAATCCATCAAAGAGCTGCGCGAGGGCTCAAATCTCATTATTTTCCCAGAGGGCACCCGAACACCGGCTGGTATTCGTCCGAAACTCAAACACGGAGCAATGGTCACGAGTCTTCGCTCAGAGATTTCACCTACCTTAGTTGCCATTGACTGTAAACCCCGAGGGTTAAGTAAGGAAAAACCCTGGTGGAAAGTCCCGGACTCTGCTATGCAATTTAGTTTTAAGGTTCTGGGAAAACTCGATATTTCTCCCTATTTACCGCTTTACCAAGAGGCTCCTCCTAAGGCTACACGCGCCTTATGCCAGGCAATTTTTGATAAACTCTTCTCTCATTATGACAACATGCCATCTCGATAAAATGTTGTAACGTATGGAGTTCTCTGACGATGGATTCGCTTAAACAAGATCTGAAAATCCTAATTATTGAAACACTGGATCTAGAGGATGTCACTCCTGAGGACATTACCGATGATTTGCCGCTTTTTGCCGAAGACGGTCTGGGCCTTGATAGTGTCGACGGACTTGAGTTGGGGCTTGCACTGAAGAAACGTTACGGTGTGCAATTAAGTGCAGACCAAACGAATACGCAAAAATATTTCCAAAACATTAACACGCTTACCGATTGCGTCAACGATCTTGGTACAAAGTAATTCCTACGGACGGTATTTTTCATGATGACTCAAGAACAAATTTTCGAACGCATTCGCACTGTATTGTCCGAAACCTTTGAAATCGCTCCCGAGAAAATTACATGGGAGGCTAAATTACTTGAAGATTTGGATATCGATAGCATTGATGCAATCGATCTTTTAGTACAATTGCGCCCTATGCTCGGCAATGCTTCCATTGATTCAAAGTATTTTCACAACATGCGAACCATTGGTGACGTGGTTGAGGGTTTGGACAAACTGATTAACGGCTCAACGGACAACTCAAAGGCGTCTTAACTGCTTGCCATGCTCCGACGCATATTGCCGACCATTATTTCCGTAACATACCCATTCGCGGTTCTATTCGGACTCTTGTACCTCGGTCTTGGCTTTTTATGTGTCGGCATCCTTCTTTTAGCAGCAATCCACTGCGCACTCCAGCGCTCCAAAACATCTCTGGCATTATTTGCTGCAACGGTCATTCTCGTCATCATCGCTTGGACGCAAAAAGACAACTTTGCGCTTAAGCTCTATCCTGTGGCTGTCAACGCCATTACGTTGATCATCTTTGCCGGCAGCCTGTGCTCAGATCAATCCATCATTGAACGATTCGCACGATTAAAAGACCCGAATCTACCGGCAAAAGCCATTTTGTATACACGACGAGTCACCATGATTTGGTGTATCTTTTTTATTATCAACGGTGCTGTCGCGCTGTGGACTGCAACGTCAACTTCTGATGAAGTGTGGGCTTTCTATAATGGTTTCATTGCCTACATTCTGATTGCCATGCTACTAATTGGAGAATGGCTTGTCCGCAAGCGAATTCTCAAGGGTAATCAACCATGAATTTGTTAGAACATCTCAAAGGCTTTCCGGCAAAGACAGTAATAGTCAACGACGGCAATAAGCTTGTCACTTCTGAACATTTATTGAGCAATGTTCTGACTTGGAAAACCGCATTTGAAAAGAACCAATACACGCACTGTGCATTGTTTTGCGAAAACCGAGTGCGATTCACAGAGGCAATGTTTGGGGCTTGGTGCGCCGGAGTTCGGACTATTTTGCCCACGGATATGACAGAGTTCACTCGCTCACAATTAGCCAATTCATACACGGCCTTCATCTTTGACGAAGATGCAGATAGCTCGCTAACGGCACAAGCCAACAAAGGAAGTATTCAAGATCTTCGGTTGGATATGGATCATCCGCTCGTGGAGTTATTCACCTCGGGCTCCACAGGACAACCAGCTCGAATCGTTAAAACTCTGAAGCAAATTTTTGAAGGCATCGAACGTCTTGACAGAAACTTTCCTTGCCCCATTGATTCACAGGCAACCGTTTATTCTACGGTTTCGCACCAACACATCTACGGTTTTCTATGGGCTCTGTTGTGGCCGTTAGCCAGCGGGCGAAGGATCTCCAGTACACGACTGATGTTTCCCGAAACGATCTGTGATCGGCTGTCAAAAACACCGAACAGTGTGTTGGTGTCAAGCCCTGCTCATCTGCGACGCTTACCGCAAGAGCTAGACTGGAAAGAGGCCAAAGCCAATCTATCGGCCATCATCTCTTCTGGCGGCCCTTTAGACGAAGACGGCCTTAGACTCACCGATCGCATCTTCAACGTCACGCCTTATGAAATTCTTGGCAGTACGGAGCTCGATGGCATTGCTTGGCGACAACGGCTTATCAAAGATAATGAAATTGTTGAAAACAGTACTTACTGGCAAGCGATGCCTGACACAGAAGTTTTTGCAGGACCGGATAACATCATTTGTGTGAAATCGGCTCGATTAGGCAATGATGTCATTCAAGGTGATGATCGCATTGAATGCCTTGCCGATGGTCGATTTAAACTCTTGGGCCGCGTTGACCGTATCGTCAAAATTGAGGAAAAACGCGTGAGTTTAAATGCCATGGAAACTCACGCAACCGATAGCGGCTTATTGAATCAATGTAAAGTCTTTCAAATACCAGAAACTCATCAATTAGCTCTTTTAGCCGTACCCAATAACAGCGGTTTGAATATTTTGCGAACGCAAGGAAAGCTCGCACTTGTACGCACGTTACATAAACATTTGCTGCAAAGATTTGAACCCGTCATGCTCCCGCATCGTTGGCGCTTTGAACCTATGATACCCACCGACTCTCGCGGCAAAAGTTCAATTGCAACAATGTTCCAAGTCTTTCGCCCCGAACATATTCAACCAACGGACTGGTGCATCGGGCACAACGAACTCATGTTGCGCTTCAGCGCTACTACCTCTTGTCCATTTTTCAAAGGACATTTCTCGGAGTTTCAACTCATGCCGGGCGTTGCCCAATTGCATTGGGCAGTTACTTTAGCTAACCGATACCTCAATACGCCATTGCAAGTCGCCGAAGTGGTTCAACTCAAATTTAGCGCCATCATTACCCCTAAGGCTGAACTTTGCTTGACAGCGCAATTTAATGTGCCTCAAAATGAACTGATCTTTTCTCTTACAAGTCCGGATAAAAAGATAAAGTTCTCCAGCGGTAAAATTCGCTTTCGTACAACTGACACAACACTATACTAATTGAACTACCCACAGTTATGCGTCTGCTTTTTTTGATCCCTGTTTATAACCACCCGCACAAACTGCAATTGGTAGCCAGCCACTGTCTAAAGCACAATGCAGACATACTGTTTGTTGATGACGGAAGTGATCAAGCAACACAAACGAAACTGCGTGAAGTTTGCCAATTAAGCAAACGAATTTTTTCGCTTCGCTTGGAGAAAAACTCCGGCAAAGGTGCCGCCTGTTTGGCCGGGATGCAGTGGGGCATTAAAAACGGATACAGCCACGCCTTCCAAATCGATGCCGATGCGCAGCAAGATCTCAATTGCATTAAGAGCTTCATCGATGCTGCGATTCAAAGTCCCGAACATATCATCTGTGGGTACCCTATTTACAACGAAAGCGTCCCCTCCGCCCGAAAATGGGGGCGTTATCTGACGCACTTCTGGGTCAATGTCAATACGTTAAGCTTTGCGATCAAAGACTCTCTTTGCGGCTTTCGTCTCTATCCTCTGAAGTCCGTTGAACGATGGCAGGTCACTTCTCCTCGTATTGGCCTGAGAATGGATTTTGATCCAGATATTATCGTTCAGCTTTATCGTCAAGGCACTAACATCATCAACTTACCCGTTGGCGTCAACTATCCTACTGACGGCATTAGTCATTTCCAAGCCTCTGACCATTGGTTATTGAGCAAAATGCATGCCAGAAACTGCGTTTTAATGCTTTTGAATTTTCCCAAGCTCATCGCGAGGCACTTCCAATGACAACGCCACGAAATCATTGGACCGATGTCAACGAAAAAACTTCCGTCTGGGGTATTCGTTTTTTGTTTCGCCTCTATGATTTATGCGGTCGACTCACCTTCTGTCTCTTATACACATCTCCGAGCCCACGAGACCGGAGCCTATCTCGT
>USCE01000096.1 GCA_900553105.1 uncultured Sutterella sp.
GATAGGCTCCGGTCTCGTGGGCTCGGAGATGTGTATAAGAGACAGGATATCCGCAAGGTTGGACGAGAAAACCTGCGCAGTAATATCGCAATGGTGCTGCAGGATACGCACCTGTTTACCGGTACCATTGCGGACAATATCCGCTACAGCCGCATTCCGCCGGAAGTTGAGGCCGAAGAAATGAATCGTCCGCCTGTGTTCTTGCGAGATGAAATGGAACAGGATTCGGCCGCCGTTGCTGTGGAGGCGTTCACGCAAACTATGCCGACCGAGCATGTTAATGTGGAAAGCCGTATCAGTAACTTAAAGCGTGAACCCGCGGCTCGTCGTCCGAGAGCACAAGACTCCACCGGAGAAATCTCGGTTGAGGTTGTGAACAAAGAGACTCCCGTAACTAACTCGGCTACCTCCGAGTCGCAAGCCGCTCAACCTGTCTCGGCTCAATCGCCTATCGCAGACGAAACAGTCACTGAAACGGTCGCAGAAGTAACGTCTGATACGGCCTCTGGGACCGTGGACGTTATCGAAACAATTGTTTCCGAGCAACCTGTCGTTGAGACAGTCGTCACCGAGACGCTAACGGCTCAAGAAGTTGCCACTGAGAGCACCGAAGACGCATTAACGCGTTTGACAGCCGGTCTTTCAGAAGCCTTGGCTCAAAAAGGCCTCGTAGTTGTTCACACGCGAGCTGAGCTCGTTGAACCGCTTGAATACAACCCCGTCATCTACCCGGGCCGTCCTCGCAAGGTCATGCCCCCGCTTGATGACAAGCCCTTAATTCAAGTGCACACTACTAAGTTTGACTAATTGACCATCATCACTCGGGCAGGTCGCAAACCTGCCCGAGCACCTCGCGAAGGCTATTCATGAATCACAATCAAGAGCTTTACGCAGACATCATTGAGTGCATTGAAAAAGTAGAACGCAACGAGCTCAAGCCCGACTCGATTGAGTTCCAAAAACTTTATCTCACGCTTCAATCCTTAGTGGCATCTAACGCAAATGATGTTGCCTCTGTCATTGCTCAAAAGCTTGAAGACAACGGCCATGATCTCAATGCCGTAGCCAGATGGCACTTTTTCATCGAGTCTTTGTCCGGTCACGTCAATCTCAGCAATCGCCGCTATACGCTATTGCTTATTCCTGTGTTGGCCGCCAGCGCGTACGGATTACCATTCGGCGCCATTGCCACAGAGATTGTCAAAAGCCTCAATCACAATCTTCAAGTCCTGCTACCCAATGCGACGGATGTCTTTATTAATCCGTACTTTTTAACGCCCGAAGCCTTTGATTATTCCGGCTTTGAGCTCAATCAAAAAATCACCGAATGGGCTCATGGACTTCAAAATGGGCGTACGTGCTTTATCGAGTCCGATGAAACACATGAAGAAGCCAATGAGCTTGTTGCCGACATCCGTCTCATCGCAGCGATTATTGTCGAACCGAGCGCCAAACCTTTATTTCACCTTAAAAATTACAAGCTTTTGAGCGAAGATCTCTTAAAAGGTCTCGAAAAACACTACATTGCCACTCGCTTCGAATTCCCCTTTGCGCTCTCGGAGCAAATGACTCATTACCTCGATGAGATCAAACCGCAAGAGTTCTACGTGCAGGATTTGTTCCTCTCACCCATTGCCACGTTAACAGAAGCCGGTAAAGCTTTCCGTCACATCGCGCTTCGAGAAGCGCTGATGAATTTAAAGCAAACTTATGAGCTCACAAGCGATAAACTTCAAGCCACGGTCGGAGCTTTCTATGAAAACGTCCAAATGGGTTTGATGGGATTAACAGAGTTTCGTGTAGGCTTTGGCCTAACAGATAAGCCTGAGCAAATCGTTCAAGGCATTGCATGGCCTGTCTTTAATGAGCCCGCAGCAATGACGTTCGAAACCTTAATGAAATGTCTGCACTATCACGGCTTTACCGAAGGTCAAAACGCCACCGTTTTACAAGGTGAATCGTTCTTTATGGACGAAGAAGACGAAGAGGTGCTCTATCCAAGCGCTAGTGGCACGCTTTGTGAGCCCAGTGAACCCGAGATTGATTCGGCTATGCAAACAACGCGAACGCCGAGTAACTTTATTTTGAATTAACTACACACAAAAAAACCTCCGCTTGTGTAACGGAGGTTTTTTGAATCTCTACCGATTAGGCTTAACGTTCGAAGACGAACTTACCGCCCACCATCGTTGCGTCCACCTTCACGGTCAAAATTTCATCAGAATCGATCGTAAAGATGTCCCGACTTAAGACCACCAAATCAGCGTAGTAGCCCTTAAAGAGACGTCCCTTCACGTTTTCTTCAAAGGATACGTAAGCGCTTTCTTTCGTGTAAGCGTCCACGGCATCGTAGATATCGACACATTCTTCGGTATGGAAGCCCGGACGATCCACGCCGTCGAGCGTCTTACGCGTGACTGCGCAGAAAAGATTATCAATCGGGTTCATATCTTCGATGGGGCTGTCCGTTCCATAACTCGTGTGAACCCCCAAGTCCTTTAACGTGCGGAAAGCATAGCTTGTTGCAGCCAATTCCTTGCCGACTCGATCTTCGACAATCTTCGTGTCATAGTGCAAGAAAATCGGTTGCACAAGTGCCAATATGCCGTTTTTCGTGAAGCGTTCCAACAGCGGACGATCGGTAATTTGCACGTGAATAATGCCCAAACGCAAGGGGTTTTGACCATCGTGGCAGAACTTGTCATAGCAATTGAGCACATTTTCAACGGCAGCATCACCAATGGCGTGAACAACAGCACTGCAATTACGCTCGACGGCCATACCGACCAACGTATCGAGTTCGCTTTCGGTTAAAGTGGCAATGCCTTGCGTGCTCGGATCATCGGCATAGGGCTGACGCATTAAAGCGGTACGAGCACCAAGCGAACCGTCAACAAAAAGCTTCAACGGGCCGATGCGGTTATAAGCATCGCCTTGGCCGGTGCGATAACCCTTATCAAAGAAAGCTTGCAGATCAGCTTGATTCATAAAGGCAAATTGGTGATAGGCACGAATCGAGCGATCTTCGCCCAAGACTTCTTCAAACGCTTGAAGTGTCGAGGCCCAGTCCTTATTACGAAGATCGGTCGTTTGCACAGACGTGACACCGGTTTCGTTAGCATGACGGATAGCCGTGCGAAGCATACGCTTCTTGAGCTCTAAACTCTTTTCTGCCATCAAAATGCGGATTTGTGCACGAGCATTTTCACGGAATACACCCGTCAATTCCCCGTTTTCTACGTCAATGGCACCACCAGCATTGGGAACCGTATCAACGGTGATACCGGCCATTTCCAAAGCCTTCGTATTACAAGTCAAGATGTGGCCGCATGCTCGATCAAAAATAATCGGATGCTCAGTTGAGATCTTATCCAAATCGTAGCGCGTCAAAAGACGATGCTCATCAGTGAAATAGTCTTGGTTCCAACCCATCCCGTGAACTACTTCGCCGGGAGCGGGATGATTTTCTTCAATGTAACGACGGCCTCGGGCAATTACTTCTTCGATCGTAGTCACGCCCAAAAGCTTCACAGAAGCCAAAAACACACCGGTATTGAAGAGATGTTGGTGCGAGTCATTAAAGCCGGGCACAATCGTGCGGCCTTGAGCATCGTAGAGCTCAGGCTCAAGACCTTGAGCAGCTGCTCGCACTTCTTCTTCAGAGCCCACAGCGGCAATCAAACCGTCATCGCCTACCAAAAGGGCTTGGGCAAAACGTTCGCGTTCCAAATAAATCTTCGCGTTATGAATTAATGTCGACATGTTGATTCTCCTGACTATTGTTGAGCATCACTGTTGTCTTGTTGCGCTTGAACGGCATCATGAGACTTGCGGAAGAAGATTTCATAGATGACCAAACCCAAGAGCGGAACGATAACACCGAGTAAAACGGTAATCGGGTCGTTGATAATCGTATTTGCGATCAAACCGATCATGATAGCGCAGATCAACAACACCGGA
This sequence comes from uncultured Sutterella sp., assembly GCA_900553105.1. Classification (GTDB taxonomy): domain Bacteria; phylum Pseudomonadota; class Gammaproteobacteria; order Burkholderiales; family Burkholderiaceae_F; genus Aphodousia. The sequence continues at coordinate 3,961 of USCE01000096.1, forward strand.
ATCGGATACAACCAAACCTTGTAGGGGCGATCCATGTCGGGATACTTCTTGCGAAGCACGATCACGCTAAAGAATGCCATGCCGTGGAAAATCATGCCGCACAGGGCCACAAGGCTTGTCAATTCGCCCAAAGTACGCGAGAGAATCAAAACGATTGCCAAGCAACAAGAAGCCAATTGAGCGTTCATCGGGGTCTTGTAAACCGGGTGAAGCTTGCCGAAGCTCTTGAAGAAAGCACCGTCACGAGCCATAGCGTAATACATACGCGGGAAGGCCAACACGCAACCGTTCAAAGAGTTAAAGATTGCAAGCACCATGGCTACACCGACGATTACGAGACCGGCAGAACCGAAGAGCGAATTGGCTGCTTCAGTGCCCAAGTAGTAGTTACCGGAGCTCACCATCTGGAGAATCTTGTCGTAAGGCACGACACGGAAAATCGAGTAGTTAAACAGAATGTAGAGCACCATCACGCCCGTGATTGCCAGAATCAAGGCCAACGGGATATTGCGGCGCGGATTCTTGATTTCTTCGGCGATGTTATTCAAATTCGTCCAGCCTTCATAGGCCCACAAGGTGGCAATCACGGCAAAACCGATCATACTCATCAAGGTGCTCCAAGAAGGCATTTCTGCGGGCATAGCCGTCAAGTCAGGGCTTTCCGTACCAAAGAACAAGCCGGCAAAGAGAATCAAAAGAATCGGGAACATCTTCAGGATCATGGACCAGCTTTGCAAGCTAGAACCCATGCGCACACCGCGAATGTTAATCAATGTCAACAGCAACACGGTCGAGATGGCTATCACCTTTTGCACGATAGGATCGATCGGGAAGATGGAATTCAATGCAGCAGCAAACGCCACGGCCAATGCGGCAATAGAGCCTGGATTGGACAAGGTGAAGTTACCGAACCCACACATAAAGGCGATTCGTTCACCATAGGCTTCGCGCAGGTAAACGTAGTAGCCGCCGGCTCTCGGAATCATGGCGCCGAGCTCGGCAAAGCAAATGCCGCTCATCAACGTCACCAAACCGCCAATTAACCAAACGAGAAGAGCAAGACCCAGACTCATGCCTGAGCGTTCGAGAACAATGGCGCCGATGTAGAAAATACCGGAACCGATCATGATACCTGCTAAAACGGAGATACCGCCGAAAAGCGTAACTTCACGACGCATTTCCGTGGATTCACTTTGCAGGCGATTGGCAGCATTACTTGTCATTATCAGACCTCAAATGTTATCAATAAGGTTTAGGGTAAAAAAAAGTTGCATCCATCGATGCAACGTCCCTACAACATATCAGTAGCACTGATAACGACAGCTTGCAATCGATAGCTCCTCTGCTTGGACCTCAAGCAGGAGTCGACGGGATATTTTCCCGGCGCCCAACTGACCTCTTCTACCGAATCGGTCGTTTCGGCAACTTGACCTTTCACGCTCTGTCTTTGGGTGTCCCCTCGGTAGCGTTACTCATTCGCGTTGCGCCTCTACCAACTTTGAATTTAATTTAACCGCAATTGAAAAAGCCTGTAAATAGGCATTTCTGTGTAAAAGAGGGAGCGATTACCCTAATCGCCCCCTCTCAAATACTCAGTTTTAACTATATAAGCAAAATTTAATTACTCTGTTTAC
>USCE01000097.1 GCA_900553105.1 uncultured Sutterella sp.
TACGAGATAGGCTCCGGTCTCGTGGGCTCGGAGATGTGTATAAGAGACAGGTCGCAGCCAAGGCAAATGCATTGATGAAACAATAAACATTGATTTCAATCGTAAATGCGGCCACAGAGCCGGCCATCGCCGCCGGCCCCAAACTATTAATTGCCGATTGAATGACTAAATTAGAAATTGAAAACACGGCCCCCTGAATACCGGCGGGCCAGCCGATGCGTACGATACTGCGAAGCGCTGAAGAATCGATTTGAAACAGCTGATTCGGTACGAGCTGCAAAGGCCCTTCCAGATGCGTTAACCGCACAAATAAAATAATGGCAGACAACAAATTGGCCAATACGGTTGCCAATGCCACTCCGGCAATACCCCAGTTCAATAAAAGCACTGCTGCTAGATTGCCGGCGATATTAAATAAACTCGCGGCCAATAATGCCCAAAGGGGCGTTTGAGTATCACCCTGACTGCGAAAAACAGCAGCAAGGAAATTGTAAACCGCAATAAAAGGCATTCCGAGCAGGTACACACGCAAATACATAAGCGCATCATCTCTTACCTCTGCCGGCACATCCAACCACTGCATTGCCGGTCCGGCCAGTAATTGCCCAATAAACAAGGCAACAATGCCGAAAAGAACCGCCGTTAGAAAAGAGGTTCTTACCGCTTCATTAGCCTTACGATCATTTTTCATTCCCAAGGCACGTGCAACGACAACATTGACGCCCAGAGCAAGCCCCATACAGAAACTGATAATTAGACCGATCACCGGTACATTGTTACCCACAGCCGCCACGGCAACATCGGAGACAAAACGCCCAAGTACGGCAACGTCTGCAGCGTTATAAAGTTGTTGCAACATCCCCGTGAAAGCAAGCGGCAATGCAAAGACAATCATCTTGTCCCAAAGGCTGCCTTCAAGCATATTGATCTTTTTATTAGCGGCCATAATTCGTAGTCACAGGCGAAGCAAGTCGTTAATTTCAAACTAGTATCGGTGCCGAAAAAACGACACCGATACCCGATACTATTTTCGATTGTACGCCCAAGTGAATTTTTAAAATAGTGCCTGTTCAAATACAGCAAAAAACTCAGATATCAGACCTGAAAACATGTCAATAGCAATGCCAACACTACTCATATTGTTATGATTTAACTGCTCTTTTGAAAAAATTCTTAATCATTGATTCTCGATCACAGCGCTTAACGCTTATACTGTTTAGGTGCTTTGCCTATACGAAAGATTATCTGTTATGAATTGTTATCGTGTTCTGACGCTACTGGGTTTGTCAGTTGCACTTGTGCTGACAGCCTGTTCGGGTGGTGGACGTTATTACAAAGATGACGGTCCACCATCGGTGTCTGCCTCTAAGTATGCCAACGCCCCAGACGCTGTTCCTCGCTATGAAAAACCTCATCCCGGCGCAAACAAACCCTACCGCATTAACGGGAAGAGTTACACCCCTGTTACCGGTGATAAACCCATGAAAGAAACTGGGGTCGGATCCTGGTATGGAAAAAAATTTCACGGCCGTCAGACCTCAATCGGCGAAATTTATAACATGTATGAAATGACAGCGGCGCACAAAACGATGGAATTACCAAGTTATGCCAAAGTCACTAATTTGGAAAACGGCCGTAGTGTGATTGTGAGAGTTAATGACCGCGGACCTTTTGTGGACAACCGCATTATTGACCTTTCATATGCCGCAGCAAGCAAACTGGGCTACGTCAATAAAGGTACGGCCAGGGTTCGGGTTGAGCGAATTAGGATGGCCGATATTAAAGCTGGACGCGTACCCGAGGCAGCCGGCACCGTCATCAAGCAATTCGATATCGACAAGATTACGGACAATAGTGCGGACATCGCCGCCATTGCCTCTGTTATCGGTACCGCGGCAACCGTTGCCAAAGCTGTAAAAGACCATCACGAAGAGCATACCGTTACCCGATCCTCCAACCAAACGACATCAACACCTGCCGCCACTGCCATAACACTTACTCCCTCACCAACGACTGCAAACGTGATAACCGAAGTGGTGGATTTGTCCGGTGCTGTCAATTTAACCGAGGCAGCCAAAGAAGGGATGGTCAGCACAGAGGTTGACTTAACGGCTACGCAGCCTGTCGAAAACAGCCTCGCTTGGAGTATCCAAGCTGGCGCTTTCAGTTCTCAGACAAACGCTGATAATTACGCAAGAGAGTTACAAAAAACGCTTACCGATTCTGTCTCCGTGATTCGTGACAGCAATCTTTACCGTGTCGTTATTGGTAATTTTTCTACCAAAGAAGCGGCCTCTCATCGCGCTGAAACCATCGGCTCCGTGCTAGGTAAAAAGCTCGTTCCGATTCAAAAACCGTAGGAGTGAAATCGTGACTATTGAACAACAAGTACAAGCATTTTGGGATAAAGAAGCACTTCCGGCTTTAATGGATTTTGTCCGTATTCCCGCTAAGTCAACGGCTTTTGACAGTCATTGGCAAGAGCACGGTTATCTGATGCAAGCCTGTGAGCAATCCAAGACTTGGATTGAATCTGTACTGCCGCAAGCGCGATGCGAAATTTTGGCACAAAAAGACCGAACACCGTGTTTATTTGTTGATATTGCCGCCGATGGCTCCACACGAGACGAGTCAATTGCTTTTTACGGACACCTTGACAAGCAACCAGAAGCCGGTGGCTGGAGCAAAGGATTAGGTCCTTGGGAACCAGTAATTCGCAACGGGAAACTTTTCGGACGAGGGGCTGCTGATGACGGCTACAGCTTGTTTGCGATGATCACGGCGGTGGTAGCCCTCAAGCAAGAACAAATGCCACATCCGCGAATTATCGGTATTTTTGAAACACAGGAAGAATCCGGCTCCACGGATTTACCTGAATATTTAAAACTTCTCAAAGACGATATCGGAAATCCCGCCGCCTTTATCATTTTAGATAATCACTGCGGAGATTATGAGCGACTCTGGCTCAGTACATCACTAAGAGGTGTTATCAGCGGTACCCTGCGCGTTCAAAGTATGCACTACGGTGTGCACTCAGGGAGTTATTCCGGCATGGTTCCCGATCCCTTCAATATTGCGCAAGCACTCATTGCAAGGCTTCACGATCCGATCACGGGATTTGTCAAAATCAGCGAATGTCACGCTCAAATTCCCAGTAGACGTATTGAGCAGTTGAAAAAGGCCTCTGATGTGCTTGGAGATTTGGTATGGAATCACGCTCCGCTTCTTGAAGGGGTACAGACCAAACACATTTCCAATCATGAAATCTTCTTGCAACAAACATGGAAACCTTCACTCACTGTTATCGGTATTGACGGATTGCCCAAAATTGAAGATGCCGGCAATGTTGTTCAAGGTAGCGTTTCACTGCGTCTATCCATGCGTGTACCACCGATGATTGACTTTGAGAAGGCGGCTCAAGCGGTTGAAGACGAACTACTGCGAGACCCTCCTTACGGTTGCAAAGTCTCGTGGCGTTATCAAGAAAACCACGAAGGATGGTGTGCAAATTCGGACTCTGAAACCTTTGAGACACTGTTCAGTAATGCATCTAAGCAAGTATTCGGTCACGAAGCGGTCATGATGGGACAAGGAGGATCGATTTCCATCATTAACACGTTTGAAAAGCTTTTCCCAGGAACGGCTTTGGTGTTGACGGGTGTCCTAGGACCGCAATCCAATGCTCACGCACCGAATGAGTCCTTAGATTTGAATTACGTTGTTAAACTCACGCAAGCTCTATGCTACGTCCTGCCGCAATGCGCATGAGGATTACAACATGAGACGAGACGTTGTCACTGAGGTTGTGGTTGACTGGGGTGATTTTGTGGAGACATTTGATACTCCATTGCAAGCCCGCGAATATATCAACGCTAATTTGGATGAGTATGATGTACCAGTTGCGGTTTGGTTGGAGGATTCCAACGGACGCAAAAAGTGGGATTACAACATCGTTGACGATGGCGCCGGAGGCATTGAACTGGTTGCCGGTGATCCGATTCGTAACTGCTCCTACTTCCGGCCTATTCACTAAAGGAGAAACAGCTAATGCAAACTAATTGCGTACTTTGTGCAATGACCGATGATAAAGCTATTTGGAGTAACGACAAGCTTCGTGTCATTGCCGTCGATGATGAGGCATTCCCCGGCTACATTCGTGTGATTTGGAAAGCTCATGTGCCGGAAATGACGGACTTGAGTGACACCGATCGGGAATTGCTTTACAAAGTGCTCTTGATTGTGGAATTGACATTAAGAAACACAATGCAACCTGACAAAATTAACCTAGCGCAATTCGGCAATATGGTGCCTCACCTTCATTGGCATATTATTGCTCGTTATCGTGATGACTCTCATTTTCCAGAATCGATTTGGGGAACAAAGCAACGCGACAACAACCCCGAAACCCTGCAAATGCGTCGCAAGCTTGCACTCATGATGAAAACACAACTTCGCCAAGCACTTGAAAATTCAAATCTCTAAGGCTAGTAACAATCTGAGAGCTTAAAGCCGTGTTGCTTTGCAATACGGCGCAAACTTTGTACTTGTTTATCATTGATATTGGAAAAAACAAGTGACACTCGGCCAGTAGTCTCACCGATGATTCTAGATACACGAAGTGCGGTCATATCCAGTTTTTTTGCACTTTCGTCCAAATAAGCCTGAGCTCGTTCTTCTGTAGAGAAACTTCCCAGTTGCACTGCGTTATGAAGTGGTCCCTCTGTGATGACACGGGCCGACGGAAATCCCTGTTTTTTAATTTGGGCTGCTAGAACTTCAGCCCCTTTGCGAGTAGCAGAAGGAACGATAAAAACCACATAGCGATCGGCGGAAAGTTCAGACTCAACCTGAAAGGCTTCTAAAAGTCCCGCCGATTGTAAAGAGCGATTCACGGCGGGTAGTGTCCTCTCTGATAAAACGGATGTACGAAGACAAATGAAAGCTGATTTTGCCTCATTTTGAGCAAGAGCCTGTACCTGAATGGCCTCCGGTAAGGGCTTCAACAATAGTTTTTCTTGTGCTTTAGCCAACGCTGTCAAGCGCTCTTGTTCCTGTTGCCTTCTTTCTTCTTCAGTTGCCTGCTTAGTCCGAGCTTGAGCTAATTGTCGTTGCTGTTCAATATAGCTATCAGGATTATCAATAGGTCGAATATTCTTCATTGCCTCCGGAAAAACCGTTATCGGAGTCCGAGCCTCATTGACGGGCGCGAAGTCATCTTGAAGCCATATTCTGAGGCCATCATATCCATAAAGCACTACACAGGCCAATACCAAAATCCAAGCCAACAGTCTCATCGTTATCCCTCACCGGAATGAGCTCGAAGAGATAATCCTCTTAAAACCAAATTGTGCTTCAAAATACTTTGAGGGAATTCTTTGTGCAAGTAAGGGAAAAAGCGACCCGCAGCACCGCCGGCAATAATCAGCGTAGGATCAAACCCGTGCTTCTGCATCACACGCATTCCCCGTTCAATGAGTCCCAACTGAGAGTCCACAATTCCTGTCACAATTGCTGTCATCGTATCAGTCGGGCTGTCTCTTATACACATCTCCGAGCCCACGAGACCGGAGCCTATCTCGT
>USCE01000098.1 GCA_900553105.1 uncultured Sutterella sp.
CGAGATAGGCTCCGGTCTCGTGGGCTCGGAGATGTGTATAAGAGACAGGGATTTCGGGTGCAACATCAAGGCGGGAACGCCTAACTCAAAAAGCGCATAAAGTGTGACAATAGTTTCCACCGTATTAGTGCCTTCCAGAATATACGGAAAGCCTTTAGGCGGAAGAGTTCCGGTATTTTGCAGTCGGGCAATCGTGTTTTGTGTCAATAACGCCAATTGCCCGAAACTGTAGTCTTGGCCCGCGCACCTTAGCCCCACGGCTTGCGGAGCTAAAGCGGCTGCTTCAAAGATAGAAAAAGGATTGCGCATGGCAAACGTGGCTTACGGTAAGCGAGGGAACTTGGAGAAGTCCGGGCGACGTTTTTCCAAGAAAGCGTTTTTACCTTCTTTGCCTTCTTCGGTCATGTAATACAAAAGCGTGGCGTCACCGGCTAATTCTTGAAGGCCGGCCTGACCGTCGCAGTCGGCATTTAATGCCGCTTTCAAACAACGGATGGCGATGGGGCTGTTGGCTAGAATTTCACGACACCACTTCACCGTTTCTGCTTCTAGCTCTTCTAACGGCACAACGGTGTTGACAAGGCCCATCTCGAGCGCTTGTTTGGCATCGTATTGGCGGCACAAGAACCACATTTCACGGGCCTTCTTTTGGCCGATGATGCGCGCCATGTATGAAGCGCCCCAGCCGCCGTCAAAACTGCCGACACGCGGGCCGGTTTGACCGAAGCGTGCATTGTCGGCAGCAATCGTCAGATCGCAGAGCATGTGAAGCACGTGACCACCGCCGATGGCGTAACCGGCCACCATGGCAATCACCACTTTGGGGCAAGTGCGGATCATGCGCTGAAAATCTAAGACGTTTAAACGCGGCACGCCGTCGCCGCCCACGTAGCCGCCCGTGCCGCGGACTTTTTGGTCACCGCCGGAGCAAAAGGCAAGGGGACCTGCGCCCGTTAGGATGATGACCCCGATCGAGGGATCTTCGCGTGCATCGCTAAAGGCTTGGCAGAGTTCCTGCACCGTTTCAGGGCGAAAGGCGTTGCGCACTTGAGGACGGTTAATAGTCAGTTTGGCCATCCCTTCGGCTTTTTCATAAATAATGTCGGTGAAGTTTTCGACCTTTTGCCATTCGGGAATGCGCTTTAAGTCTTCTTGCATCTCGGTCATTTTGAGTTCCTCTAAATAAATAATCCGTGATTGTTGACGTCTCAACTAAAGTTGTCAAGATGTTAGATTAAGGGGCGGTTTTAGTTTTGGACTGTTTAACAAGATTGGTCCATTTGACGTGCTCGGTCGCAATAAATCGTGCAAACGACTCTGGTGTGCTTGTTTGGGGTTGTGCACCGCGTGCGACCAGCGTTTGGGCGACTGCCGGGGTTTCTAAAACCGTTTGAATGGCCTCATTGAGTTTTTCAACAATGCGCCTGTCGGTGCCCGCTTTTACAACAATACCGTCCCAGGCAAATAATTCATAACTTTTGAGGCCGGCCTCACTTAATGTGGGTACGTCAGCCCATCGATTAACCCGTGAAGCTGAGGTTACACCCAAGGTAACCAATTTTTGACTTTGCACTTGCGGCATGGCGTTGGGGGCCACATCAATCATGAAATCCACGCGCCCAGCTAAGATGTCGGTCATGGCAGCGGCACCTCCGGGGTAAGCAATGTGCTCAAAAGGCAGTCCCGTATGCTGGGCAAAGAGAATGCCGGCCAAGTGACTCGTTGTGCCGTTACCCGAAGAGGCAAAAGTCATCGGATGTTGGGCTTTTTGCGCCAGGGCTAAAAACTCGTTAAGGGATTTTGCTTTAATGCGCTCGGGGTTGACCACCATGGCAAGCACAATGTCAGTTAATCGAGCCACGGGTGTGAAGTCTTTGGCAACATCGTAGCCTAAGCGCGGGTATAGTGCGGTATTAGTACCCATCGTGCCGTTTGTGACATAAATGAGGGTGTAGCCGTCTGCTTTGTCTTTGAGCGCGGCGGCGGTGCCGAGGCTGCCACCCGCTCCGGCTCGATTGTCGATATAGACCGTTTGATTGAGAACTTTCGATAATTCGGGCGCAATAATGCGGGCTAAGGTATCAGCGCCCCCGCCGGCAGGAAAGGGCACGACCAGGCGAATACGTTTTTCTTGCGGCCAAGCTTCAGGCTCATCGGCAAAGCTGGCAGACGTGGAGAAAATGGCGCACAAGCATAAAGCGGCGGCAGTTAGTCGTCGTTTCAGGGTGTGTTTCAAGGTTGGCTCCTTAATCAGCGTTTTCGAAATCTTGCGTTGATTTGCTCATCGGAGACTTCCACGGCATCAACGGCTAAGCCGTAGAGTGTGCGCGAAAGTGCTTCAATCGTTTGGGTCGATAAAGTGTTTTGAATGCTAAAGGCAATATCGGTCTCGTTGACCGAAATGCGGAAAGTTTCCTGCGTGAGATTTTTGATGGCGCACGCGATGCGGGCCACATAAATTAAATCGTGCATCTTGGCGGATGCTTTGGCCTCAATGTCAATTGTTTCGGCAGTGGCGCGACTGACATGCAGTGTACTTAAGATGTCGTAAACAACTGTGGCGATTCTTTTTGGGGCGACCACAATGTCGGTTGTGAGTGTATCGAGAGCGTCAGTACCGACAATGCCGGCTGAGGTTTTAATGAGCGATAACGTTGCGGCGATTTTCGCGTTTTCTTTGGCGCCGCTCGGAGCGCGCAACAGCATTTGATTGATGCGGGCGCGAATGAGATGCCCCAAGAAGTTGGTTCCCAATACAATGATGCCGATCGAAATGGCAACGTCACGTGTTCGAGCCCCAGTTATGATGTCAATCGTTAAACTCACGATGAGCAAAATAACGGCCGCAAAAGCCCCGGCCCAACGTAACGCCGAGCGGCTTTGTAGTACGCATTGCGAGTAACCGAGTGACAAGACAATGAAAAGCGTCGCCGAGATCGCCTGACCCGTGATTGAGAGTGTTGCAAAAGAAGGGCTTGTGCTCCACCAAAGAAGTCCTGCAATCGCTGTCGTTACTGCCAATCCGACCGTAAAAGTCTTTTTAGCCTGCGGGTGAGTTCGGTGTGCCAAGATCGTGAGCACTGCAAAAGCGATGCTCAGTAGCAAAAGGGCAACAAGACAAAAAATGCTCTCAGACATCACCGACTAGCGAAAAAGTCCCATCTGAGCCGCTTCGTACACGGCTTCGCCTCGGGAGTGAACTTGAAGCTTGCGATAAATCTTTTTGACGTGAGCCGTTACGGTGTGCGGCGAAATAGTGAGAATCTCACCGATTTCATTGAAGCTCATGCCTTTGGCCAAGAGATTCAAAATTTCGGTCTCTCGTTCCGAAAGAGGATTGGGAGTCGTGACTTGGTTGACAGTGGTCACTTGTGTGACTTGTGTACGTAGGGCTCGCAAAACGCTTTTGGCCACACCGGGACTGACAGGCGAGCCGCCTGCTTGCAAAAGGCGAACGGCGGCAATGAGGTTTTTCTCAAGCTCGTCTTTAATAACATAGCCTTTGGCACCAGATTCAATGGCGCTGACAATGTGTGGATTGTCGCCGGAGTTAACGAGCAGCATGATGTCACAGTCGGGGTGTGCAGCGGCGCATTGACGTATAAGCTCCAGACTTAAACCGTCGGGCAATGACAAATCGGTCACCAACATCTGAAACGGGAACTGAGCCATAAGTTCTTGGGCTTGTCTTTTTGTTGAGGCTTTGCCGATGATATGAATATCGGAGACGTCCGAGAGAACGTGCTCGATGCGCATAAGCACGGACTCATCGCTTTCGAGAACGATAATATTGAGACGGCGACGATTTTCGACTTTAACCAATTGATGACTCCTGATGTGTCCTGAATCCAGACCGATTGATGAGAGATTTTAGCAAGGCTGACAAGGGATTTTGGCAGTACAAAAAGCCAAATTTAACGGCCTCTTGCAAAAACAGACAAACAAAAACGCACGCTAGGGTGCGTGCGTTTTTTCCAGGCGTGTCCGGCGTTGATACGCTCTAGGCCTTTTGTTCTTCCTGTGCGGCAACAGCGGTGCTCGGGCTGACAAAGGCGATGTCAATCGTCAAGCCCATGGCTTGAGCATATTTTTGCAATGTTGTAACGGAGGGATAAATGCCGCGGTTTAATTTACCTTCGAGACGGGCAACAGCGGGTTGAACGGTGCCCATGCGCTTAGCGACTTCGGTTTGAGTCAAACCGAGCTGGAGGCGAAATTTCAGCAGTGCCTTAGTTTTTTCTTGGTCAAAAACGCCGATCATAGTGAGGTCCTTTCTGGATGTAATAATTAGAAAGCGTCATTTCCAACGCCTTTGAGCATAATAACGCTAAATTTAGGAATTTCTATGTTTCTTATGGTCATTTTGTATTGATTTGTCGAAACAATTTGCTCCAAACACTTCTGTGGTGAAAAAATAAGATTTAATGTAAATATGGCATTTTTGCTCAAATAATAGGCATATAACACAGACGGAGATACTGACTTATTACAAATACCGATTTTCCCGAAGCGACGAATGACAAGTCTTTGAAAGGTGTAATTATTTCAGGTTAAACATTTTGAAACAATAAATTGTGTTGGTTATGAGTCTAAAAAAGTGTCAAAACGCATCGAAGACTGAAGTTTTAGGTCTTCTTTGCCCACCCTTGTGTTGTATTGCAACTAAGTATTGGAATCGTTCTATTAATTGGAAGCTTGAGAAAGCCAAGAGGTTCAATTAAGCGCATCAGTAGCGCAGATGTCGTAGTTTTAGACGCAATTAGAAAATTAAGTCTTAGGTTTTTCAGCGCTTTTGTTAAGATAATAGATGGATACGAATGAAGGCAGAGGTGGATTAGTCACAGTTCTGTCATATAAATAGAAGACAATTACGACTTTGAAGTGCGCGAAGCCACCAAAAGGAATGTCATGCAAAAGATCAATATCAAGGATGCTCTGACTGAGCAAATGACCGAAGGCGTTGTCGATACAGTATTGAAAGTTGACAACGAAGTCAAAGTAGCAAGCGATAAACCCGTTAAAACAAAGTCTGCCAAAACGACTGAGGTGGAAATGACGAAAAAGTCTGTTCAGACCAAATCTCGCGCTACGACCGTCAAGCGTTCAAGAGCGAAGACGACTTCGCTTGAAGTGGCTAAAAATATTGACCTGACCGATCCCTCTCTTTATTTAAATCGTGAAATCAATTGGATTGATTTCGATCGCAAGGTGTTGGAGCAATCGATGGATACAAGTGTGCCGTTATTGGAACGCGTGAAGTTTCTGTCGATTTTTTACAACAATCTTGACGAATTCTTTATGGTTCGCGTCGCCAACGTCTGGAAGCAAGTGCAAAGTGGCGCAGAGCCGACGGGTGCTGACAAAACGGCTCCTCGTCGTCAACTCTCCGAAATCGGTCGTCGTGTGCGTCAACTTTGCGATGAGGCCGAGGATCATTGGAAAAAACGCCTGTTGCCGGCTCTGGAGAAAAACGGCATTCGTTTAGTGGACTACGCTGACTTGCCGGCTAAAAAGCAGGAAGTATTAAGCAAATTCTTCGATACGGACATT
>USCE01000099.1 GCA_900553105.1 uncultured Sutterella sp.
GCGTAGCACTGTCCTTTTTTGTCGGTTTTCTCTCTTCGATTCTTGGCATCGGCGGCGGCGTTATTCACGTGCCGATGCTGGTATTCGCTTTGGGATTCCCTCCGCACATTGCTGTAGCCACTTCAACATTTGTGTTAATGGTCAGCGCCGCCGTCGGGGTTGTCGGACACGCCATGCTTGCCCACATCGTCTGGGTTCCTGCTTTAGCCGTCGGCTTCGGCGCCATCGTCGGCGCTCAGATAGGCGCAATGCTCTCCAAGAAAAGCCGCCCGCGCCTTATCATTGTTATTTTGTCGTGCGTTATGTTCGTGCTCGGACTGCAATTTGTCGTCCGAGCACTCTAAGTCAGATTCATCGAATTGATTTCAGATGCTCTTTTCCTGAGGTTCAACACCTTGGGGAAAGAGCACCCAGGCTTTCACCTGGCTGTTTTGGCGACCAGCCGCCAGTGCCGCATCATCACCGCTTCCCCAATAGAAGTCGAATCGGATAGGCCCCCGAATCGCCCCGCCGGTATCTTGTGTAACAACGGCAGTTGTGTATTTCATGTCGGGATTGGATTGTTCTACGTCAACCACCAAAGGCCATCCCATTTCATAGAAGCGACGATCAACCGCTACAGACCCCTTATCGGTTAAGGGCACACCTTGAGCGCCGATCGGACCCTCTGTCGGATCTTGATCTTTACGCTCTACGAAGAACACATAACTCGGATTTTGGTTTAGAACCGATTGGACGAGTTTGGGATTTTTTCGGGCCCAGGCTTGGATGTTTTGCATCGAAAGCTCATGAGCATCCAACCATCCTTGCCGAATCAGATAATTTCCGATACCGCGATACGGATGTCCATTCACGTCACCGTAACCTACGCGCATATAAGAACCATCGGGTAACACGATGCGCCCGGAACCTTGAATCTGCAAGAAAAATGCAGCAACGGGATCTTCAACCCAAGCAATCGCATAACGATCAAGATTACGGTTGTGAAGTTGGGCGCGAGTGTCATACGGTACAAGACGATTCCCTTCGAGCTGACCGCGAAGTCGCATTCCTTTAAGTTGCGGATAAACGTCAGACAAATCCACCGTAATCAAATCCGCCGGCATTGTGTGAAGCGGATAGATATAAGGGGGCTTTTTCACGCGACTGCCGTAAAGAATCGGTTCATAATAGCCTGTCATCTTGCCGACATCAGTCATTGTTACCGAGCTTTGATCTTGTGCACGACTAACGGCTACGGCTTTGTAAGGCGTGAAATAGGATTTAAAAAATGCCTCCGCAGACTCATCCGATACAGCACCGGCCTTCGCGCATACATCACTCCAGCCTGCACGGGCGCTCATTTTGACACAGCTCTTTTTAAAAGCACTGAGGGCCGGTTTCCAATCGCTTACCAAGGGCATTGACGCAAAATCCGTCTTTTCAAAAGTCAGCTTTGTCTGTCCGGGTTCGATCTCTGGCACTTTTTCCGGCTCTGGCGTGCCGCATGCAGCCAGCATGGTTGCAACAGCTACATAAAAACACAGTCTGCTAAATTGCATGGGTTGGCTCTCTTATAGGGATGATTTATTGTACTGAAACACGGTTACAGTGCTGTATCTCGTTTACAATTGGTGCAGATTTCTTCAAAAGAACTAACTTAACAAAGGAGATGGCGTTGCTTTGCATAGGAATATGCAAGTTTTTGCGCTGTGAACATCTATGAGTATTTTCGGCCGCCCCAAAGCTTCAGAAAAATGTCGCATTGCTCCGTCGATTCTCTCGGCTGACTTTGCCCGACTCGGTGAAGAAGTGCGTGATGTCGTCGCCGCTGGCGCTGACTGGATTCACTTTGACGTCATGGACAATCACTACGTCCCTAATCTCACGGTTGGGCCTTTGGTTTGTCAAGCTATCCGCCCTCACGTGCAAGTTCCCATTGACGTGCACTTAATGGTCGAGCCGGTCGACGAAATCATCCCGATGTTTGCCAAAGCCGGCGCCGATTACATCACATTTCACTGCGAAGCGAGCCGTCATATCGACCGCACTTTAGGACTGATTCACGACTGCGGTTGCAAAGCCGGCCTAGTCTTCAATCCCTCTACGCCGCTGTCGTATCTGGACTACGTACTCGATAAAGTTGACCTTGTTTTGCTAATGAGTGTCAACCCGGGTTTTGGCGGTCAATCTTTTATTGCGTCGGCTTTACCCAAACTTCAGAAAGTACGCCACATCATCGACCAACATAAAGCGACCACAGGACACGAAATCTTCTTAGAAATCGACGGAGGCGTCAAGGTTGACAACATCGGTGCGATTGCTGCAGCTGGCGCTGATACGTTTGTTGCCGGCAGTGCCATTTTCGGAAAAAAGACTCCCTCGGGTTACCGTCAGGTAATCAACCAGATGCGAGATGCTATCGATGAAGCCATGATTGAGGTCTGGCGAAAAGTTGAACAGGAAATGAATCGTGATCGCGGTTAAAGCTCTTTTATTCGATTTGGACGGCACTCTTGTTGATTCCGTCGATGATTTGACGGTAGCGGCTAATATTGCACTCAAAGCAGCCGGCTACTCCCCCGTCTCACGCGACGATATGGGGCGATTTATCGGCAAAGGTGCGCGTGTTCTCATTGAACGCGTCTTAACTTCAAAACTCGGTCGCAAACCAGAGGCTGATGAGCTTGAGCCGTTGCTTACGCGCTATCTGAGTGAAATGAACAATGCCAAGGATTGCTACACTAAATTATTGCCCGGGGTAACAAATGCTCTTTCACGACTCAAGGCGGCAGGCATCTCCATGGCAGTTGTCACAAACAAACCCTCGCTGGCTGCTCGAAGCCTTTTACTTCGCTTCAAACTCATGGAGTTTTTTGATTGCGTTATCGGTGCCGATGATGTCAAAACACCTAAGCCTGACCCCGAAATGCTACAAATGGCCGCCGACATCATGCAAGTCAACCTGTCGGACTGTGCAATGATCGGTGACTCCATGAATGACGCATTGGGGGCAGAAAATGCCGGCATTCAAGCGCTTTTAGTAAAAACAGGGTATAACGAAGGTATTGCTATCGACCTTTGGGTTATGCAAAATAACAAGAGCATTCCGGTTTACAACACGATGACCGAGCTTGCTGACGATGTACTCAAAATAACGACGGAGACCACCCCGTGAAAAAAGCACTTTTATTGAGCTCCCTTCTGATCTTGGCGATCCCGGCTGCCCATGCACAGGGCTCGATTGAGCAGTGCTACAAAGCGGCCACCAATGAGGTTGCGATGCGGGAATGTCTGAAAAAAGAACTTCAACAAACCCGTGATGAATATCGCGAAGCGTTAGATAAACTCACGCAACAGGCTGGCGAACTTGATCGAGTGACTGGTCGCAACGAAGCGATCCCGGCGCTTGAGAAGGCCAATATGTCCTTTGATCGCTACGTCTCTGAGCAGTGCCGATTTGAAGAAACGATGTTTAGCGGCGGATCGGGTGCAGGTGCTGCCAACTTAGCCTGCCAAATCAATCTGCTTCATATTCGCATCGGCGCTATGGAAGCATTTACCGCCGAACAATAATCACTTCCATGAATCGCTTAGACTACAGTGGCGTTAAGCCTGACTGGCATGACGCCCTTGCGACATTTTTTTCGACACAGACAGGTCAAAACCTCGCCGCTTTTATTAAAAGCCGAGAAGAAGCGGGCGCAGTCATTTACCCGGCTCACCCTTTTCGCGCATTGGAACTTACCGCACTGACACAAACTCGCGTTATCATCGTGGGACAGGACCCCTATCACGGCCCCGGACAAGCTCAAGGACTCTCGTTTCACGTACCCGCAGAGTGCAAAATCCCGCCAAGTCTTCGCAATATCCATAAAGAATTACAACGCGACCTCGGTATCGCCCGCCCTCAGACCGGAGAGCTAACGGGATGGGCTCAACAAGGAGTTTTGTTACTGAATGCAGTGCTGACCGTGGAAGAGGGCAAGGCAGCTAGCCACGCCAAAAAGGGCTGGGAGGTTCTTACCGATACGCTCTTGGGCTTGGTAGCACAAGACAATAGCCCCAAAGTTTTTATGCTCTGGGGAGCTTATGCACAATCTAAAGAGTCTCTTATTGCCGCTACAGGACTTAATCATTTGGTTTTAAAAAGTAACCACCCTTCTCCACTATCGGCCACAAAGCCCCCTGTTCCATTTATCGGCTGCGGACACTTCTCCAAAGCCAATCTCTGGTTAACAAAACAAGGTTTGCAGCCGATTCACTGGGATCTGTTTAGTGATTCAGAACCTGCGCAAAATTCTTTTTCCTTTTAAATCGAGAAGTTGCATAGTATTTGATGAAAATTTTTAAAACAGGGTTTGCAAACAGATTTTTTTTTCGTTAAAATGACAAACTCTTACGGCGGCTAGGTAGCTCAGTTGGTAGAGCAGCGGATTGAAAATCCGCGTGTCGGCGGTTCGATTCCGTCCCTAGCCACCAAATAAATCAACAGGCTACGGCCTGTTTTTTTATTTCTGCTTGGTTCATCTGCCGTATAATTCCCTCATTCCAATTTTCTCTTCTTGCGGTTTTTGCTATGAAAGCACTCAAAGAGCGCATCCTTAAAGACGGTAAATGTTTTGAAGGCGGCATTTTAAAAGTTGATAACTTTATCAATCATCAAATGGATCCCATTTTGATGAAGTCCATGGCGGTAGAATTTGTCCGACGCTTCGCTGGCAATGACATCAATAAGATCCTCACGATTGAAGCCAGCGGTATCGCTCCAGCCATTATGACGGGGTACCTGTTGGAGTTACCCGTTGTTTTTGCCAAAAAGAAAGTGCCGAGCACGATGGAAAACATGCTCGCAACCAAAGTATTTTCTTTTACCAAAAACCGTTCCTATGACGTCTGCATCAGCAAAGACTACCTTTGTGAAGGAGACAAAGTACTCTTTATCGATGATTTCCTTGCTAACGGCAACGCCGCTAAGGGCATCATTGATCTCGTCAATCAAGCCGGAGCAGAATTGGTCGGCATGGGCTTTTTGATTGAGAAGGGCTTTCAAGCTGGCGGAAAAGAATTGCGCGATATGGGCATTAAGGTTGAGTCCTTAGCCATCATTGACAGCTTGGACAACCAACAGATCAAACTTCATTAAGGATTGACCGTGTCCGAATTAGATTTAAAAGAGCACGAGACCGAACGTGCTAACGCTGCCGAGCTTATCTATGGGCTTGAAGATCGACCACCTTTGAAAGAAACGTTTTTTGCGGCTTTACAACACATGTTGGCAATTTTCGTAGCCATCATCACACCGCCATTAATCATTGCCGGTGCGTTAAAGCTTGATCTGGAAACAACCGGGTACTTAGTTTCGATGTCTTTGATGGTCTCCGGCATCGCCACCTTCATTCAGTGTCGAACTCTCGGGCCTATTGGGTGCGGGCTTTTATGCATTCAAGGAACGAGTTTCTCTTTTATCGGACCAGTTATTTCTGCTGGTATGACCGGTGGGTTGGCCAGTATTTTCGGCGCTACGATTGCTGCCTCTACCGTTGAAATGTTCGTTAGCCGTATCC
>USCE01000100.1 GCA_900553105.1 uncultured Sutterella sp.
AGGCTCCGGTCTCGTGGGCTCGGAGATGTGTATAAGAGACAGGAGGAAAATCGCCACGCTCCCACCAAGAGCGTACGCATGCGTTTGGGCTGGTGGGCGATCACGGGTGACTACTACAAAGACGAACTTCACTATCCAGAAATTCTGCCGCCGGCCGCGCCTATGGGCGTTGAAGACGTCAAACACATTCTGCGCCTTTGCTGCTACGACAGCTTGGCCAATCGCGGCGACGGTCGTGAAGACGCCTTCCACGTCTCAGCCCGTGATATCTCCCGCTCGCAAACTCGCGAAGCTTGGGTGATGGACTTAGCTGAAAAGCCTCTCTTTAACACCTTGTGGCGTTGCACGAGCTACCAAGAAACCGGTGTCTTTATTCCGTGGTTCCCGATGTCGGAGAAAATCCCCGAAGGCTACCAATGGATGACGCTTGAAGAAGCCCGCAAGAACCACTTTGCGCTCGAGCCCCATTACTTGGATTTCGATCTCGACAAGAGCTTCTTTATCTACTCCACGATCGGCGAGCTCTGTAACTTTAACCGTGGCCTGTTGCCCGGTGTGCTTCGCACGCAAAAGCACTACGAAGCAGCCTTGGCAGGTCGCTACGAAGCTTTGATGCAAAAGGTTGAAGGCTTGCCTGAGGCCGAAGCGAAAGTTGCTTTGGGTGACTTTACGTGCCAAGAATGCGCTCAATTGGATGAACTCTATGAAGGCGTGCTTCGTAAGATCAACACGCGTTTGATGAGTGTTCAAGCCGATGAAATCAGTGTAAGCGCAGCAGGCACGGTGGAAGTGGTTCTTTTCGGTACGCCAGAATTTGACGTCCAAGAGCTCGACATGGACACGGTCTACTGGAGCTTGGGCTTTACCGGTAAGAAAGAATCCGTCAACGCCCCTGCTCACCCGATTGCACACCGTTTTGAAGACGTAGACAATGACGGTATTACCGATTGCGTTCTCACCTTTAATGTGCACGACGTGGCCCAATTTGCCATTGCCGGCACTGAAACGGACACCTACTTGCGCGGTCTTTGCGGCTTGATGCGCTTTGTGGCGATGGACACGGTGAGCTTTATCGCTTAATCTTTGAATTTAGCTAAACAGTCAGAGATTGTTTGCCGCCCGATCCCTGCTTGGTCTGCCGAGCAGGGATTTATTTTTTGGCCATTTTGACCATTAAATAGTTAATCAATTCTTCGCTGTTTCGCTTAACGGTCTGTTCTTTTAGAACAACAAACCCCATCGACTCAAAGAAAGGTTTGGCGGTAATAGAAGCGAAAGTCTGAAGCATTTCACAGATAAGCGAGCAGGAAGCCCGTCAATTTATTGGCGGGAGGAATGCGAGCAAAAAATAGTAAAGATGATGTAAACTCAGCGGTCATGACCACTCCTACGTTTGTTCTTGAGTTACCGGTAAAGCTCGGTCAGGGCGAGTTAGCTGAGGTTCGTAAGCGATTTAATTATGCACGCAACCTTTATAACGCCACTGTCGGGACTGCGCTCGGGCAACTTCAGCAAATGCGTCAGGATCCTCAGTGGCGTCAAGCTTGCTCTATGTCGAAAGGCAAAGAACGTACAACTACATTCCGTCGTCTTGATGAAAAGTACCGACTCAGAGAGTATGACCTGCACGCCATCATCGCAAAGCACCGCGAAGCAAGCGGCCGTAAACATGATTTAGGAATCAATGAAGCCCAAAAGCTAGCGACTCGTGTTTATGAGGTGGTAACAAAATACAAACTCGGACTTGGGGGCAAACCTCGATTCAAAACTCAATCCAGAGGCTTACACAGTATCAGTGGCAAAACCAATAAAACGGGTTTGCGATTCAAACCTGAAAAGAGTCGTCTTTATTGGAATTCGCTTGAAATGTTCGTTGAAATCGACCGCAAGGACCGCTACATTTTTGAGGCCTTGCACGTAGACAATGATCCGTCGAGATTCAAACGCATTAAGTATTGTAGCCTTGTTCGCAAAGTCATCAACGGCAAAGAACGTTACTACCTTCAGCTCAGTCTTGAAGGTCAAGCTCCAATCAAACATATCTACGCACCGCAAACTGAGCGACTTGCTATAGATCCTGCGCCGAAAGCCATAACCGTTTTTCATAAGGAAAAGGTTTTTAAGGCAAGCATTGAAGTGTCGGTGCACGCCGAAAAGCAAAAGAAGCTCCAGAAGCAAATGAGCCGTAGTCTGCAGCTCAACAACCCAGACGCATTTGATGAAAACGAAACGCTGAAGAAAGGAGCCAGGTTACAAGTCAAGTCTAAGAGTTATCTAAAGAAACAAACTAAACTGTGCGAAGTGTATCGTCGAGCGGCCGCCGCACGAAAGAATTTGCACGGACAAGTCTCAAACCTTCTGCTGTCGCTGGCAGGAGAGATCGTATTAGAGAAAAATTCATGGAAAGCCCTGCAGAGGGGTCATTTTGGTAAAAGCCTCGGCAAAAGCGGTATGGGTGCGTTCGAAAGGACGCTGATCAGTAAGGCAGAAAGAGCCGGCTGTAAGGTGCACTTGGTCGCCCCGTACATTCTCAAGCCGAGTCAATATGACCCTTTTAAAGATGCATTTGAAAAGATCCCGCTTAAGCAGCGTTGGCGAAGGATGGATGACAAAGAGCTTATACAACGCGATATGCTCAGTGCTGTCCTGCTGTACTGCGCGGATTTGGCGAATGAACGACATAACCGAACAGAGATTTTTCAAACTCTGGAGGGTGCGAAACAGCTCCTGAGCGACGGCGGTTTTGTCGTAAAAGAGAACCCGACGAGTAATCCGGCATTAGATCCGAGATTTGCGCCGGAGCGAAAAGCTCAGGCGATAGAGGAGGTACGTCGCGAAATCCTTTGTGGCTGTAAGGGACAGCTCAATGCGAACCGATAGCAAGGCTCGTTGATGGCTTTGTATCGGAGCGTTGGGATAACCTTAAGTCAGATCAGAGGAAACCTTCCCACTTAAGTGGGGAGTTGTTTAGCATCGAATGCCTCTTCGATGGCTTGACACAAAGCACATCCAACTCCCCGTCTCTGAAAGTCTTTATGCACAAAAAGATGATCGAGCACACCCTCGTGAGTTAAATCAGAAAAGCCCGCAATAACGCCGTCCTTTTCAGCAACTAGGGCGAGTTTGGCCGATGTGAGCTTTTTGTGCCAAACAGAAGGCTCGGTATTGCCGACCGTCCACGCAGCAAGTTCCCCGGCGGTGTAGTCCCTCGCGTTAATCGTTTGAACCGTATCAAGAAAAAGCTGTGAGATCGCTTCGGCGTCCTCAGTCTTGTAGTGTCTAATGTGCATAGTGATTTCAAAATATTGAGGGGCTATTTTAGAACGAGACAACTCTAAAAATATTAACGCCGCGCAAGCCCGATATGCCGCGCGGCGTTGTGCTAACAATCAGACAGGATCTGATTAGCTGATGAAGTACAAGAAGAGCATCACACCGATATTCACGGGCAACGAGCGCTTAATCACTTCAATTGGCGAGACTTGAGCGATACCGGCAATAATGATCACACCAGCAGCGATCGGCGAAGACACACGGCCCAAGGTTGCAGACACGATAGCAATGTAGCCCAAGTCAGGAATTGTCATGCCGAATTCAGGAGCGTGCGGAGTAACAGCTTCGTTGAAAGCGAAACCAGCAGCGTCACCGGAACCGGTCATGATACCTAAGAGCATCGGACCGATGGCAGCACCGAGCTTGGCCACTTCAGAGGAGTGCTTCAAGTATTCCACGAAGACGTCGATCACACCGCATTCACGAAGACCGGCAGCAAAGACGCCGGCGGCGATGATCAAACCTAAGATGTTGCCGTAACCGCGACCCATACCGTCAAAGAACTTCTTGATCAAATCGGTGGGGTTGGCACGCGTCACGATCAACGTGTAGATGAAGCCGAACAACATGGCCGTAGCCACACTGATCTTAATGCTCGGGAACCAGAAAGCGATCACAAAGAGTAAAACAACCGGCAACAACGGAGCGAAAGCCCAAAGCACGTTCGGGTTTTCAGGCAATTCAACGTCGGTTTGGTTTACGCCTTCATTGGCAAAGCCGCCCTTTTTGAAATCACCGTAGACCACGCACACAACCATCAACAAAGCGATACAAACGACGGAAATCAAAAGCGTGCGCATACTCGTGTATGTCACAAAGTCCATCACGGACCAATTGGCTAATTGAGCCACAAAACCGTTGTGAGAAGAACCCGGAGACCAGAACGAGGGCAACGTCGAAGCAATCACCGTGGCGGCAGCCATAGCGGGCTTAAAGCCAGCACGAATCATCAATGCAACAATCGTCGGACCGATGGCAGCACACATCCCCGAGAGCGAGGAAATGGCCAAAGAGGTAATACCAGTAACGATCATGCAGCACGGCAACAACAGGATGCCGAGCTTATTCAAAGGTTTCGTCAAAAGCGAAACCAAGTGCAAGTCACACTTCGTGATGTTCATCACAGCAGCAAAACCCATCGAGGAGCAGATCACGATGATCAACGAGCTACTCGTCATGGACTTATCGAACTGTTGGAACGCAGCGAAGGGATCCATCGACAACACGCACATAATCAAACCGCTCGTGAGCAACACGAGACGCGTTTCATAGCGCTTAATTAAGGCATAGACCGTTCCAATCACAACGATCAAAGCGGCCCACATAATCCAAGTCATGGGACTTCTCCTAAAA
Source organism: uncultured Sutterella sp. (assembly GCA_900553105.1). Classification (GTDB taxonomy): domain Bacteria; phylum Pseudomonadota; class Gammaproteobacteria; order Burkholderiales; family Burkholderiaceae_F; genus Aphodousia. The sequence goes on from USCE01000100.1 coordinate 4,687, forward strand.
CAGATTAGTTGAGAATGATTTCTTTTGTGTTCTCACGTGTATCGCGTGCGTAGGGAGCGCAAAAGACTGAGCACATTCTAAGCAGGGACACCTAAGACATAAAGAGTAAAAACCCTACTGGGTAGGGTTTGTGATAATGAATCTTGACAATTCGCAAATTCCTTTATTTTCAGGCTTTTGTCGACCATTTCAAGTCGATAGAATGCCCCCTGACTTTCGCCAATCTGATTAAGGAGATTCTCCAATGTTAAAGCACAACTATTACGGCAACCTCGGCGAAGAAGATTTTTCGAAACTTCCGCTCGTGTTGCAACGCTTCTTGTCCTATACCCAATACAACACCACGTCTGATCCCAAGAGCACGACGGCTCCGTCAACGCCCTTCCAAGTTGAATATGCCAAGATGCTCAAAGAAGAATTGGAAAGCGTGGGCTTGACCGATGTCGTTGTCACGGACAAAGCGGTGGTCATGGCCACGTTACCGGCAACACCGGGCTACGAAGAGTGCCCCGCCATGGGCTTTATTGCTCACATGGACACGTCTCCGGAAGCCTCGGGCGATCCCGTGCGTTGGCAAGTGCTTGACTATCAAGGCGGTGACATTGTATTAAACGCTGAAAAAGACATCGTATTAACGCTTGATCGCTTCCCTAATGTCGGGAAATATGCCGGTGAAAAATTGGTGCTCACTGACGGAACGACGCTTTTGGGCGCTGACGACAAGGCCGGTATTGCCATCATTGTGGAAACGGCCCGCTACTTCATCGAACACCCCGAAGTGCCTCACGCCAAACTCTGCTTCGGCATTACACCTGTCTCTTATACACATCTGACGCTGCCGACGATA
>USCE01000101.1 GCA_900553105.1 uncultured Sutterella sp.
ACGAGATAGGCTCCGGTCTCGTGGGCTCGGAGATGTGTATAAGAGACAGTCCGAAAAACACGTTGTTTGCTGTCAAGCGTTTGATCGGTCGTCGTTTCGATGACGCTGAAGTACAACGTGATATCGCTTTGATGCCGTTCTCCATCTCGCGTGCCGAAAACGGTGACGCTTGGGTGAGTGTGCTCGACGGTAAGAAGTTGGCTCCGCAACAAGTCTCTGCTGAAGTGCTTCGTAAGATGAAGCAAACCGCTGAAGACTATCTCGGCGAAACAGTAACCGAAGCGGTTATTACGGTGCCGGCTTACTTTAACGACAGCCAACGTCAAGCAACGAAGGATGCCGGTCGTATTGCTGGTCTCGAAGTCAAGCGTATTATCAATGAACCGACGGCTGCCGCTTTAGCATTCGGTTTGGATAAGGCTGGCAAGGGTGACAAGAAGATCGCCGTGTATGACTTGGGTGGCGGTACGTTCGATATCTCCATTATCGATTTGGCCGATGTGGACGGTGACAAGCAATTTGAAGTGCTCTCCACCAACGGTGATACGTTCTTGGGCGGTGAAGACTTTGACCAACGCATCGTTGACTACCTCATCACGGAATTTAAGAAGGACACGGGTGTTGATTTAAGCAAGGACATCATTGCTTTGCAACGCTTGAAGGATGCAGCTGAAAAGGCCAAGATCGAGCTCTCGAGCCGCCAAGAAACGGAAGTGAACTTACCGTATATCACAGCCGATGCCACGGGTCCGAAGCACATGAACGTAAGCTTGACCCGCGCCAAGTTCGAAAGCATGGTTGAAGATTTGATTGCCCGCACGATTGAACCGTGCCGCAAGGCTTTGCAAGATGCTGGTTGCTCGACCTCTGACATCACAGACGTGATTCTCGTGGGCGGTCAATCCCGTATGCCGAAGGTTCAAGAAACGGTCCGTCAATTCTTTGGTCAAGAACCGCGTAAAGACGTCAACCCGGACGAAGCTGTTGCCATCGGTGCTGCAATTCAAGGTTCTGTGTTGACTGGTGAACGCCATGATGTGCTCTTGCTGGACGTGACGCCGTTGACGCTCGGTATTGAAACGTTGGGTGGTGTGATGACTTCCATGATCAAGCGCAACACGACGATTCCGACCAAGCACTCGCAGGTGTTCTCGACGGCTGAAGATAATCAACCGGCCGTGACCATTAAGGTCTACCAAGGCGAACGTGAAATGGCCGCGAGCAACAAGCTCTTGGGCGAATTTAACCTCGAAGGTATCGCTCCGGCTCCGCGTGGTGTTCCGCAAATTGAAGTGGCATTTGACATTGACGCAAACGGCATCTTGCACGTTTCCGCTAAGGATAAGGCTACCGGCAAGGAAAACACGATCACGATTAAGGCAAGCTCGGGTTTGAGCGAAGAAGAAATTCAACGCATGGTCAATGATGCCGAAGCCAATAAGGCCGAAGACCACAAGCGTTTTGAATTGGCTCAATCGCGTAACGTGGCCGATGCTTCGATTCACCAAGTTCGCAAGACGCTCAAGGATTTGGGTGAAAAGGTTGAAGCCGAAGATCGCATGGCTTGCGAAGACGGCATCAAGAAAGTCGAAGAAGCTATCCGTGGCGAAGACAAGGCTGCAATCGATGCCGCTGTGGAACGCTTGATGGCTGCTGCTCAAAAGATCGGTGAAAAGCTCAACGCTCAAGCTCAGGCACAAGCACAACAAGCTCAAGCCGAGCCGCAAGAAGCGAAGAAAGCCGATGATGACGTGGTGGACGTTGACGCCAAAGAAAAATAATGGCCGATGAAAGCCGATGCGCGCAATCAATGCGCGCACGGTTTATCAGAATCCGTATTTGAAAAGTAAACGGTTCAGGTTAAACGGATTCAAAGCCGCTGACTTGGACCGGTTCTTTTTTAGAAGTAGGAATTTGTTAGACAATGAGCGATTATTACGAAATTCTTGGTGTCGAGAAAAGCGCTAGCGCGGCCGATATTAAAAAGGCTTACCGACGTTTGGCCATGAAGTATCACCCCGACCGCAACAATGGGGATAAAGAGGCTGAGGCGAAATTTAAAGAAATCGGTGAAGCCTATGAAGTGTTGGGCGATGAGCAAAAGCGTGCTGCTTATGATCGTTTCGGTAAGGCCGGTGTGAATCCCGGAGCAGCCGGAGCGGGCGGCTTCGGCGGTTTCGGACCGGAAGGTTTTGCCGGTGGCTTCTCCAATATGGGTGACTTGGGCGATATCTTCAACGAATTTTTCGGCCAAGGGATGGCCGGCGGTCGTCGTCAACAAAGCGGTCCGCGTGTCGTCAAGGGTATGGACTTGCGCTATGACTTAGAGATCACTCTGGAGCAAGCCGCCAAGGGCTACACCGCTGAGATTCGTGTACCTGTGTGGGAAAAGTGCGATGTATGTGCTGGCACGGGCAGCCGCTCTAAGACCGCGCCCTCGACCTGTTCGCACTGCCATGGCTCAGGTGTCGTTTACGTCAAGCAAGGCTTTTTCTCCGTTCAGCAAACTTGTCCCCACTGTCACGGTACCGGTACCACGGTTAAAGATCCGTGCCCGAACTGCGATGGGACGGGTTACAAGAAGGTGATGAAGACACTGGAAGTCAATATTCCGGCTGGGATTAACAGCGGACAACGCGTGCGACTTCAAGGTAAGGGCGAACCGGGCTTAAATGGCGGGCCTGCCGGTGACTTGTTCGTGCAAATTACTGTTAAACCGCATAAAGTCTTTTATCGAGACGGTGACAACTTGCACGTTGACCTACATGTCTCGGTTGTAACGGCTGCTTTGGGCGGCGACGTTGATGTACCAGTGCTCGATGGGCATAAGCGCATTGAGATTCCCGCCGGAACGCAGTCGGGTAAATTGCTTCGTTTGCGTGAACAAGGTATCAAAGGATTGCGAACGGGCAAGGCAGGTGATCTTTACATTCGCGTGATTGTTGATACGCCGGTGAATTTGACCGACAAGCAAAAGGATCTCTTAAAGCAACTTGATGAGACGTTCAAGGACGGTAAAGGCAAAAACTCGCCTGATCATGATGATGAAGGCTTTATGAGTAAGATGCGGGACTTCTTTAGCTAAGACTCGGTCTGATCCTTTCAAACATTACATATTGCCGCCATTGACGAGATTTCCGTTCAATGGCGGCAATATCCTTTTTAGCGTTTGGCCAATCGGTAAGCACTCATACCGAAAAGAATCCCCAGTAAGGCTCCCGCCAGCACGTCGCTTGGGTAATGAACAAAAAGGTAGAGTCTGGAAAAACCCATCAAAGCGGCTAAGAAAAACAGGATAAGCCCGGCAGGCTTATGTGCGCAGAAAATTATGGCAGCTGTGGCAAAGGCTGCAGAAGTGTGTCCGGACGGAAAGGAACCGTCGTGCAAACACTGCAGTAAGAGGTTATCAAGAGCAATGTTTTCACATGGACGCAGGCGGTCAAAAAATGGTTTAAGCCACAGGTTAATGACGATAAAGTGCAAGAGCATGGCCAGAAAGATTGCCAGGCCCGTTTTTCGCGTTTTGTCGAACACCACCAGCAATGCCGCCAAGATAAGCCACATGAGGCCTCCATTGCCTGCGGCTGAAAGGTGGTACATCAGCGCATCGAACGTGTCGGTTCGGTAAGTTTGAATGAGTAAAAGAAAGTCGGTTTCTGTCATGACCGCTATCTTCGCACACTACGAGTTAAAAAAGCGTTAACTGGATCTCTTGAGCCTGCTGAAGTCGTTCATGCTCGGTCTTAGAAACTGTTAATCCTAAGAGTCGAATACCCTTAGACGGCAATTGAATACGGTCAAGAAGCTCTTGGGCCAGTGGCTCAATACTTGTTGCAGAAACAAGGGGTTGTAATGAGACAGCCGATCGAGTCACGGTCGTGAAATCGGGAAAGCGCACTTTTAAGGTCAGGCGACTGCCGACAAATTGGGTTTTCTCAAGACGTCGTACGAGCTCATTGATGACTTCACCCATGGCTTGTTCGATCGTTTTTGCTCGAATGTCAGTTCGGAATGTTTCTTCGCATCCGACACTTTTGCGCTCACGGTTTACGGTCACCGGTCGTGTATCGATGCCTCGGACAAAGTTATAGTAGGTCAGTCCGGCTTTACCGAAAAGCTCCGTGAGTTGCGTCAGACTCATGGCTCGCAGTTGAGGTGCAGTGCTAATGCCCATGGCATGCAATTTTTTAGCTGTTGCGGGGCCGATACCCCAAAATGCTTCAATAGGGAGTCGATCGATGAAGCGAATGGCTTGATCGGGATGAATGACGCAAAGACCGTCGGGTTTTCGGTAGTCACTGGCGATTTTGGCAAGAAATTTGTTGTAGCTCACGCCGGCACTGGCCACTAAACAGAGTTCATTTCGAATGTCCGTTTTTATGCGTTTGGCAATATCGATGGCAAGATTGGTCCCGATTTTGTTGTCGGTGACATCTAAGAAGGCTTCATCGATACTGATCGGTTCAATGAGGTCGGTGTAGCGAGAAAAAATTTCTCGAACTTGATCGGACACCGCTTTGTAGTGTGACATTCGCGATTGAACGAAAATAAGATTTGGACAAAGCTCTTTGGCTTGAGAAGAGGCCATGGCAGAATGCACGCCAAATTTTCTGGCTTCGTAGCTTGCAGCTGCAACCACGCCTCGCGATCCGGCGTGGCCGACCGCGACAGGTTTTCCGCGAAGTTGTGGGTTGTCACGTTGCTCAACAGACGCGAAAAAGGCATCCATGTCAACGTGAATGATTTTACGCAAAGGCTTTTTGTCCATGTTGCGATTGTAGCTTAAGCGCAAAGTCAGTTTTAGTAGACAGTTATTACACAGGAAAAGCGTTTTTGTTTTTGTTCAGGTAATATCAGGCTGTTTTTTTTGCGCTAAATCTTTTTTCAGAGTACCTGGCCTCTATGACTAGTGAACGTCTCACATTAACAAACAGACTATTAATGGGCCTGACGGCATTCAGTATCTTTTTCGGTGCCGGTAATTTGATTTTTCCATCACACATGGGATCGCTCGCAGGCAGTGCTGTGGGTTGGGCAATGGCAGGTTTTGCCGTCACAGCTGTGATTTTGCCGACGCTGGCAGTCTCGGTGGTGGCCAAAGCAGGCGGTATCGGTGCACTTGCAAGTCGCGTGCACCCGGCCTTTGCCGCCGTTTTCCCATTGGTCCTGTACCTGGCCATCGGACCGTGTATAGGCATTCCCCGCACCGCAACAACGTCCTTTGAAATAGCCATTGCGCCGGCAATTCGCCAAGCCGAACTTTTACCTTATTTTGAGGTGGCCTTTATCACGGCGTTTTTTGCACTGTCGGGTTATTTGGCACTTCATCCGGAGAAAATTGGGGATCGACTCAGTCGCTACACTTCGCCGCTTCTTTTAATTTTTATTGTCGGCCTATTTATTGTTTGCGTTGTTTCACCCCTGAGTTCGTACGGCTTGGTGTTG
>USCE01000102.1 GCA_900553105.1 uncultured Sutterella sp.
GAGCCTTATCGTCGGCAGCGTCAGATGTGTATAAGAGACAGCAGTAAACTGAGTCAAAAATAACTCTTAAATCCCACATGGGGAAAGGTAAAAATCATGAAAACATCTATCGCAACTTTATTGTGCTCATGTGTGCTGGCGGCAGGCGCTGCCCACGCAGAAACGCTTTTGGTAGGCACCGATGCAGGCCTGGCACCCTTTGAGTTCAAAGACCCGAAGACCGAACAGATTGTCGGCTTTGATATCGACATCATTAAGGCAGTGGCCAAGGCGGTGGGCGACGAGGCTAAAATCCAGAATATGCAATTTGCAGGCATCATTCCGGCACTGCAAACCAATATGATTGATGTGGCCATTGCAGCAATCACCATTACCGATGAGCGCAAAAAACAAGTGCTTTTCTCCGATCCGTATTACGATGTCGGCCTAGCCATGGTTATTGAAGCCAAGAACGAGTCGAAATATAAAACGCTTGAAGACGTGGAAGGCAAAGCGATTTGTGCTCAAATTGGTTCGACCGGCTCTTTGCTTGCTCAGTCGGTGAAAGGTGCCAAGGTAATGAACTTTGATCAAGTGGCCGAGGCTATCATGGAATTGAAAATGGGCGGTTGTGCAGCTGCTCTTTTAGGTGACACCACGGCTCGTCATTATCAAAAGATTCATAACGATAAAGAAATTCTAGTTGTTCCGCATTTGTATAACCCCAAGCAAGTCGGAATCGCAACGGCGAAAAAGAATACCGCACTGATCGAAAAAATTAACAAAGGTTTGGCAGCTATAAAAGCCAGCGGAGAATACGACAGAATTTATCAAAAGTGGCTCGGGCATGAGTAAATAGATTTCAATTAATGCATTTAGCTCAAAGCATGAGACAGGATAAATCCTGTTTCATGCAAATAGCTCCAGGTTTGATTTTTGTCATAAACTTTGCAATCCAATCTCGATACACTTGCAGATACTGTTGCTCATAACGACTATTTGGGTTTAATTGATTTTTTCGGGTTTAGAAAGCGATTTCGAATCGATAGCGTAGAGACGGGTAAAACACAGGTTGCAACAGTCGCGTTTACCATTTCTTTTAAAGTTTAATTCCCTATTCAACTGACGCTACTTTGATTGTCTTCGAACTCGAGAAATCTTGAGGGAAGATGATGACGGGTTACAAAGGTTTTTTCGTTCAAGCGGCTTTTTATTGCACGCCTATTTATGCACGCGTTTTAATCCATCCGATACGGGCTAGTGTAGAGCCTGCTCAACATCGCTCGTGGGCAGAAGTCAATGATGAACTGATGCGTTTGGTGCCTTCTGCTACTTTACTGCATCTTGTCACCGTGCAATTAACTCGCGAGATGGGAGATATTGCGCTTGAGAATATTAACGGCTGGATATTGCATGCTTCACGAGTAACGCAGGCTCGAGAGGCTCTTGTAAAGGCTTCTGAGCGATTCGTGGCTATTCGGGATGGCGTTTTTAAAACAGAATTAACTGCTGCTGTTAAAGCTCTTTTGGTTAGAAGGCCTCAGTATCGAGCTTTCTTAAGTGACAAAGATACACTCAATGAAGCGGCCTTGGAGATTGTCAGTCGAGCGCTTGCGCTCTGTCGCTTTCATTGGGAAATTGGTCTATACGTTAATACAGATGCCCGAGCACTTAGTGTTCGTGCTTTATCGCTATTGCAATCAACGCTTGCCGAGCGTATAGCACTGCAAAGTCAAGAACACAGCATCATGATGCCGGCCCGATTTAAGTTTTATCGTCGCTTAAGTGAACGCATGGAGCAGTTTCGAGGGCTCGATGTCAGACTGGATGCATCAATAGAACTACTAGTCAGTGCAGTCGCATTGTTTCCCCATGACGGTCGTGCTCTTTATGGTTCGAGCTTGAATCAATTTTGGTCTATTTGTGAGAATTTGTTGGATTCCTTAAACGACCATCTGCAAGACGATTTTGGCTCCGAAATTGAATATTTTGAAGAACTGGATGAGGCCAGCGATCTATTTGAAAACGATACGATCGATACCCTTGTGGTGCTCGATCAAATTGACAATAACAACGGTATTGAGTTTTTAAGGTAACAGGGGCAAGGCTCAGGATACAGAAAAATGAAAGATCTTTAGCCTTACCCGCAAGATTGGGTTCAGCTGAAAGAGTCTTTCAAAAGCGTTGTCATTAACCGAGAAAAAATAGCGCCAAACGCTCTAACGGCTGTTTGGCGCTATTGGAAGTTAAAAGAACCGCATCACTTGCCTGACAACTGCTCCCAAGAATCCGCTTGATACATGGGGCCCTTGACCCGCCAGAAGGATTCTTCTCGGTAAAGGTTACCGGTAACACCATCCGGCACAAAGGTGTGGCGCACGTCATGGCTTTCGTTATAACGCTCGTTTTTAACCGCAGCTAAAACAAAATTTAACGTGTGAACGTTACCGATTTGGATGTCGGAAACAGCCATCGGTGCACGCGGATCGGCATTACGGTGCTTAATCAACATGAGCGCACTCGGTCGTCCGAGGTCGGGGGGATTGCCATTGAAGGCCTGATCAATTTCAGGGACAAAGCCTGAGCTGTGATCAGACACCACAATGATGGTGGTGTTATCAAAGATGCCTTCTTGACGCATCCAGTCAAACCATTTAGCAACGGACTTTAAGGAGCAAACTTCGGTGGCAAATTGACCGCCCGGAATCTTATCCTCACGACTGCCGCCCACGGGTTTGTTATTGACTTGACAGGTATCAGGCAATAAGAACCATGGATAGTGACTTAATTCCGAATCGATAAACTTAAAGGTGTTGCCGCTAGCGTGAGTGTTGGAGACTTCTGGCAAGGACTCAATGAGTGCTAGATCGCGGAAAGTCTTATAGGCAAGCGATGCATCACTTTTACCCATCACGCGTTCAATCCAACGGCCATCCTTATAGATGACGTTTTTCATACTCCAGGGCACAGCGTTAAAAAGGCTAACCGCCAGCAAGAAACTATCGCTGTTGCCGGCTTCAATCTCGATATTGTTTTTATCTTGATAGCGGCGCGTGTAGCTGTCACCGATGTTTCGAATTAAAAGAGCTTGACGGCTTGTATGTTGCATCAGGCGGTTTCGGTCGAGCCAGTTCTTTTCAAAAATGGCAATGTCGAAATCCTCGGGCAAGCGGTTAATTGTATCGGCATAGCCGCGGTTAATCTTTTCAACTAAAGAGAGATCTTCATTTTTATTGAGTTCCCACGGCGTGCATTGCTCGCCGCACAAAATCGAGGGCAGACTGGCAGCTGTCGAGGGACCTGTGGCTAACGTATCCCGATACCAGGTAAAGCCTGCAAATTGTTTGTGAAGCTCGGGATTTTCATCCATGATAGCTTTCACGTGAGAGCCAGCAAAGGCATCGAGCATTACGACCACAATATTGTGACCGTTGCGGCTAAAGCCAAAGAGTCTGTCATTGTAGGCCGGCAGTTGCACGCTTTGAGCACTTTCGGGATCCAGTTTCCAAGCCGCTTGCGAGTTCCACAGTAAAACAACGGCGTTGCCTAACCCAGCAATGGTGCATAAGCAAAGCACCATGCGCATGAGCTTGATCTGGTTTTTGCGGATAAGGACAATGAATAAAACCGTTACCGTTGCAATGACTGCGGCATCCACGAGCAGGTTAACAGATCGGAAAAGGGGCTGTGGATTGGCAATGATAAATGCGTCGATCGTACCTACCTGAAGCGGTAAAAGGAAAGCGTAAACCGTCATCAAAATAGCGATGAAGGCAAGTGCATAGCCACCCAGGTTTTCTCTGCGACACAAAATAAAGAGCTTTAACACGGCCCACATGACCACGGCGCCGATGGCAGTATAAAGAATCAGTAACGCAAGCACCTCTTCAATGCGTGAGAAGGTCTCTGGTGCCGTGCAATAGGCCTGAACCGGCAGGTAAAAGGCCAAAAGTACCACAAGCCAGACGCCCGCAGGCGTTGCCAGCGAAGCCGGCTTCACGCTCGGATATAGTACTTCCGAGAGTTTGCCCTTGAGGTCCATCACCATCAATACGGCCACAAAGAGCAAAAGGCCGGCTGTGAGCGCAAAGTAGTGACGGTTTTCACCGAGGAAATACCATTTGATCCAAACGGAAAGCTCATAGTAAACGATGACCGTGAGCCACAAACACAGCATCGGGCGTTTCCAGACGCGTGCTCTTACAGCTTCAACAATTAAAACAACCGCTAAAAAGACGTAGAGGTAGTCTGAGAGATTGCTGAAGGTGAACTTTTGAGCATCGCTCATTGCCATCATTTGGTTGGAGGAAATGAGCGCAAAGAAGGAACCGATTGCCCAGATGCCTAGTAAGTACGTATCGCGCCAAGTCAGACTTCTTGTGGCTTGCGCAGTAAAGAAGCGAGCTTCCGGTGAGAGTCGCGGTAAGCGCTTAAAGTCAATGCGACCTACGAGGTCATAGACAATGTTTTTACCGAGCGAGAAGATGTTGTTACACGTCCAATAGAGTACCAAGCCGCTGGCTGCCGTATAGAGCAATACTAGGAAAAGTGCCGCCATCCCATAGAGTTGCATCTTGTCACGTCGGGCAAGGTTTTTCGTGTAAACCAAGGCACTGACCACATTGATCACCGTCATCAAAATCGGCATGACGTTGATATCAAAACCGCCCAAACTAAAAAGCGCATCAGGCTTGGAGAGATCGTGCAGGAACCAGAAACTGACGCCTTGCAAGGGCTCAAAGTGGCTCAGGAAGTGATAAGCGGCAAAGAAAAACGGAATCTGCAGGAAAAAGCCGATACTGGAGCGCAGACTCAAAAGCGGCGAGAATCCTGCTTGTCGGTGCATTGTTGTGATCATTGCAAAGCGCTCTTGGCCTTTAAACGAAGCCTTAATCATGGCCTCTTTGTCTTCAAAGGACTTGCGAAGCGCGCGCTCATCTTCTTGCCAAGCTTCCGCTTTCATGTAGATGGGCAAAATGACGATATTGACCACAAGGCTCATCACAATGATGGCCCAGCCCCAATTAAGCGTTTGTGTGTGTCCCCACAGGAGTGCTTCATGCATCCAGTACTCAAGCGGGGCAATGAAAAGAGTGTAAAGAAAATCAATCATTTATTACCCGCCTTTAAAGAGTCTGCTGTGTGAATCAAGTGCTCGGCAATCACGGGGCCGGCACAACCGAAGTTCACAACGTTGTTATTGCGAATGCTCTGAATTTTTTGAGCCATGTCATCGTGGCGGGCCAAGAGCTCGCGCACGGCATCAACAATACGGGCTTCATCCCCGGGCATGATGCGTTTACCCAGTGAGTCAAGCGCTTGCATCTCCCAAGCTTCATGGGGAATTTCCCACGCCTCGAAGCCTTCTTTCATGGGACCGGCACCCACTGAAATCACCGGTCGCAAGAAATTAAACGCAAAGTCTGTCTCTTATACACATCTCCGAGCCCACGAGACC
>USCE01000103.1 GCA_900553105.1 uncultured Sutterella sp.
CGAGATAGGCTCCGGTCTCGTGGGCTCGGAGATGTGTATAAGAGACAGGTATTGTGCCTGCCACCGGAGATCTTCCGGCAGATTTTAAAGCCCAAGCTGAACAAGCTTTTACCAATTTGAAGGCCATTATCGAAGCTGCCGGCGGTTCGATGCAAAACATCATGAAGATCACAATCTTTTTGACCGACATGAAGGACTTCCCTGTCGTTAACGCTGTTATGCAAGATTTCTGCCAAGCGCCATACCCTGCCCGCAGCTGCTTTGCCGTTGCCGCTTTACCGAAAGGCGCTGCCGTTGAGGTTGAAGCAATCGTTGCTCTTTAGTTAATTAGTCCACTGCCCGTTGCTGTTTTACTATGGCGTACCCGGTACTAAGAAAAAAAGGCGAAAAGCTCGCTCCGCTGTCCGAGCGTCTGGCTCGACTCGGTCTGCAAAAAGACTGGGATTATGTGCTTCATTTACCGCTTCGCTATGAAGATGAAACGACCATATCAACTATTGCCAGGCTAGAACCCGGCAGCACTGGGCAGTGTCAAGGACAAGTTATTCGTTGCGAGCGCATTCGCCGCCCCTCGGGCGAGCAACTCCAAGCGACCGTTTCTGACGGTACTGCAACATTATCGGTGCGCTTGCTACATTTTTTCCCCTCTCAGGTCAAACAACTCGAAGTCAATAAAACCGTTCGGCTTCACGGACCTGTTCGAAGTGGCTTCACCGGACTTGAGATGGTTCATCCGAAGATTAAACCGGCGGTCGACAAGACTCAATTGCCCTCGACCTTAACGCCCGTTTATCCTGCCGGAGAATCCATTACCCAAAATTGGCTTCGAAAACGCATTTCACGGGCTCTTTTAGATGTTGAAATTACCGACCCAATGCCAGCAGAGATATTGGCGAAATTGCACTTACCCGGCTTAGCTGAAGCCATTCGCTATCTTCATCACCCTCCCGTAGGTGCCAGTCTTGAAGATTTGTCAGAACGTACCGCTCCGGCTTGGCAACGTCTGAAGTTTGACGAACTTGTCGCCCAACAAGTTGCGCTTCGTCACAGTCGTACCCTCAAAGCCAATAGTCGTGCCAATCCAATTACCTCTAAGCGAGAAGTCCTCACAGAACGTTTTTTTGATCGACTTCCTTTTTCATTGACTAGTGCACAACGACGCGTGTTTAACGAAATTCGCGACGACATGGCAAAAACCACGCCCATGAACCGCTTGCTTCAGGGTGATGTCGGAAGCGGCAAAACCATCATTGCCGCGCTGGCAGCAGTTTTAGCCATCGACGCAGGCTATCAGGCAACACTAATGGCGCCGACGGAAATTTTGGCCGAACAACATTATGAAAAGATTGCCCAATGGCTCACCCCCCTGGGAGTTAAACTAGCATGGCTTGCCAGCAAACAAAAAACAAAAGAAAGAAACGCCAATTTGGAAGCCATTGTCTCAGGACAAGCCCAACTGATCATCGGCACCCATGCACTAATTCAAGAAAGCGTCAAATTTGCCAACTTGGGATTGGCTATCGTTGACGAGCAACACCGCTTCGGGGTTGCTCAGCGCTTGGCCTTGAGACAAGGGACAAATGACACCTTGCCGCATCTGTTAATGCTATCAGCAACGCCTATTCCTCGAACACTGGCAATGAGTTACCTGGCCGACTTGGACGTCTCTGTTATCGATGAGCTCCCCCCGGGACGAAAACCCATTGTGACCAAACTTATTGCACTATCCCGAAAGCGTGACGTATTAGGGGCCGTTGCCGATCAAGTCCATCAGGGTCGACAGGTATATTGGGTTTGTCCCTTGATTGAAGAAAGTGAAAAAATTGATCTCACTGCCGCAACTCAGACATACGAAGAGCTCAAACGCAGTTTGCCAAATCTGCGCATCGGCCTTGTGCACGGTGCGCTACCGGCCGATGAGAAACAAGTCGTCATGCAAGCCTTTCAAGACGGCATCCTTGATGTCTTGGTCGCAACAACGGTCATTGAAGTAGGCGTAGATGTTCCCAATGCCACATTAATGGTCATTGAACACGCAGAGCGATTCGGTCTGGCGCAACTACATCAATTACGAGGCCGCGTAGGCCGAGGCGCTGAAAAGAGTTTCTGTATTCTGCTTTACGGAGAATTATCCGAGACCGGTCGAGAGCGACTGAAAGTCATTCGGGAAACCAATGATGGTTTTGAAATTGCCCGCCGCGATTTAGAAATTCGCGGCCCCGGAGAGTTTCTCGGAGCGCGTCAATCAGGCGTGCCGATGTTACGTTTTGCCAATTTGGAGCTTGATGCCGAATTAGTCGAACAAGCTCGAAACTTCGCACAAGAGTGGTTGCAAACCGATCCCACTGCAGCCGCCCTTCACGCCAAACGTTGGTTTGGTCATGCAGAGGGATTTTTGGAGGCCTAATGACGCTCACAGAACTTAAATACATCATTGCGGTCGCACGCGAACGCCACTTCGGGCGAGCTGCTGAATCATGCTTTATTTCGCAACCATCATTGTCGGTTGCTGTACGCAAACTTGAAGAGGAGTTGGGCGTACACCTATTTGAAAGACGCTCGCAAGAAATCTCGCTGACACCTATCGGCGAAATGATTGTCGAGCAAGCACAAAAAGTACTCGAAGAAGTTCGTCGGATTGAGGAAATTGCCATCCAAGGCCAAGACCCCTTGTGCGGTCCGTTGCGCTTGGGAGCAATTTTTACGATTAGCCCATATCTGATGCCCGGTCTCGTGCACACCATTTTGAAAACTGTGCCCACGATGCCGCTCATTTTGACGGAAAACTACACCGCAAACCTTCTCGAGCAACTTAGAGCGGGGGAAATTGATGTTGCGATTATGGCTTTGCCCATTACTGAGCCCGGTCTAATGTTAGCGCCCTTATACGATGAAGAATTTATGGTGGCAGTGCCCAAATCTCATGAATGGGCAGAAAAATCTGAAATTCGCCGTGAAGATGTTCGCTCGGGTAACCTGCTTTTGTTAGGTAAAGGTCACTGTTTGCGCGATCAAATTTTGGAAGTCTGCCCCGAATCATCTTCCAAACGAGGAATGGTCTCAACGATTCAGCGCACTGTCGAAGGCTCTTCGCTTCTAACCATTCAACAGATGGTGGCTCAAGGGCTCGGAATAACGGTTTTACCTCGAACCGCGATTAAAGAATTAGACAGCGATGAACTGATGCGAGTCATTCCCTTTGAAAAACCAGCTCCTGTGCGCCGTGTCATCATTGCCTGGCGTAAGAGTTTTAATCGGATGCCGGCCATTGAAGCGATCCGAAGTGCGGTTTCCAGCCTCGACTTACCCGGTTGCAAGATGCTCAATTTCCCGCCCGTGAGCTCCGTCACACCTGTTTAGCACCAGTACTACAACAGCAAAAAGGCTACTTAGAATCGACTGTCTAAGTAGCCTTTTTTGATTTCGAACTCCCTCGCCTTCCAAAACAAAAAAACAAAGGAGGTCTCTTAAATCTTTCCTAACTCATCGGCAAGCACTTGATTGCGATCATAAGCGGCGTCAAGCGCTTGATCTATCATCCCCATAAAATCATGCTCATCCATAACTCGCAAAGCCTCGGCTGTCGTGCCGCCTTTACTCGTGACATTCGCACGCAACTTAGCCGGCGTTTCATTGCTTTGCACGGCCAGTTTTGCTGCACCCAATACGGTCAAGATGGCCATACGACGGGCGGCCTTTTCATCAAAACCGCGGCGCACGGCACCGGCCTCCAACGCTTCAATGAAACGAAATACGTAAGCAGGACCCGAGCCCGAAACCGTTGAAAGAACATCAAGTTGTTGCTCAGACTGCACCTCAATGACTTCGCCCATCGCAGACATAATTTCCAAAGCCACCTCTTTATCTTCTTGCGCAATTGAGGAGGGCACAAAAAGGCCCACTACACCGGCTTTAATCAAACAAGGTGTATTAGGCATGGCACGGACAAGTTTCTCAGAACCGACCCAACGAGCAATGTCTGCAATTCGAATGCCGGCTGCGATCGACATAAACAGTGCGCCAGGCTTAAAGAAATGTTTCAACGAGGCAATCGTTTGGGAAAGCCCTTGAGGCTTGACTGCCAAAACGATGACATCGGCCTCACTTAACCATTGTGCCCCTTGCTCGTAAGCATTAACACTGAAATCGCGACGCAAAGCCTCACATTTGTCAGCATTGCGGTCCAATACATCAATATTTTTACCACTCAAGCCGGCCGATACAAGACCAGCAACCAAGGCACGGGCCATATTGCCCCCGCCCAACATTGCGATTCGTTTATTCATAACCATTCCTTCAAAAGCTTTAACGTGAGCTATAGTCTCGAGCTCCAAAAATCGCCGAGCCCACGCGCACCATTGTGGCACCTTGTTCAATCGCCACCGTAAAATCTGCACTCATGCCCATGGAGAGCGTATCGAATTCCAATCCCTCATCTCGGCATTGATCGAAAAGAGATTTCATTCGAGAAAACGCCATTCGGTTTTGTGCCTCATCGGCCTGTGCACTGGGGATGCACATTAATCCACGAAGTCTTAAGTTCGGTAATACGGCAACGTCTTTGGCCATCGACAAGAGTTCATCGGGCGCTACGCCGCTTTTTGTCGCTTCACCATCAATATTGACTTCAATAAGCACGTTGAGGGCTGGCAGGCTCTCAGGGCGCTGTTCACTTAATCGACGAGCAATTTTCAACCGGTCGATACTTTGCACCCAATCAAAATACTCGGCAACAAGACGCGACTTATTGGATTGCAAAGGCCCGATGAAGTGCCATTCAAACGCGGCCTTTGGCTGCACGTTTCTGAAATACTGAATTTTGCGAACGCCTTCTTGCACGTAGTTTTCACCAAAAACTCGCTGTCCGGACAAAAACGCTTCCCAAATGGCCTCTTCGGGAAAAGTTTTGCTCACAGCAACTAAAGACACCGGACAATTTTTCCTAGCCGCACCGATGGCCTCTTGCACAATGCTTAAATTCTCTGCGATGGTCATATCGAATTTCTCTTGATCGAATAACGCTACAGTATACAATTATGAGCTCGATTCGATTGGGATTTTTTTTTCATGCAAGACGTATTGCTACATTGCTGTTGTGCCCCCTGTTCCAGCGCCATTATTGAATGGATGCTCAATAACGAGCTCAAACCCACGCTTTTTTACTTCAATCCGAATATTTATCCGGACACAGAGTACTTGATCCGTAAAAATGAGCTCAAGCGCTATGCAAACGCCTTGCAACTCCAGGTAATTGACGGAGACTATGATCATTCGGGTTGGCGCAAAGCAGTCAAAGGCCTGTCTCTTATACACATCTCCGAGCCCACGAGACCGGAGCCTATCTC
>USCE01000104.1 GCA_900553105.1 uncultured Sutterella sp.
AAGGCGCAAACCGAAACACTTCACTGCTCCAATGTGCCTGTGAGTTATGTGTTGGAGGTGCGAGGAGGATGGTTTGCCGATCATAAGGTAACAGCCAGAACACCGTTAACCGTAAAAAAAAGGACGCCTGCCCAATGAGCAAACGTCCCAGACTGTCGTGGGCAGTCGATTATTTAGCGTTGTAGTAATTCTTAGCCACAAATTCCCAGTCGATTAAGCGGTCAAAGAGCATGCGCAAGTAGTCGGGACGACGATTGCGATAATCAATGTAATAAGCATGTTCCCACACGTCCACCACCATTAAAGGCGTGTTGTCGCTAGCTAATTGGCAACCAGCGTTAGATGTATTGACGATTTCCAGCGTCTTAGCAGGCGTCATGACAAGCCAAGTCCAACCCGAGCCGAAATTTGCAGCAGCAGAGGCCAAAAACTTTTCACGGAAGGCTTCAAAAGACCCCCATGTTTCTTCAATTTCTGCCAAAAGGCCGCCGGCGGGCTTGCCGGTACTCTTCGTCGTCAGGCACATCCAGAAGAATGTGTGGTTCCACGTTTGGGCCGCATTATTGTAAATGCCAGCATTGACGCCATCGCTAGCCAACACGATTTCCTCCAAGGACATCTTTTCAAAAGGCGTGCCCTGGATCATGTTATTCAAATTCGTGATGTAGGTTTGATGATGCTTACCATAGTGATATTGGAGCGTTTCTTCGCTCATCACGGGAGCAAGTTCATTTAATGCATAAGAAAGACGGGGTAATTCAAAAGCCATCTCATTTCTCCTAAGTTATCATTTTTACTGTTCATCGAGCACAACTTGGTGCACGACAACATCTGTTCGGCCGTCAAGCCAATGGATCTGCGCGAGGTCCTTTTCGTGCACATCCGCGGCACGCTTGATCACTCGGCCTTGCGTATCAGTCACATAACTATAGCCTTTTTTCAGTATGCTCTGAGGACTCAGTTCAATTAATAGGTCAGCAGTTGTTGCTAACGCATCCTGCAACTGACCCAGTTTTCGCCGCATCATGTCCGTTAAATCACGATCTAAGGACTGCTGCCGCTCAAACGCTTGATTGAGCGAGACGACAGGATTGACCAATCCCTTTTGCAACAACTGCAACATTGACTGATACTTTTCAAAGCGATGACGAAAAATATCGGTCATACTTTGCTGTTGCATTCTTACTCGCTCAGCTTCACGCATAATTCGCTCCAGCGGATGGACGAGTTCACCAGTGGTCATGTCAACTTTCTGCGCGAGCTTTTGCAGTTGCATCAGCCATGCCTGCGAGAGGTTTTTAGTGACTGAGTCCAATTCTGCTAAAAGCACGCGAGCATTTTCAGTAGCATGTTCTGCGGCCGCCGTCGGCGTTGCAGCTCTGAAATCGGCCACCCAATCGGCTATCGTCACATCAGACTCATGCCCGACTCCCACAATCACGGGTTTTGCCATCGCGAAAATCGCACGCGCAACCTCCTCATCGTTAAATGCCCAAAGGTCTTGAAGCGAACCGCCGCCTCGCACTAAAAGCACGACATCAGCATTACTTGCATCGGCTTTGCGTAGCGCCTCAATAATTTGAGGTGGCGCATCATCTCCTTGAACTGGCGTTGCGTAAACCGTTACCCGTGCATAAGGCGCTCGACGCTTTAAGGTTGTTAAAACATCTTTTAAGGCCGCCGCCTTTAGGCTCGTCACAACGGCAATAGAAGGGTTAATTCTCGAAATGGCTTTTTTATGCTCGATATTAAAGAGTCCTTCGAGTTGCAACTTTTCTTTAAGTCGCAAAAATTGCTCGTAAAGCGACCCTTGCCCCGCATAACGCATTGCCTCAGCAATCAACTGATAAGTACCCCGGGGCTGATAAATGGTGACTCGACCGAAGACTTCCAAGTGATCACCAATTTTCGGGACAAAATTAACGCGATAGTTTGCACCACGAAACATAGCACAGGTAATTTCTGAATTGCGGTCTTTTAACGTGAAATACCAATGCCCGGAAGCTGCACGTGTAAAGCCGCGCACTTCACCGCTGACCCAAAGCGCTGGCACGCGGGTTTCGATGCAGTGAGCAACGAGCGCGTTGAGCTCAGAGACACTGACAACTCGCTCTTTTGACTCTTCTTCAGTAAATTGAAATGTTGGCGACATAGTGTGGCGATCAGATCATTTTTACCACAGTATACCGAGCACCGTCCGTCGTGACGGCGCCCGGTAAAGAAAAACTATACGATCCATTGATTGCGCAACGCGATTTTCGCTCGATGCTCCAAAATCAGCTTTGGACGTTTTCGCTTTTTTCCTCTTACCATTTTAAGCTTGCTGCCCTCAAGCGCCTCAGACGCCTCAGAACTCAATGCCGGCTCCAAGATCGGCGCTTAAACGCTCGGTCTGTTATGCCATCTTCTCTCGCGACGATGCGGTCGCATTATGTGAGAACTTCATCTTCGCTGAGGAATTGAAACACATAGCAGCGAAACGATTTCACCAAACTGTATTTCTGGCGCATATCTGAAAACAGGCCTCACGAATTAGACTTCATTGAACTGACCGATGGCAAGATGACGACCATCGAGAGCAAAATGTCTTTGGAGAAAAAGGCAAATCAAAGGGCAACCGTTCATAAAGTATATCCAGACTGTCAAATACATATGGTTTCACCACGAGGTATCTTGAAAGTCCGGCAATTTTGAAAAAACTCAGATCAGTCGAAATAAGAGGTCATTTTTTCCAACACTTTCCCCCTACAAAGAATCGGTTCTTGAGAAATTTCTGAAAGGGAGCTCTCTAAATGCGAGAAATCACTACAGATTTGCTAAGATTAGCTAGTTATTGACTACAAAAGCACTGACAAAACATATGCCTACAGACAGTTGTCTTTCAGACGAACCGTCGTATCAGACCACTAACGAGGTTAACCATGCGAGCAGAATTTGAGTCTTGGTTACACCGTCAGTGGACAAAACGCGGGCTCTTAGCCTGGGCTTTATCGCCGTTATCGTTGGTTTTCTTGACCGTCTCACGTAATCGTCGAGCCAAAATAAAACCCCACAAACTCCCCGTTCCCGTTGTAGTAGTGGGCAACATCTATGTCGGCGGCACTGGTAAAACCCCTGTCACCATCGCGCTTGTGCGAGAACTTGTTAAACGCGGTTTCACACCCGGCGTGGTCTCGCGCGGTTTTGGTCGCAAAGACGATCTTGCACAGATGGTCTTGCCCGAGAGCCCTGCTTCTAACGTCGGTGATGAACCCTTATTGATCGCTCGCCAAACAGGCGTACCCGTTGCTGTAGCTCAAGATCGAGTTGCCGCTGCGCTCTTACTTTTGGACAAACACCCTGAAATTGACCTCATCATTTCTGATGACGGTCTGCAACATTACGCTTTAGCGCGTGATGTAGAGCTTGCCGTTGTCGGCGCCCGAGGATTGGGCAACGGCTGGGTTTTGCCCGCCGGTCCCCTGCGCGAACCGCCTTCTCGGCTCGATGATGTTGATGCAATTGTGCTTAACGCCACAGAGGACACATTTGACAGTCGCACACCGCGCTTTGCCGTTACAGCTGTGTTGGGAGCCGCACGCTCTTTAGACGGAAAACGAAGCCGGACACTGGAAGAAATTGCCAGAAGCGGTCAAAGCGTTTTAGCAGCCGCTGGTATTGCCGCGCCGGGACGCTTTTTTGCCATGCTTCGCGCTCATGATATTGAAGGTGAGACCATGGAATTGGGCGATCATTTCGCCTTCGATACCAATCCGTTTAAAAATCAACCGCAAGAAGTTATCCTCATTACGGGTAAAGATGCTGTTAAGTGCCGTCAGCATCCGGAGTTGGCCAATGATACCCGTATTTACTCGGTGGACTATCTCGTCGACATCGATCCTTATCTTGTCGATATGATTGAACATAAATTACGTGCAAAGGTTATAGGAAATGGATCTTGATCCCCGTTTGACCGCAGCATTGGTTTGCCCGGTCTGTAAAGGTACTCTGGTTAAAGATGAACATGAACCGCTTCTGGTTTGTCCGCGTTGTCGCTTAGGGTTTGAAGTCGTTGACGGCATTGCCAATATGATTGCCGAGCAAGCCCGAGAAATTTCGGCCGAAGATGCAGAAAAGTATCGTCAACCTCTAAGTGTCGTCCGAGGAGCTTAATATGCCTGCCTTTTATTGCATCATTCCGTCACGCATGAAATCGACCCGATTGCCGCAAAAAGCCCTGAAAGACATTGCCGGTCGTCCGATGGTCGTCCGTGTAGCAGAACGAGCTGCTCAAGCCGGCGCTCTTGACGTGATCGTTGCTACCGACCACGAAGACATTGTCAAAGCGTGTGAAGCCAACGGCGTCAAGGCACTCATGACCTCGCCGAATCACCCCACCGGTACAGACCGTTTAGCCGAAACAGTTGAAAAACTCGGTCTTCAGGACGACGATATCGTTGTGAACGTACAGGGTGATGAACCCTTGATTCCGATTCAAGTCGTGCGAAAAGTCGCTGAGCTTTTGGCCGCACACCCCGAGTGCGAAATGGCCACCGCCGCTCACCCGATTGACAATGTTGAAGAATTCTTAAGTCCCAACGTTGTCAAAGTCGTTCGTGACGACAACGGAAACGCCATCACCTTTTCCCGTGCACCCATCCCTTGGCCACGTGACCACTTCCAAAAGGACCGTACGAGTTTGCCCGACGGTTTTGTTGCTCTACGTCACATTGGCCTTTATGCCTATCGTGTTAAATTTTTACGCCGCTACCCGACTTGGGAGCAAGCGCCAGTAGAAAAGTGGGAAAGTTTGGAGCAATTGCGTGCGCTTTACTTCGGAGTCAAGATTGCCGTGACGGTTTTGGATTCGGCCCTACCACCCGGCGTTGATACTGAAGAAGATCTCAAACTTGTCCGTTTGCTTTTTGCTAAAGAACAATAGTTTTAGTCTTTCGGCTAGCCGAACAACCACAGAAAGCGGCTACAATGGAAGAATAAGTTTTTAAGTAAGGCGCTTAGCGCCTTACCGTTTTCAGTCATTTTTGAGGAGTAACTCCAATGCGTTTAATTTTGATTGGACCGCCGGGTGCCGGCAAGGGCACTCAAGCTGCTTTCATTAAGGAAAAATTCGGTATCCCGCAAATCTCCACGGGTGATATGTTGCGCGCCGCCGTTAAAGCTGGCACCCCCTTGGGTATGGCCGCTAAGGAAGTGATGGACAAAGGGCAACTTGTCTCCGACGACAT
>USCE01000105.1 GCA_900553105.1 uncultured Sutterella sp.
GAGCCTTATCGTCGGCAGCGTCAGATGTGTATAAGAGACAGACCTAGAGTCAATCAAACGCGACAAACGTCTAATGTTATCTAACGGCCAGGTGATCACTTTTGATCCCGAACGCGACATCGTTTTAAGTCCCGATAAGGTTGCAATTTATCACACCAACAGCATGCACGTGATTGCGCAGGATAAAGACGGTAATGTACTTTTATCACGCCGTTACTATTCAGTGGGTGGCGGGTTTATCGTGGAGGCCGATCACGACAATTTTGATAAAGTCACCGAAGTCAAAGAAACCGTTCACACAAAGCCGCAACCTTATCCCATTGCGACAGCGGAGGATATGCTTCGCTGGTGCGAGAAAACCGGATTGTCGATTCCTGAGATCGTGCGGGCTAACGAACGTGTTTGGTGGCATACTGATGAAGCCATTAATGAGCAACTCGATAAACTTTGGGAAGCGATGCAATCTTGCGTAGCGCGTGGGCTTAGAACCGACGGTATTATGCCCGGCCCCATGAAAGTGCGTCGTCGTGCAAAAGATATGCTTCAAAAGCTCATGATCTTCGAAGGTGCGCATGATGACGCTTTGACGGTGTTGGATTGGATTAATGTTTTTGCCTTTGCTGCCAATGAGGAAAATGCCTGCGGCGGTCGTGTGGTGACGGCGCCCACAAACGGGGCTGCCGGTGTAATTCCGGCCGTGCTGCATTACTACATGAAGTTTGTTAAAGGCGCCGACATTAAGGGCGTGCGTGACTTTTTATTAACAGCGGGTCAAATCGGGATTTTGTATAAGCAAAATGCCTCGATTTCCGGTGCTGAGGTAGGGTGCCAAGGTGAAGTCGGAGTGGCCTGCTCGATGGCCTCGGGCGCTTTGACACAAGTCTTAGGCGGCACGGCCAAACAAGTGGAAAATGCTGCTGAAATTGGCATGGAACACAATCTCGGCATGACTTGCGACCCGATTGCCGGCCAAGTACAGATCCCTTGTATTGAACGAAATGCTGTGGCTGCAGTTAAGGCGGTGAACTCTGCCCGAATGGCCCTGATGGGTAACGGTGAGCATTACGTCTCGCTTGATAACGTTATTCTCACGATGCTTCAAACGGGCCGAGACATGCAATCTAAGTACAAGGAAACGAGCCAAGGCGGCTTGGCAGTGACGGTTGTGGAGTGCTAAAGAGCGTTTTAGTAAAACTCTCGGAAGGCGGCCTTCATTTCAGCGTCTTGCTTACGCCGCCTTTCAGCAAACCAATCCATAAATGTTTTAATACGCTTTTTCGCATAACTTTCTTCTGTTGCATAAACGTAGGCATCATTTGTCGGGCGTTGCCAGCCTGGCATCACAACATCCCAAGTCCCGTTTTGTAAGAATTGAGCGGCGTGGTATAGCGACATGTCGGGCATGATGCCAATCCCAAGTTTAATAGCTCGTCGAGCGGCAAAGGGATTGCCGACCACAACAGTCGACTTCCAACGCAAGGGAAGACTCACCTTATCCTTCGTGAGACTTAGCGTGGACTGGCGAACCGCTGAACTGACAAGCACACCCCTGTGGTGAAAACAGTCAGCCGGCGTTCTCGGAGCTCCATTGGCTTCAATGTAGGACTTAGAAGCACAGGCAATATAGGGGACAGTTGAAGTATAAATTTTTACCAAGCCGTTAATTTCGTTGGCTGTTGAGTAGCCAAACGCAATATCGCATCGATCGGTACCTTTACCGTAAAGAGTCGATTCAACACTTTTGAATTGGTCAACCACCTCAATGTGGATATCAGGGTATATTCGCAGAAATTCACAAACATCATCCATCATGATCTTGGCTGTAAAACCCATCTGTGAGGAAATGCGAATGACGCCGGCCATGGAATTCTTATCTTCGAACAGAAACGATTCGAGCGAGTCGTGTTCGGCTAAGAGATCTTTGACGCGAATGTAAGTTTGCTCGCCTAAACTCGATAGTTGGGCAGGTCGAGTATTGCGAACCCAAAGTGAGGATCCGATTTCTTGCTCTAAGGAGCGAAGTGCACGGCTTACAGTACTAGGCTCAATGCCAAGACGCTCTGCAGCCGCATTGACGCCCCCAGCGTCGACAGCTTCAACAAAATATCGCCAGATTTCAAGATTTTTTACTTTGCGCATAACTAGCACAATCCTAACTTTGAGACTTTGTTGACATCAATTGACAAAAATATTCACTTAGAACAAAAGAAATTGTCAAAAATTACTTTCATATTGTTGCATATCAAGATTGAATTTCTGAGAATTCATCTCATCTAAAGACGCATTACCAGTATTGGACTTATGACTTTTGATTTTAATCACATCTCAAAGAGATCTTTACGATCAGGGATTACCCTATGATATTGCGGTAATTCAAAAATTAATTGCGTATTTAGCAATAGATATTCCTAATAAAACAGGTAAATCACAATTAATGAGGATTTAAATTACTTGTTTGTTGAGATTTTGTCAATTAATGGTTAACTAAATTGTTCTTTTACTATTCGTTACTTTCCCGAATAATTTCATGGAAATGTAACAAAGGGTTCCCCCTTTGATCATTTTTAATCAAAAAGGTATTTGTTATGAAAAAAAATTCTCTAATCGCTTGTGCCGTTGCATCGGCCATGTGTGCGCAGGCTTGGGCTGCAGATTTTGAAATCTACGGTCGTGCCGATTTTAACTTTGGTGTTGACAACTACCACGGTGGCACCAAAAACGGCGAAACAAATTGGGGCTTAAACGACGGTGGTTCCCGCTTTGGCTTCAATATCCACGAACAACTTAATGAAGATGTTTCGATCAACGGCTACTTTGAAAATGGTTTCATGATCGATACTGGTAAATTCATGCAAGACGGCGTGCTCTTTAACCGTCGTTCTATCGTGTCGGTCAAGAGCAAAACCTACGGTGAATTGGCTTTCGGTCGTATGGGTACGGTGACTTCTTCGAACTCTCCGTTTGGCTTGGGTATTACGATGCTTGACCCGTTCTTGACGAGCTATACACCGGACTTCACGATTTCGGGCTTTTTCGCTTCCGACAGCCGTGCTGATAACTCGATTCTTTACTACTCCCCGCGTATTGCTGGCTGGCAACTCGGCGCAACGTACTCGTTGCAACGCTCCGGTGAAGAAGAAGAAAAAGAAGATCTCAACGACCGCGTTGCAAGCGGCTTGATCTCTTACACCAACGGTCGTTTCTACGGTGTTTTAGGCGCATCAACTATTATGTGGGGTGACGAAGGCAGCAACGCCGATCGTAAGGACTCTGTCGAAGCTTTCGCCGGTTTTAATTACGATCTTACCGACACGATCAAAGTCTACTTAGGTGCTCAATACGTTAAGGATTGGCGCTTGTTTAACTACTGGAAGACGAAGAATCACTCCGCGAGCCAGACTGCTGATGAAAATGGCGTCGACGGTATGCTCTACATCACGGGCTTCCGTTATAAGGCCACGGGCAACACCACGTTAATCGGCTCTTACGGTTTCTTTGACGGCGAACAAGATGTCGGCAATGAAACTCGTGAAGGTCAACGCCATCGATTAAGTGTCGGTGCCGAATACTTCATCTCCAAGCGCACAAATCTTTACTTAGTAGGCAACTACACCAAAAACGAAGACTACGTGGTTGAAAACGACGGCTATCGCTACAAGTTCAGTGCCTTGGCCGGTATGACGCACAAGTTCTAAAGTCTTTTCTTTTCCGATGGGGAATTTTTTAGCGACAGATATCCCCATCGGTTTTTCTTATTTATCAAAGGTAATTGACTGATGTCTATTGAACAAAAGTATGTGGATGTTGCAGTTGCACATCGCCGAGCCATTCACCGGCGTCCGGAGCCTGCCTGGTGTGAATTCGAAACAACTTATCGTGTTGTCACGACGTTAAAATCGCTTGGCTACGAGGTCAAATTCGGGCTTGATGCCATTGAGCCGGCGGCTGTGATGGGCAGAAATGAAACCGAAGTCAAGGCGGCTATTGCTCGAGCTCTGAAGGCAGGAGTTGATCAAAGTTTTATTGATCAAACCCAAGGCTATACGGGTGCCGTTGGTCTTTTGGATACGGGCCGAGAAGGGCCGGTGACAGCGTTACGTTTTGACATGGACTGTGTGATGGTTGAAGAATGTAGCGATCCAGCACATGAAGCCAATGTCGGCGGGTATGCATCCGAAATTCCAGGTTGCATGCACTCCTGTGGACACGATGCACACACGGCAACGGGCTTAGGGGTTGCACAGTGGATTGCCGATCATAAAGATAGCCTCAAGGGCCGCTTTATTTTGTTATTTCAACCCGGGGAAGAAGGCACACGTGGCGCAAAGAGCCTGATGCAAAAAGGCTGGGTCGATCATGTCAATTATCTTTACTGTTGCCACATCGGTGGCGATGCAAAACTTGGTGAAGGATGCATTGCTGAATCAGGCTTTTTAGCCACAAGCAAAATCGACATAACCTTCACAGGTGCTCCGTCTCATGCGGGCAGTGACCCTGAAAAAGGTCGTAGTGCATTGATGGCTGCTGCCGCTGCTGCTTTGCTGATGCAAGGTATCCCGCGTCACTCTCAAGGAGCCTCTCGCATTAGTGTTGGCACGTTGCATGCCGGCGAAGGTCGCAATGTCACGCCGGTACATGCCAAGATGCAAGTTGAAACTCGCGGCGCGACTCATGAAATCAATCAATACATGCGCGATAACGTCTATCGCATCTGCGAAGGGATTGAAAAAACGCATGACGTTAAAGTCGATATTGAAACGGTGGGCGAGGGCACAACACTTCAAACCACGAAAGAGGGTACGCGTATTTTGTCTGAAGTGATGAGTGAAGTCTTAGGAGACAAATTCGTAAGTTTGCCCAGTCCCGGCGCTTCCGAAGACTGCACATTCTTGATGCGACGAGCCATTGAAGGCGGCGCTGATTGCGGCTATTTCATGTTCGGCTGTAACCATAAAGGTCATCACCGTGCCAACTTTGAAATTCAAGATGAGGTCAGTCTCGGCGTTGGCTTAAATATTTTGACCCGTTTGGTTCAACGCCTCAACGGTCGTCAATAACTTAGGAGAAAACAAATGAGTTTAACCTTTTGGGCGGCGATTGTTATCGTCATCGTCACTATTTATGCATTAGTTAAACGTTATGAAACACGCTTAGTCTTGTGCGTTTCGGGTCTTGTGATGTGCGCCATCGCATTAG
>USCE01000106.1 GCA_900553105.1 uncultured Sutterella sp.
TTCTTATTGTTTTTCAATGTTGAGTATTTTAGCTGATTTTGTTTGCTTCACGTGTTCTAAAATCGCTGACGTTGCAACACGAAACATGTTCAAAGTCAACAAGCTTGTAGTGCAAACGGTTATCATTGTGATTTCGAGGATTTTTTATTGAACAAATCAGATGAAATCGCTTTGGATGCTCTCGGCCTCATTCTTCTTTTCATTGATGGCCGTTTTCGTCAAACTGGGGGCCGAGGACTTCGGCTCCTTTGAATTGATTTTCTACCGGTCGCTCGCCGGTGTTTTGCTACTCTACAGCTTTATCCGCGCCCGCGGCTACACCATTCGCACACCGCATCTTTTCGGGCATTTCAAACGTAGCTTCATCGGCACAGTCTCCATGAGCATTTGGTTTATTTCGCTTACGATGTTGCCGATCGGCACTTCCATGACGCTAAATTACACTTCCCCGCTTTTCATGGCCTCCTTCATGGTCATCTTAATGCTCATGCGAAAGCAATCGCTGCCTTGGGCGCTACTCGGTTGTATTTTGCTCGGTTTTGTCGGCGTTGTGTTAGTGTTGCAACCGTCTTTTTCCTCAGGCGAAATGCTCGGCGCGCTTTTGGCTTTAAGCTCTGGCTTTTTAGGTAGCATCGCCTACTGGCAAATCAAAGAATTAGGGGCTCTTAAGGAGCCTTCTTGGCGCATTGTTTTCTACTTCACGGTTTTCGGCACTTTCTACGGTTTAGGCGGATGTTATCTGCTGGAAGGTGGCCTTTCACCCATTCAAGCCGACAACGTCATCTACTTAATAGGTATGGCGCTTTGTGCCACTTTAGCGCAGTGCTCTTTGACAATGGCCTTTGGACAAGGCAATGTTTTGTTGAGCTCTTGTTTACAGTTTTCCGCCATCGTCATGGCTGAATTGATGGGGCTGATTTTCTTTAACGATAAACTGACTCTGACAACGGAATTGGGCATCGTCGTCATTATGGTCGCTGGCATCGCCGCAACAATGCTCACACGAAAGCAAAACGCCTCAAAACGTTAAGAATCTGCAACAAAGTTTCTTCTGTTGCAATTGTCCATCCTTTGGATTTACAAAGGAATTTAAGATGCCTATAACAGAAGAAACCTTTAAGCAGAAATATTTAGTTGCGAGCACACACAATTTGATTCTGCAAGCCACAACAAGTGTCTGTAAAGTTAATCCCGTGAGAGACAGCAAGGCTGGTCCTCCGGAACAAGAGAAGAGAGAGAGTTGGGCCAGGGTGTAAAACCCCTGGCCTTTTTTTCTCTCAGGCGCGATTCGAAACAAGATGCAAAATTGCTATACGCAACAGTACTTTTTCGATAGCATTACTTAACCTTTTCTAACTACCGAAGCGAACACAATTATGATCAAAAAATCCCTCATCGTTTTATCCGGAGTCTGTGTTATGGCATTGACGGCTTGTTCAGAAGACGGTCCGGCTAGCAAAATCACGGGGCATGCCCCTAAGGCGCTCGAAGGCACGTCTTGGCAATTGGTAACAGGCGAGGATAAGCCTGCGGCCGATTGCGAAAACCTTCCCCCTTTAATGACCTTCATGCCAGAGTCCCGCGTGGCCGGCAATCTCGGTTGCAACCGCTTCACCGGTGGCTACAAGATTGACGGTAAGAGCTTCCAATTCGATGATAAAGTGGCTAGCACCCGCATGATGTGTTCGCCCGAAGCAATGAAGCTCGAAGAGCGTATGACAACCATCATTGCCCAGACGCGCTTTATGACTCAAGATGACAAAGGTTTGATGCTTTGGAACGAAAAAGGTGAACTGTTGGCGCAATTTGAACCAGAAGTACCGGGCGCTTGTCATTGACTTCCTCTCCTGGCGAATTAAACTATGCTCCGTTCGGTAGGCTACAAGCCAACGGGGCATTTTTACAAGACAAAAGATAATTTCAAAAGAAATTAAAGAACGGGCTTTTTCAGTCTTTCAACAAGGATTGTTCCTGCTACTGATCTCTTCAGAGATTCTCTTCGCGAGCGAACCAAGTCTGCCTGGTTCTTTTGCAAAATATTTACGACTACGTTGACAACAGCGTCAATCACGTAGCCACTCCTCTGATATTGAAAGACTGCCTGATTAGGCTGATTTCCCCGCCTCCGCGTGGCCGTACGCTGGCTAGTGTAAGCCGGGGCAACAAGCACCAACTAATTCCTTGTCTTTCGCAAGTTCCATTCAATACATCGTTACTAAGCACAAGCAGAGAGGCCGTTAAGGTCGCTCTTTTCTCAGACGTTTTCTGAGCGTTAATTTATAAAAAACTGTCAGTGGAGAAAGTCCACTAGTTAATCATTTGCCAACCTTCAAAGCTCCTCGTTTGCGTGTTAAATGCCAACGTTAACTGAAGCAATTCTTTGCCGTGCCTCGTCTCTCCGTAGCGACGCCATTTAACTTGCTCAACAGCGTTCGTTAAGAAAGCATCAACTCGTATGTATCCCTGGCAAATTTGAGTTCAAGAAACCAATAACGATCTCCCACCTCGACTTCCAAATCACTTCGACCTAATGCCGTGTGGTTTTCAACATGAGAAATGAGAACGTCACCAATTAAGAGAATTTGAAGATAGGCTCTACAAGTTGCCTCATCGTTAATGGGAAAACGCTGGTAATCGATTGAATTGACAACGTGATTGAATTGTTCGACCACTTCTTGTGACATTAACTAAAACTTTGGCGATTGAGGGCGTTCCAAACCGTTAACGGCACTTACCATCAAGCAACTCATCGGCGTAGAGCTGAGCTATCAACACTGCCTCTTCTTGGTTGGGGTAATCCAACAAGGCATAGCCATCCTCGATCACTTTTCTTTAATGGAGAAATAGTCCGCTTGAGCTAACAACACATCAATGACGATATCATCATATTGACGAACCACATTAAGAGCCAACAACCTCAAGTATTTTCCACGAGCATAGCTTTCTGGCTTTTCCAAAGAATAGTTGACAAGATATCTCATCAAGACCATCGGTTGCCCACCGCTGGTGTATTAATAATTAATAAAAAATCAATGGCCGAATTAACATTCAGCCGACTGCTATCCATCCCCGCGCTTTCGCGCGGGGTATTCCGGGGCTTCTGTTAAAAATTTGTTCCGTTTTATCCTCGTAAATCTCGCTGCAACCTCTTAAGGCTACAAAACTGGGTGTCGTCCCCAAAAGTCCCCGACTATTGTGCTATTCAGAGAAAATTCTTCTGACAAAGGGGCCAATTGTCAATGCGCAGCCTCCCAACTATCCCCAACACCCACTTCAGCTAACAAGGGCACTGTCAAGTCAGCGACCGATTGCATGAGAGTCGGCAAAGTGCTCTTGACAAGCTCAAGTTCCTCAAGCGGCACTTCAAGCACCAATTCGTCGTGCACTTGAAGCACCAGCAACGATTTCAAATGCTCGCGCTCAATCCAGTCATTAACTGCAATCATAGCTTTTTTAATTAAATCCGCTGCGGTACCTTGCATCGGCGCATTAATCGCAGCTCGCTCAGCAGCGGCACGAACGAGCGCTTTAGAACTTGCGATATCCGGTAGCCACAATCGGCGACCGAATGCCGTTTGCACGAAACCTTGTGCATGGGCCAATTCCCGCGTACGTTCCATGTAGTTTTTAACACCGGGATAGCGGGCAAAGTAGCGATCAATATAGTTTCTAGCCGCGGTAGGCTCAATTCCTAAATTCTGAGCAAGACCAAAAGCGCTCATTCCATAAATAAGGCCAAAGTTAATGACTTTTGCCGTGCGTCGTTGATCCGGCGTAACCGCATCAACTGAGACTCCGAACACCTCCGCTGCAGTGGCTCGGTGAATATCCAATCCCTTGTGAAAGGCATCCAACAAACCTTTGTCGCCCGACAAATGCGCCATGATACGAAGTTCAATTTGCGAGTAGTCCGCTGACACAATCACTTTACCGTGCTCGGCAACAAAAGCCTCGCGAACTCGTCGGCCATCTTCAGTTCTCACGGGGATGTTCTGTAAATTGGGGTCACTGGAAGCTAAGCGACCGGTCACCGCTGTCGTCTGACCGAAGGTGGTATGTACACGCCCAGTCTTCGGGAACACCATCAGAGGTAATTTATCGGTGTAGGTACTCTTGAGCTTACTTAAGCGGCGATATTCCAAAATCGCCTTGGGCAACGGATAATCGAGCGCTAGTTGCTGCAACACATCTTCGTTGGTGCTATAGCCCCCTGCTGCCGTTTTTTTGGTCTTTGGCGGTACGGGTAGCTGCAACACCTCAAATAAAACGTGTGAGAGTTGCTTGGGACTAGCGACATTAAAAGAAGTGCCGGCTAAGTGCTGACAATGCTCTTGCAAATGCACAATCTTGTCACCGAGGGCATCACTTTGGGCTCCTAAGCGCATACTGTCGATTAACACACCGTTGCGCTCCATGACAAAAAGCACATTCTGCGTGGGTAATTCCACTGTTTCATAAATAGTCTTCAGTCCAGCATCGGCATTGACCTTTTCGCGAATCGCCACGCAGAGATCGGCCACGGCGCAAGCATTCGTAGCTGCAAACTGAGCGGCCGTCTCTAAACCGATCAGTTTAGCGGGCATGGCTTTTACACCCTTGCCTGTAACATCCTCCAAAACGGGAACATCGCGCTTTAACCAACGAAGCGCAAGGTTGGAGACGGTGTGCTTCATATGAGCTTCGTAAACGTAGCTCAGAAGCGTCACGTCATCGGTGTGTGTTGAAAGATTAATACCGATGTTGGCTAATGCGTGACGGGCAAACTTCACCTCGGCACTGACCTTTGCCGATTTGGAAGCAAACCAGTCACCAAGCACTCGAACAAAGATTTCTTTTTGTGCCTTATCAACAAGCGGCACATAAGCACTAAGACCGGTAGCCGCAAAAGCAACACCGGCGGGTTCAGCATGCATGCCGTCGACAGGGTCGTTGAGAATATAAAAAGCCACCGTTTCGCTGATTTCACAAAGACGATCTTTTAGCGCACAAAGTGCTTTTTCATCGACGACCAATTTAAGCGATGCTTCAGCAATCACGGCGGGTTCTGCGACAGTATCTTGCGTGGGAATTGACGCAAACAAATCTAAGCTGGAGCTTGTCGGCTTTTTTTGGGGCTCTACCTTCGGTCTGTCTCTTATACACATCTCCGAGCC
>USCE01000107.1 GCA_900553105.1 uncultured Sutterella sp.
TTCATGTTAATACGGACCTTGTTGTTTTAGTCAAAAAAGTTATGCGTACCGTTAGAGCAACGGAGGAGACGGCCGGAGTGGTTCTTGCTACGCGCTTGCCCGAACGAGCAATTGTTTGTTGTGATCCTTTCGAAATTGAACTTGTTATCGTTAATTTGACCAGAAATGCGTTGCAGGCAGTAGCCAGCCTCAAAGATGAAGTTGCTTATGTTGAAGTGGGTATTCGTTCCTGTGAAGAAGAAACAAAATGGGAACTTTTTGTACGTGATAATGGTCCTTCTATAGAGCCCGAAAAAATGAAGCAATTATCGCGACCGGTTTACAGTGAAAAAATTGAAGGACTTGGGCTTGGATTATCCATTTGTAGAGTGATCGCTGAGCGCCATACCACCCGGCTTCAATTTGAGGCATTTAATCCTCACGGTTTAATCGTTAAACTGAGTTTTGATAACTGTAATAGTAAAAAAACAAATGAAAGTTCTTGTTAATCCTGATCTTTACCGTCCGATTGTTCGAATCATTGATGATGAAGAAACGGTGAGAAATTCTGAAGCTTTCACATTGAGGGTGGTGGGCTTGGAAACGACTTGCTATGCCACGGCAGAAGAGTTTTTGGAAAAAGATGATCTAAGACACCCTGGTTGCATTATTTTGGATGTACGAATGCCAGGAATGAGCGGGCCGGAATTGCAGCAGGAAATCAACCGTCGGGAAATTGATTTGCCGATTATTTTCTTGTCGGCGCATGGCAATATTGGTTTAGCAGTTGATACATTAAAGCGAGGGGCAAAAGATTTTTATGAAAAACCTGTTGAACCGGAAAGATTGCGTGAAGCGGCAGCTCGTTTAGTACAGGAGAATCTACAAGCTAGACGTAAGGAATACGAGACACAGATGTTGCACAGACAATATGAGTCACTAACTAATCGTGAGCGAATGATTTTGAAACTCGTAGCCCAAAATTTATCTAACAAAGTAATTGCCGATCAGCTTCAAATTCAGGAACATACCGTCAAAATTCATCGAGGTAATGCATGTCATAAGCTCAATATCCGAACAGCATTAGAGGTTCATCAATTCTTGAGCCGAATAGGGGAAATAGACTAAAGAATATATAAAGCACATAGGAAACCAGATCGACTTTTCAGCAACAAAATGGGGTTTATTGGAAAAGTAGCATATTCCAGAATCTAGACTGATAATACAGCAGTCTAGTTGAGATTCATTATATCAAAATAGTTCTAAAGCAAATCGTATGCAGAAAGGTTTAACAAGAGCGGATGAACGTTTTATGAGTTATCATGAGGGGGCACATTTAGCCACTAGTTGTCAAGTGATTGATTAAGAAAAAACATATCCTTGGTATAGTAGCGCCAAGAGAAATAGAACAGACAGCGAAGGATTTACTCCTTAAGAAATCCTAAAAACGTTTATAGCCTTCGGTCGAGAAGTGTTCGCTAACATCCTAAGCAGTGCTCGGACAGGCGCACATCCAGATCTAGGTTAAAGCTGTTCTCTAGTTAAGCCCCACCACAGTCAACGCATTAACTGTAGCCATTC
The DNA here is from genome assembly GCA_900553105.1 of uncultured Sutterella sp. Classification (GTDB taxonomy): domain Bacteria; phylum Pseudomonadota; class Gammaproteobacteria; order Burkholderiales; family Burkholderiaceae_F; genus Aphodousia. The sequence goes on from USCE01000107.1 coordinate 1,561, forward strand.
ACTTCCATCTGGTCCGATTCCTGTCCTAAAGTATTTAAGCAGGTATCGGGTTCAAAGCTTTGGTGTTCTCCGCGATGCCCCATCTTTTCGAAGGGTCAGGAATCGGCCGAACACATAATAACGAACTTTTGGATTCTATTCTTACTGCAATAAATGGATTGATGTCGGATCCTACTCGGGCTTCACAAGGCTGTTTGAGATTCTATCCCCCTTCCCAGGATTCCGACACCGAAAGATGGTCACTTAAAAACTCGGTCGATATCGAACTCCTGATTGTTTTGCAGCATGTGCCAGATGCATCGAGCCAGTTTGGCTGAGATAGCTCGGATAGCTTTAGCACGCAGTTTGCTCTTTTTGAGGATCTTGTCATATTTGGATTTAATCGCAGGGTTGTGTTGTACCATGAGATTGACCAACTCTGTCATCGCCCAACTTAAATAGGCGTTGCCATTTTTGCGATTGCCTTCGCCTTTATCTTTATCATTGGACAAATGATGACTCGGAGATAAACGACAGTACGAGACAAAGTCCTTGTCAGTACGGAAACGTCTGATATCAACGATCTCTGTAGCAATGATGGAACTTAAAACAAAACCGCAGCTCTTCATGGACCTTAACAACGGTAAATACCGGAAGCATTCCAATCGGTCGCAGAGTTGCTCGCGTTTAATTTCTTCCTTCACACGCTCCACCTCGCAGTCAAAAAAGTGCTGTGTGCGTAGCCACATTGCCGCATACGTACAGATCGTCGAGACTTCCTTGAACAACTTGCCTACTTAAAGCTGTTAATTGAGGTGTCTTGAAAGTGGTGTAACAGTGATTGTTAAAGAAATTCTTGAGTTTTGTTCTATGCTCTGCACGAGCTTGGATTAGGTACGATGTCATAGGCTCGTAATTGACAGATTCTAAACTGATTGGCAAGGTATTCGGCATCAGTGATCAGTGATATCGTTACTGCCTTTGAGCTTGTTATTGGCCACTGTGGTGGGATCAGCCAGCTTGAGATTCCAACCTTTCTGTTCAAAGAAATCGGCTAGATGATGGCAGTTGTAAGTGGATTCCACCGTTACCCAATGGGGTTGATTGGCGCAGTTAGGGGTTATCCTTTGCTCAAAGTCCCTGAGCTCGAAATCCAGTGAGACTTTAAAACGCGCCACGACTTTTTTCTTAAACGGTCTTGGCTATCGGTAGCATTGCGAATAATGCACACAAAAACGTTGTTTGAATGCAAATTTATACCGATGTAATTGGTCGGGTCGAGAGTAAACAGCGTAGTATGCATATAGGCCTCTCACTCGTTTTGTTTTTCAGATCCACTAGTTTACGAGTAGGCCCTTTTCGTTGCCCCCGAATTGTCTCTTCTCTGTTTAGCTATTCTCTCAAATCCCTGCCACTTGCCGGCTCCAAAAACGACAAAACTCACATAACCAGTGGCTATATGAGTCTCTGGCTTTGTTGATTACATACAGGTTCTCCCCTTGTTATTACTTTAAAATATCACTCCTGCCATGTTGTAGAGAAGATTTTCTAGCTATTTTCTTAGTGAAATTATCTATTGCGAATCTCGTGCATAGGTTTCAATATTGAAATTGATAAAGCACACATAATGAGGAGGTATCTACTATGCTGAAAAATTTACCCCCCCCCAAAAGCTTCATAGCGTTTAAATCCCGTGCGCTCGCTGTTGCGGTGATGTGTACATTCTCAGGTTCGCTATACGCCGCAGATATCCACCTTGATTCTTCTTTTTCTTCCGACACAGTTCTCAATCAAGCCGATCTCAATGATTCGTTCTATGTGGATGCGGGTGCAACTGTTGAAGGCAATGGTAATTCTTTAAGCATCAACACCGATGGTGAATCTGGTTCAGGAGGTTATTTAGCTTTTTACAACCTTGGAACGGTTCAGAACCTTGAATCAATGACGGTAGGCGACGGCGTTTTTATGAACGGTAGCGTTAGGGTCAACGGAAATGTAGAAGATATTACCCCAGAGGCAATGCTATCGATACAGGGTGATTTGACGTTTGCCACTACCCAACACAATAGAAATGACGGGACGATTGAGGCCGACTCTTTGACTATTACGGGCAAACAGACATACGCGTTTGCCAACTACGGCACGTTGACCATTCAATCAGGAGAGATTGATGGCTATATTAACAATTACGGCGATATTCAGGTCGGTACAGACAGGGCAGTCTTTAACGGTCTGTATATGCGTGAAGGCAGCACATTAACCGATCTTAACGGTAATGCTGTTCATCTGGTAATCAATGTAATTGATGGAGAAAACACGCATAGCCCTACGATAGACACCGATCTGACGGTTAAAAGTTTGACTGCCAACAACGAGATTTCGCTTTATGTTTTGGAGAATTTAACGGTTGAAGAAAATATGGGCTTATTAAATTCTGAAGGAGCTCCTGACTCAAATTTATATGTTCAAGAAGGGGCTGTTTTAGATGTTGGAGGAGACCTTACGGTCTATCAGGTCTTTTTTCAAGATGGCACAATCAATACAACTAATTTGAATATTGCTATGGGCAATGTGCAATCCACTGCCACCTTAAATGTCGAGGGCTGGATGACGGTAACTGCAAACTTTACCTCCCATAGTGCAGATAGTTTTAATGTAAAGAAGCTCAGAACGGATAACTCTAACAAATCGGATGTAACCAAATCTTCACGTGTGTTTGTCCCGTTATATAACGGAACATATGAATTTGAAGAATTAGTTCTTGGTGGTGGAAACGGTTCTTACAATGAAGGTGACGGAAGGCAAGATTATTCCGGTATCCAATTGTTTAATTCTGACGTTATCGTAGATCGGGTAACCATTGAGTCTGGCACAAATGGGTTAATTGATTTCCGCGAAACGACGGACAGTGATACGCTGACGATGACCGTTAACGAATTGATCAACGACGGCGGGACGCTCTTCTTACATTCTGAAGGAACCGGTGTTGATAATGCACTCAATATTGAGCGAGCAGTATTTAATGACGGATCAAAGATTGAAAATCGTAACGACACTTCACAGGCCGGCAAGCTTAATCTAACGATTGATGAATTGATCGCAGAAAACCTGACGGTTGAAGAATTTACCACCGAAGCATCGGTGTTTAACTTAGGAACGGCATTTTTAAGCGGTGAAAATAACGTTTTCAAACAAAAGGTCACCGGCCTCTCTCAAGGTTCTTCCGAGACTAGCATGTACATTGAACTGCAAGAAGGCGCTCGCGCCCAGTTTGATGAGGTGATTACTCAAAATCTCAATGTTCGTCTAAATGATCTGCAAGGCGATCAGCAATTTAGTGTCACGGACTTACAAGACTGCCAGACATGTCAACGAATCCAGGTGACGGTGGATGGCAAGGCTAATAACGCTAATCCACAAGCAGTAGTAGAGCTGTCTCTTATACACATCTCCGAGCCCACGAGACCGGAGCCTATCTCGT
>USCE01000108.1 GCA_900553105.1 uncultured Sutterella sp.
AGATAGGCTCCGGTCTCGTGGGCTCGGAGATGTGTATAAGAGACAGCGATGAAACCACTTCGGCAATCTTGCGAGACGTTAAAGGCTCCGTGGACGTAATCACCATCCAACGAATGCGCTCAAGCTCAATCTTTTCATAGGTTTCTTTGGTTGCAGCATCCCCATAAATAAAGTGTTCGTCATGGGCGTCTTGGTGCGTGCGCTCAATATTTTTTTCAATCACAAATGATTCAATCTTTCTGTCACGAAGTCCGAAGAACAAATCGTGACCGATCACACCTGCACCGACAATGAGCACTCGGTCTCGCTTAACCGTGCCTTTTGTTTCTTCCTCATTACCGTCGTCTTCATCTCCACCAACCTCAGCAGGGAAAAGCTTTTGCATAATAGGTTCAATGAGGGCAAATAGCAGCGGATTAATCGCGATACTGATGATGCCGCCAGCTAATATCAAACTCATCCCGGCCGCAGGCAACAGTCCCAATGTGGTGCCGAGACCAGCCAAAATAAACGAGAATTCGCCCACTTGCGACAAGGAAACACCGACCGTTAACGCCGTCAGGTGGGATCGCCCCTTAAAGCGCACCCAAATCATGGCCGTAATGCTCTTACAGAACACGATAACAAACACGACGGCTAAAACGTGTAAAGGTTGTTCAATGAGAATCCTTGGGTCAAAAAGCATCCCCACACCCAAGAAAAAGAGCACGGAAAAAGCATCTTGAAGTGGCAATGTTTGAAGCGCAGCACGATGTGAATACTCACTTTCACGCATCATCATGCCTGCAAAAAATGCGCCTAAGGCAAAAGAAACATTAAAAATAACCGATGAAGCATAAGCAACACCGATAGCAATGGCAATCACACAGAGTGTAAAGAGTTCTGAGGACCCTGTTCTGACAGTCTGCATTAAGGCCCAAGGCAATAAACGCTTAGCGATCAAAAGCATCGAGGCTACAAAACCAATAATTAAGGCCGCTGTCTCTAAAACGGTCACTGTCAAGGCTTGAGCAGATACCTCCTGACCGGAAAAAACCGAAGCCATCGTCGGTAGCAAAACGAGCAAAAGAACCGTTACTAAATCTTCTACGACGAGCCAACCGACAGCCAACTGACCGCGACCCGTTTGTAACCAACCTTTCGCTTCCAACCCCTTTAACAGCACTACGGTAGAGGCACAAGATAACGACAAACCGAGAATGAAAGATTCGACCAATGACCAACCCCAAGTACTAGCAACTCCCATGCCAAGTACCGTAGCGACGGCCATTTGAATAACGGCCCCGGGCAATGCCGTCGATTTAACACGCAACAAATCTTTGAGCGAGAAGTGAAGTCCGACTCCGAACATCAACAACATCACCCCCACTTCAGAGAGCTGGCTGGCAAGATTTAAATCTCCGACAAACCCTGGCGTTGTTGGCGCGATGCTGATTCCTGCCAGTAGGTACCCTACTAAGGCAGGAACCCTTAAGCGACTAGCTAAATAACCGAACAAAAAGGATAAGCCTAGCCCCCAGGCAAGCGTTGAAATAAGTGCAAATTCGGTATGCACGTGAACCTCTAAAATGCAAAATAAAGGTTATTAATTAACTGATTAAGTATAAGAAAAACCATTAAAAATAAGAACAGGTAATGCTGTACGAGAGACAAAATAAATCGGTCGAATTCGTAACAGAATTCGACCGAAATTGTTAAGGCTACTTGAGAAGAAAACTCAAAGGCGATCTTTTAGTGCTTTTCAGCCAAACGGCGCCACGTATCGACCACGGTGTCCGGATTGAGAGAAATGGACTCAATACCTTCATCCATAAGCCATTGAGCGAGGTCTTCGTGGTCAGAAGGTCCTTGACCACAAATACCCACGTACTTGCCACGAGCACGGCAGGCACGGATTGCCATCGAGAGCATCACCTTCACGGCTTCGTTGCGTTCGTCAAAGCCAGCGGCCACGAGACCGGAGTCACGATCCAAACCGAGTGTTAATTGCGTCATGTCGTTGGAACCAATGGAGAAGCCGTCGAAGTAATCGAGGAACTTATCGGCCAACAAGGCATTGGACGGAATTTCGCACATCATGTTCAAACGAAGGCCATTTTCGCCGCGCTTCAAACCGTTGCGTTCCATAATGGCAACCGTTTGACGGGCTTCTTCAACGGTGCGAACGAAAGGCACCATCAATTCCACATTCGTCAAACCCATTTCGTCACGCACGAACTTCATGGCGTTGCATTCCATGCGGAAGCATTCGGCAAAGGTATTGGCGATGTAGCGCGATGCACCGCGGAAGCCCAACATGGGATTTTCTTCTTCGGGCTCATAACGGTCGCCACCGATCAACTTGCGATATTCGTTGCTCTTGAAGTCACTCATACGCACGATGACCTTATTGGGCCAGAAGGCTGCTGCAATCGTGGCCACACCTTCAGCAATCTTGCTTTCGAAGAAGTGCACCGGGCTCTTGTAGCCGGCCGACAAACGTTCAACAGCGTCACGCAATTCACCGTCCACATTCGGGTAGTCCAACACCACCTTCGGGTGGATACCGATATTGTTGTTGATGATGAATTCTAAGCGGGCCAAACCCACACCCTTATTGGGGATGGATTGGAATTCAAAGGCCAATTGCGGATTACCCACGTTCATCATGATCTTGACAGGGATTTCGGGCAAAGCACCGCGCTTGACTTCTTCGATTTCCACTTCTTGGCGACCTTCATAGATCTTACCGGTATCGCCTTCGGCGCAGGAAACCGTCACTTCATCGTTTTCAACCAAGCGTTCGGTGGCATCACCGCAACCGACCACAGCCGGAATACCCAATTCACGGGCAATAATGGCCGCGTGGCAGGTACGACCGCCGCGGTTGGTGACGATGGCGCTCGCACGCTTCATCACCGGTTCCCAGTTCGGATCAGTCATATCGGTCACGAGCACGTCACCGGCTTTCACACGATCCATTTCGCTTGCGTCAGAGACAATACGCACGGTGCCCACACCAATCTTTTGACCGATTGCGCGACCCGTGACCAATACTCGACCCTTTGTCTTTAACGTAAAGCGTTGTTGAACGTCAGAGGTGTTTTGACGGCTCTTGACCGTTTCCGGACGAGCTTGCAAGATGTAGATCTTGCCGTCGATACCGTCTTTGCCCCATTCGATGTCCATGGGACGACCGTAATGCTTTTCAATGATCGTAGCAAACTTGGCCAATTCGATCACATCGTCGTCGGTGATGGCAAAATGGCGACGATCTTCGGCGCTAACATCGACCGTGCGAACGGAGCGGCCGCCCGCACCGGTGTCAAATTCCATCTTGATTAATTTGCTACCGAGGTTGCGGCGAATGATCGGGAACTTGCCAGCTTCAAGCATGGGTTTGTGCACATAGAATTCATCCGGGTTCACGGCGCCTTGCACCACGGTTTCACCCAAGCCGTAGCTTGCCGTCACAAAGACCACTTGATCGAAACCGCTTTCGGTATCGAGCGTAAACATCACGCCGGAGGCACCCTTGTCGGAGCGGCACATACGTTGAACGCCAGCCGACAAAGCCACTTCAGAGTGCGTAAAGCCCTTGTGGACGCGATAACTGATGGCGCGATCGTTATAAAGCGAAGCGAACACTTCACGTACACGCTGCAACACTTGATCAATACCGACAACGTTTAAGAACGTCTCTTGTTGACCTGCAAAAGAAGCATCGGGCAAGTCTTCAGCCGTTGCAGAAGAGCGCACGGCAACACTGATTTCGTCTTGGTCTTCTTTTAACCAATCGTAGAATTCGCGGATTTCCTTTTCCAGAGCAACAGGGAAAGGCGCCTGTTCAATCATTTCACGGATTTCGGCACCGGCGGCAGCCAACGCCTTCACATCATCAACGTTGAGATCTTTCAAGCGGTCATTGATACGCTCTTCCAAATTGTTTTCCGTTAAAAACAGGCGGAACGCTTCTGCAGTCGTGGCGAAACCGTCGGGCACGCGGATCCCGGCGCTTGTGAGCTGGCTGAGCAATTCACCGAGCGAGGCATTCTTGCCCCCGACGCGATCGACGTCGGTCATGCGCAACTGGCTGAACGGAAATACATAACGACCTTGCGGCATTTTCTTCCCCCAAAAAAAGGATTCGGTTGTTAGAATAAGCGAATTGTAGCCAAACCCGATACCTTTCGGGTAAAAATTTCTTATTTGAAGGTCGATATGTTCCATACCCGTCAAACTGAAACTGACAAAAAACCTGCCAAGCGTACTGTTTTTATTGTCTCGGACGCCACCGCCATTACGGCCGAAACGCTCGCGCACTCGGTGCTGACGCAATTTTCCGATCTTGAGTACGATCAGGTACGAATCCCCTTTATCGATACGCCGGAAAAAGCTGTTGCCGCAGCCAACAAAATCAACGACTGCTACATCAAAACGGGCGTGCGTCCTCTCGTCTTTTCCACTTTCGTTGACTTGGACATCCACAAAGCTTTCACGGAAAAGTGCCAGGGCTTTCGTATTGAGTTCTTCCGCAGTTTCATTAAAGAAATTGAGCAAGAAACGGGATTAAAGTCTGCACACTCCATGGGCAGAAGCCACGTCATCAAAGACGAAGAACGTTATAACCGCCGCATTGAAGCCATCAACTACACCTTGGCGCACGATGACGGTCAAATGAATAAGGGGTTAAACGAAGCCGATGTGATTTTGGTGGGGGTGAGCCGCTCGGGTAAAACGCCAACGAGCCTCTTTTTGGCTATGCAGTTCGGCATCAAGGCCGCCAACTATCCGCTTATTCCGGAAGATTTTGAACGGGGCGAATTACCTGAAGCACTCCAAGGTATGCGGGAAAAGCTTTTCGGTTTGTCGATTTCGCCTGAACGTTTGTCCCAAATTCGTAACGAACGTCGCCCCGGCAGTCGCTATGCCTCGATTGAAAACTGCCGCGAAGAAATTCAAGCTGCTGAAGACATGATGCGCCGTGAAGGCATTCAATGGTTAAGCTCCACGAG
>USCE01000109.1 GCA_900553105.1 uncultured Sutterella sp.
CGTCGGCAGCGTCAGATGTGTATAAGAGACAGATTTTCAACCCCGTCGGGGCGTTACAGTCTAAAAGCTTTCAACGGTTTACACCAAACAAACGGAAATTGTGTCTACCGTTTGGAATCGTTTAAGGGCTCAAGCGACTGCGAGTATCTAAAGCGCATTGACAGTTGGGTTTGAAATTGTCCTTTTCTTATTTTTGAACTTGATTTAAGCATGACAGAAAATCATTTGATTGAAGCCGGTCGCACGGCCGGTGCCTACGGCGTACGCGGCTGGGTACGCGTGGTGTTGCATGCCCGCGAGGGTGATCTTTTAACGCTGACGGAAAATTGGTGGTTTTTACCTTATCCGCGTCGCGCCGGCGTTGCACCGAAAGCGCTGACTGTCATGGAAATGAAAGAGCATGGTAAAGACTTCATCGTGCGTTTTGTTGAAGTGAAAACGCGTGAAGAAGCCATGGCGCTTAAAGGTAGCTTACTCGTTGATCGCAACAGTTTGCCCGAGTTGGAAGACGGTGACTTCTACGACGATGATATATTGAACTTTGATGTTGTCAATGAAGACGATGAAACGCTTGGGCGTGTTATCGGTATTACCGACAACGGGGCGCAGGATCTTTTGATTGTAAAGCCCGAAAGCGGCCAACCCTTTTACATCCCGATGGTCGAAGACTATGTGCTCGAAATCGATTTTGAAGCGCAATGCGTGCGCGTTGACTGGTCTGCCGATTGGAACTAATTACGCGACTTGTTTTGTCTTGCCTTTAAATTCGCAAAGATCTGCAATCGGGCAATGGGCACAATCCGGTTTGGTTGCCTTACAGCAGTAGCGCCCATGTAAAAGAATCCAGTGATGAGCGTCTTTGAGATATGCTTTGGGCAGATAACGCAACAACTTTTCTTCAATCTCTTCGGGTGTTTTGCCTTTGGCTAAGCCCGTGCGATTACTGACCCGAAACACATGGGTGTCCACCGGCATGGTGGGGTCGCCAAAAGCTACATTTAAAACCACATTGGCAGTTTTTCGTCCGACTCCGGGTAACGATTGCAACGCCTCGCGATCGCGGGGCACAACACCCCCAAATCGTTCAAGTAACTGTCGACTTAACGCGATGATATTTTTGGCTTTATTGCGGTATAGTCCTATGGTGCGGATGTAAGGGATCAACCCCTCTTCACCTAATGCCAAGATGGATTCAGGCGTATTGGCGACCGGGTAAAGTTTTGCCGTGGCCAGATTGACACTTTTGTCGGTTGCTTGAGCCGATAAGACGACAGCCACTAAAAGCTCATAAGGTGTTGTCCAGGCCAATTCACTTTCGGGTAAAGGGCGCTCGTCGGCCAAGCGCCTCATAATAGCTTCGCGTTTTTCTTTATTCATAACGTTTGAGAATTCTTTTTAACTTGAGCCAGAATGCTTGCCAATAAAGCCTTTTTCTTCTCAGTACTGCTTTCTTGGGCTAGACGTGCGTTGCGACGCGCCTCACGGTCTTTCTCGCGTTCGAGTTTAGCGTGATAACGCTCACGGGCCTGATGAGCGCGTTCTCGGGTCCATTGAAACGGCGCTGGACGCATCTCAATGCAGTCAACCGGGCAAGGGATGACGCAAAGAGCGCATCCTGTGCACCAATCGGCCAGCACTGCATGAAGCCGCTTGGGAGCACCGACAATGGCACCAGTCGGACAATAGGCTACGCATTTGCGACAGCCGATACAAAGGTCGGGATTGATAAAGCTGACCGCTGGGGGCACTTCCTGCCCATACTCGGGATCAAGCGGCACTTCCTCTTGCCCGGTAATACTTGCCAACTCTTTGATGACTGCGGCGCCACCCGTTGCGCAACGGTTAATTGGCGTACCATCCATCACGATGGACCAGGCATAGGCCCGGCATCCTTCAAAGCCGCATTGTCGGCATTGCGTCTGTGGCAATACATCATCAATGGCTTCAATGATTGATTGTCCCATTTCCGTGCTCATTGTTATTAGAAGTTTTCATTAATAAAAGTGCCGAGCGTTGCACCGCGAGGTGACTTAAAGCCGCGCGCCTTAAATAAATCGGTTAAGGCTTTGACAAATGGCGGATTGCCGCACACCATGACGCGCACGCGCTCAGGCGTTAAATCGAAACCGATTTTGTCAAAAAATCCTTCTTCAATGGCTTGCGGCAAGCGGCAAGTGATTTCGCCTGCGCGTGCCGGATCACTTTCGCGCGTCGTCGCGGCGATAAAGCGGAAGTTGACTTCGTGCCCCTGATCTTTAGCCGCTTTCTCAAATCGATCTTTTAGAGAGACTTCATCGGCCGTGCGCACACAGTGAACAACCATGACATTATCAAACCGAGACCAAGGATTATTTTTAACGATGCTTAAGAATGAAGCAAGCCCGGTGCCCGAAGCTAAACAGAGCAACGTTCCGCGCGGCTCAAGACGATCGGGTTGCAAAAAGCCGTACGCATTTTCATCCACGAAAATTTCGTCACCAACGTTCAAGTCGAAAAGGCGGGGAGAGAGGACACCGTTGGAAACCTTAGCGATGTAAAAGCTTAAGACATCTTCTTCGGGTGTCGTCGCTAGCGAGTAGGCGCGTCCGAGCCAGTCGTCGTCATGGGTGGGATTATCAGTGACCGGTAAGGCTAATCGAACAAACTGACCGCTTTTAAAAGTAAAGCCTTCGGGTTTGGCGATCGTTAAAAACATCAGTCTGTCTGTGTGCTGCTCAATGGCTTGCACTGTGGTGCGTCTGTAGGTCATGATGAGTTTCCTAAAACAAGTATGAGTTAATTGTAGGCAAGACGGTCGTCAAAAGGCAGAATACAAAACAGCCTTTCGGGTAAAAAACGCGAAAGGCTGTGTATTAAAGGGCCTATTGAACTGTTACTCGGTCTTGAGATATTTACGCTTACCGGGCACTCCGTGCCACTTGTCGGCGTCGGCGGGACGAGGACGTTGACGCGTGATGGAAGGCCATTTTTGAGACAGTTCGGCATTCAGACCGATAAATTCTTCCTGACCGGCCGGGACGTCATCTTCATGGTAGATAGCTTCTTCTGGGCATTCAGGGACGCAAACGGCGCAATCGATACACTCATCGGGGTCGATAACCAAGAAGTTAGAGCCGACTCGGAAGCAGTCGACCGGGCAGACGGCCACACAGGCCGTATCGGTGCAGTTGATGCAAGATTCACAAACGACGTGAGCCAAGGCGATTCTCCACAAGTATTAAAAGGTCCGGAGCCGTTGATTGTACTCCAGATCGTTTAAAAAAAGGCTAGACTAATGGCTAGAGAATTTTGCGAAAAGGAATAGCATTGTGATTATTGAGTCGTTATTAGACACGGATTTATATAAATTCACCATGATGCAATGCGTCTTGCATCAGTTTCCTGGCGCTTCTGTTGAGTATCGCTTTCGGTGCCGAAATGAAGGAATTGATCTGAGACCTTTTAAGGCTGATATTGAAAAAGAGATCGATCACCTCTGCACGCTTCAGTTTAAAGAAGACGAGCTGGAGTATCTTCGCTCTTTGCGTTTCATTAAGGACGACTTTGTCGAATTTTTAAGTCTGTTTCGACTAAAGCGCAAGTATATCGAGGTCACCGATACAGGTAGTGAATTGGCCATTACGATCAAAGGCCCTTGGCTTCACACGATTTTGTTTGAAATTCCTGTCTTGGCTATTGTCAATGAAACGTATTTTAGGCATACGGCTGGCGACATTGATAAAACGGAAGGTCGAAAGCGTTTGGATGCCAAAATCCGTATGATTGAAAATGAGCCCGACAATCACTTAATCAGCATTTCGGATTTCGGTACTCGCAGGCGTTTTTCGCGTCAATGGCAACAAGAAGTCCTCGAGACGCTCAAAGCGCGTATTCCGGCGCAGTTTGCTGGTACTAGCAATGTTTACTACGCCAAGCAACTCAAACTTATTCCCATGGGTACGATGGCGCATGAGTATCTTCAAGCATGCCAGGCGCTCGGCCCGAGACTTCGTGACTCTCAAACTTTTGCCTTTGAGATGTGGGCCAAAGAATACCGAGGCGATTTGGGTATTGCGCTTACGGACGTTTACGGTATTGAGCCGTTTTTGAGTGACTTTGATATGTTCTTCTGCAAGCTTTTCGACGGTGTGCGCCAGGACTCGGGCGATCCGCTTACTTGGGGCGAGCGCATGATTGAGCACTACAAAGCCAATCGCTGTGATCCGAGAACAAAAACTTTCATTTTCTCAGACAGTCTCACCTTTGACCGCTTGGTGGAAATCTTCCGCCGCTTTAAAGGCCGCGTGAAATTAGGCTTTGGTGTCGGTACGAACTTGACCAATGACTTGGGACCGGCTCCCTTGAATATTGTCATTAAGATGGTTAGAGCCAATGGACAACCGGTGGCAAAAATTTCTGACACCCCAGGCAAAAGCATGTGCGATGACCTGAGTTACCTGGCCTATTTGAAACAAGTTTTCGGCATGAAAGCATAGGAAATAGGCACTTACAAGCAGTCAAAGTTTCGCGAAATCTGAGACTTTCAGTACAATAGGAAAAACTTTTTAACTTAAATCAAACCAAGAAGGGTTCTTAACATGGTAAGAAAACTGCTTCTGGCATTCGCTTTAACGGGCGCGTCCTTTACGGCGTGCGCCGCCAGTTTAAACGGTAGCGAACTTTCATTGACGTGGGCGATTCCTTTTGCGGGTATTTTGCTCTGCATCGCTCTGTGCCCCTTGTTTTTGCCGCACTTTTGGCACCATCACTACGGTAAAGTGGCGCTGTTTTGGGCCGCTGCCTGTACCATTCCGCTTTATTTAGTCTACGGCACGACGACTGCAACGGGTGCTGTGGCCCACGCCATTATCGGCGACTATATCCCCTTCATTATTTTTGTGGGCGCACTTTTTGTGGTTGCCGGCGGCATTCACATTAAGTCGACTTTCCACGGTACTCCGGCTGTCAATCTGTCTCTTATACACATCTCCGAGCCCACGAGACCGG
>USCE01000110.1 GCA_900553105.1 uncultured Sutterella sp.
CTCGGAGATGTGTATAAGAGACAGTCACAATTGCTGTCATCGTATCAGTCGGGAAGTCTTCATACTCCCCATCTGCTTTAGGCAATGTCGCTGTTCCAGAAACCAAACTGTCACGCATCAAGCCAACCCCCGGTGCAATGCGTCCTCCGGCAAATACCATCTCGTTGCCTTGCGGGAACACGCAGTCTACCGTGGTAGCGGTACCCACGTGAACAACCAACAGTGCCTTTTGCGGCAAAAAGCTCGCCGCTCCCAACGCAGCATACCAACGATCAGGGCCTAATTGATAAGGATTTTTATAACGATTCACAAGTACAAAATCCCCTTCAAATCGCTCTTGCGCGCCGAGCCATTGAATATTGGCCCCCACGGTGCCGATAATGCGAGACACTGACAATCGAAGATCTCGTGAGGCAACTGAACAACCGTAGACAGTCTGCCCAGCAATATTGCTCATCTGAGCAAGGAGTTTTTCGGCAAAAGCGTGCGTTCCTCCATGCACGATAGTGTGAGGATTTTCGAGATTATCGGTTGTTGACCACTTTAAGGCCGTATTCCCTAGGTCAATCAGTACAGTCATTGTCAGGCACCAGTCGTCTGATCGAACCAGTAATCAGCGCTTGTCGCTGTCCATTGCGTTCGATCAACAGTCGCCCCTCAGTATCAATTCCCACGATTTTCGCTTGATACGGTGCGACATTTTCTTGAATAACATTTACCATTTCGGCGGTATACGCTGAAATTTTATCCCACACCATCACTGTCGGGGTAAGTCCACACAAACGGATTTCATCAACAGCCTGCAGCACAGCCTTTGTTAAAAGTGCAATCCAAAATTCTCTGTTGTCTGCCTTTACTGTTAAGTCGGTATATTGACTTAAAAAAGAAACACCATAAGCAGCGTTTGTCACTTGCGATGTTTGCCAATTTAAACCGATGCCAATCACTAACACCCATTCTTGATCAGGAGTTTTTGCGCTTTCAACCAAAATACCGGCTAGCTTTCCATCACCCAGCAAAACATCGTTAGGCCACTTGATGCGAGCATCTATACCCAGTTGACGTAAATACTCGACGATGTGTGCACCGATGACCAAAGTTGCACCGGTATACGCCGCCAAACTGTTCCCAATCGGCACTGCAACTGAAAGTGTTATACAACCATCATGAGAGCTCCAGGATCGCCCGCGAGTTCCTCGACCAGCCGTTTGCTTTTTGGCATAGCGCAAAAGCGGACGATCGATACAGCCCGCTTTTGCAGCGTTCAATAAATCCGTATTGGTTGACCCTGTTTGCTCAACAATCTCAATTTTGCACTCTATCGGGGCCAGGAGCCTGACTAACTCATTAATATCCATAGACAATAAAAATCAAACAACACCCAATTTCCCAGTCCGATAAGTGAAAAATGGGTAACAAAACTTGAAAAAAATCTTTAAAATTCGCGGGTTATTCTAAAATTTGCAAAACCTCCCTCTGCGACACTAAAGCACTCTGTCCGTAACAGAGTTTCCTAGAATGATAAAACAGTTTTTTATTCTTTTATACGCCACGCTTTGCCTCATGTTGCCCAATGTTGCAACAGCACAAAAGGCGCCTGCTATGCGTGCCCAATCTTGGATTCAAGTAGACCGTCTCACGGATACGGTCTTAACCTCGTCGAATGCCGACAAGCGTGTTAATCCGGGCAATAGCGTTTTGCTAATGGTTCTTTATACAACTGAAAAAGCGATCGAAAACAATATCATCAACCGTAACACGAAAATTACAGTTAACAATGATGCACTCAGTGTACCGCCTTTGAATGCAGCGCGTTTTTATGTTGAGCCGAATAAACCCATTACGGTTGGAGAGTTACAAAAAGCGGTGGCAATCATGGCCGCCAACGATGCAGCTGTCGCACTGGCTGAAGGAATTGGCCGTACGCTTGAAAATTTTGTCGAGATGATGAATGAAAATGCGGCTGCACTCGGCATGAAAAATACCCGCTATACCTCCGTTATTGGTACTGCCAATAAAAATCAATATTCCAGCGCTCGAGATACACTGATTTTGGCAGATGCGTTACTGAATGATTGCCCGGAACTACTCAATGTTTGGACCCAACCTGACATTAGTAACGGTCTTTTTAAGCACGCTAACAGTAATCCATTTTTATGGAGAACAGACGCTATCCGAGGCTTACACACCTCGGAGTTTCAAATGAAGAATTGGACCAGTGTTGTCTATTTCTCTCGCGACTACCTTGAAGGCGAGACGCGTTTCTCACGAGAACTGCTGACGGTAACCATGGGGTTTGATACAGCTGAACACAACACTGCCGATACTATGAAACTGGTTAACTGGGGTGCAGATAACTATAAAACTCTTATGCTTTATCAAGCCTATGATACGATTGATCGCATTCCGGTTGAACTAACCAACGGAGCTCGTGTAAAAGTTGGCGTGAAAGAAAGTGTTTATGTCACGTTACCGCGTGATGCAATATTGCAAAAAGGGGCTAAAGGGTTTTCGGTAAAGGTTTCTCGATTGGATCCGCTTGTTGCACCGATAAAAAAAGATGAAAAGATCGGTGACATGACTGTTTATTTCAATGAAAAACCGGTTGCACAAGCTCAATTGGTATCGTTACATGACGTTCAACAATCTAATTTTTGGCGCCGTCAATGGCAACGCGTCAAAGCCATATTCGGTTTGCACTAAATTGAGAAGTATTATGAATGAGAATCAAAAAAAAGAGTTATTGACTTTTCCTTGTGAGTTTCCGATCAAGGTAATGGGTCTTAAACAGGATGATTTCGCTGAAATCATCGGTCAAGTTATCAAAGAATTTGATCCGACATTTAATCCGACCACCATCACCGTTCGCGATAGCCGACAGGGGCATTACCGAGCTTTGCAGGTTGTTGTCCATGCGACGAGTCGCGAACAATTAGACTCTATTTATATGGCTTTGACTCACCATCCGATGGTCAAAGTGGTACTCTAATCGTGAATCTTGATAGCATAAAACCTGGCTCAATGGCCGCTTGGCTTTTAGCCATTCGACCAAAAACGTTTGGCGTTGCCGTTTCACCGGTCATTGCCGCTCTTGCCGTGACATTATCCGATACTGGCAAAGTCAATATATTAGTTGCAATCTTAACAGCACTTTTAGCGATACTGATGCAAGCCATCACCAATATGGAAAATGACGCCGGCTATAGTAAACGTAAAGCGGAACGAGGTAATCGTAAAGGATTACCCCGTGCAACATCTTTAGATCTTTTATCTGTTCAAGAGGTCGAGCTTGCGATTAAGATTACCGGCATATTTGCGCTTGCTATCACCGGTTATTTTATTTACATCACGCATTGGGGGTTTTTATTGATAACGGTCGCCTCTATTGCAGCAGCATACCTCTATATGGGTGGACCCAAACCGATTGCATATACGCCTTACGGAGAGATTGTTGTTTTCATTTTCTTTGGTTTGACGGCCGTTTGCGGTACTTATTACCTACAGCTCTCAGACATCTCTATGACAGTGACTATCGTCGGCTGCGCTTTAGGTTTGATGGCCTCTGCCGTGCTTTGTGTTAATAATTATCGAGATCGAAAGCACGATGAGTCTATTGAACGCTATACAATGGCCGTGGTGCTAGGTAAGGAGCTCTCTATTCTAGCTTATAAATTGATGTTATTTGTCCCCTACGGATTAATGCTAGCCATCGTTGCACTAGACTCAAGTCGCTACCCTTACTTATTGAGTTGGGTTACCCTACCGATAGCGTGGAAATTACCGAAGGATCTTATAACAAAAGACGGAATTGCGTTAAACGGCACGTTATTTGCCACAGTCAAGCTTGAGGTTCTTTTCGCTGTAACGTTGACTGCTGGTGCCATGCTTCACGCTTATCTTCGTTGGTTTAACCTTTAAAGCTATGATGATAATATCAAATGGGCTGATGGATTAACATCAGCCCATTTGACTAGTAAACAATCTCAAACATCCTCCTATAGCTTCAATTGCTTCAGAGGTAATCAAAACTTAGAAAAGCAATTGATCAATGTAAACGAACCTCTGTCGTTGTACCGGACGTTTCTACATTGTTTGTTGTTAGTGCAGGATCTGAACTTTGTTGTGCTGTCGGGCTTGTTACTAACTTCATGCGCTCTTCGACCTCAGCTTGCGAAAGTACTTCAAAGGCTGTTACCACACTTCTAACACCGGAAACCCGAGAAGCTACATTCGCAGCTTTAGCGGCTTCCTGAGCAGTGACTAACCCCATTAAATACACCGTATCACGATCCACAGTGACTTTCATTTGATTAAGTGAAATCCCGGCCGTTGCTACAATTTGCGAACGGACCTTACCGGCTAAAGTTGAATCTGATACTCGTTGTGTTAGTGTGGTGACAGGTCCAACCCAAAGCTCGTTAACTACACTCAAAACTTCAAGACTATTACGAGCGATTTGACCAGCAAGTTGCTTATCGGCTTCACTACCAACTTCACCGGTAAGTAAAATACGTCTGTTGTAACTCGTGACAGTAAGATGAATATTGTTCTTAATCTGCTGAGTAATTTCGTAATGCACACGACTTTCCATGACATTGTCCGCCATCTGAGCACCAGTAGTACGACGATCAGTGGTCACTAAGGCCGTCGTGCCAACCGCCCCACCGACAACCAGCGGCACGCATGCCGTCAGACTAAACGAACCAATTGCCGCAACCGAGAGCACTACTAATAAAGTCTTTACGCGCATATCTACGCTCCTTCCTAAAACTTTTTACAGTATAGCCTGTGTCCGCTCGTTTCAACGGTAATTTTAAAATTTGAAAACATTTCCGTATTAAAACAAACCGTTGTGGAAAACATCTGAATATGAATGTGCATAACACCAAGAAATTTGTGGATAAAGACAGAAACTAAAAAATCCTGAAAAATTATCCACAATAATTCACAAATAACTCTGACACTTACTCACGATCT
>USCE01000111.1 GCA_900553105.1 uncultured Sutterella sp.
GAATCAAAACCAACTTTTGTTTTTCCATTCTCCCTCCCCTTAACCGAGATCTTCGTCACGAACAAAGAAAACACCGACAGCTGCCGCTAACAACATCGCGACAACCAAAGCCCAACTCGCCGGCATCCATTGATAAAACAGCGTATTTAACAATGCTGTCAGTATGACTAAAGCAATAAGTCGCCAGCTATGTTTAATGCTCGGCAATAAAAGCGCCAAGAAAGCAGCATAAAACGCTATGCAGAAACTTTGAATCACTAGCGGAGGCAAGAATTCAGTCAAAAGACAGCCGCCTAATGTTGCAACCACAAAGCCGGCCCACAAAATAAAATTAGCCCCGAACAAAAAATGAAGGCTACCCTTGCCTGATAAAGAGAATACGGCAAACGATTCATCACAAAATCCGAGTGAGGCTAATAGGCGCTCACCCACCGTAGTTTTATCTTTGAGTACCTGCATGGTGGAGCTACTCATGACAATCAATCTGAAATTAATGAAAAAGGTAGCCAAAACGATTGCCCACGTCCCCGCTCCATCAGCAATCATGCCGATGGCCATCAATTGGGACGCACCGGCCATAACCGTTGCCGACATCAAAATAGTTTCCCAAGCACTCAATTGTGCCTGTTGCATACCGAGTAAACCGATAGAGACAGCAATTGGGATCACTCCTAAACAAGGCGGAATGGCAGCTTTCATTCCTCGGATAAAATCTTGACTGATCAATTTATTGCCTTTTTCAAAAAGACGGCATGACCGAAGCCATGCCGTCCATGAATGTCAGAAGAGTCGATGCCTCGTTAGATCAAAAATTGACCGCGATAGTGCATCCACTTGTCTTCAATACGTTGACCCATGCGACGCATAACGCTTTCAACCAATCCCATACCAGCGGCATACATCATCTCACCTCCCAAGGCAAGATTTAATGCCTTATCGGGCGTAAAGGTCGCAAACTCCATCACTTGTCCATCGCGATTAACGGGATTGGCCGTATCGCTGAGCTTGGCATCATAGTGATAAACAATTTCTCGGACCATACCTTCAGGCACTACGAGTTGCTGCACGAAACGGCCGCCTTCGGTTAACGTAACTTCATTGCTCGTTAAACCGGCTTCTTCAAAGAGTTCCCGATAAATGGCTTGTTCAGTGGTTTCGCTTGCCTTGACAAGACCGGCAGCCAAACTGTCCCAAAGACCGCCACCGATAGACTTTGTCGCCAAACGTTTGGCACACATTACCGTACCATCGGCCAAATAACCGGTCGTGCGTACCGAAGTGGTCAAAAGACCGAATGCACGGGCAAGGTTGCGCGGTGCTTGGCAATAAACAGGGTCCAGCACCGAAGCACGAACATCGACGAGTTCGGTGTGTTGGGCATTTTGAAGCAAACCGAGCATATTGAGAATTTCGGCGGCATGAAGCATTGCAGCAGCACGCTTAGGAGCCGAAGTATCGGCCTCTTCGCTCAAACTCAAATGTTCAGTCAATCGCCAGTCGCTCGTACGAGAGGCAACCGCCATTGCCCACTCTTTTTTCACATAACCCAAAATTTCCTTACCGCCGCGCACTTGCACATAGCCAACTGGCACCTCTTCATTGAGATGTGCTTTGAGCTCTTCGTACACAGTCATCGTAAAAGTTGTCGAAAACATCGGGTGTCTCCTTTCTTTATTTTTATTAAGCTTCAGGGCGCATGTGCGGGAAGAGAAGCACATCGCGAATGCTCGCTGCGTCCGTAAGCAACATCACAAAGCGGTCGACACCGATACCGCAACCACCAGTAGGAGGAAGCCCGAATTCCAATGCGCGGATGTAATCGGCATCGTAATACATTGCTTCGTCATCACCATGAGCCTTGGCATCGGCTTGGGCACGGAAGCGAGCGGCTTGATCTTCAGGATCATTTAATTCGGAGAAGCCGTTTGCGGTTTCGCGACCGGCAATAAAGAGTTCAAAACGTTCCGTGATTTCGGGGTTAGTATCCGATGCACGTGCCAAGGGCGAGATTTCAACCGGATAATCAATGATGAAAGTCGGCGTAATGAGCTTACTTTCGGCCACTTCTTCAAAAAGTGCCATTTCAAGAGCGCCGCGACCCACGTAGTCGGGTTGCGGTTCGCCCAAACGCTTTAATTCATTGCGCAGGAATGCTTCATCGTCCAATTGGTCAGCCGTATATTGCGGAGCGTACTTCAAAATCGCTTCGCGCGGCGTTAAACGATCAAAGGGCTTACCCAAGTCGATGTCGTGACCTTGATAGTGCACAATGCCCGAACCGTTGACCTTAACAGCAACATCGCGCAAAAGCGCTTCGGTGAAGTCCATTTGGTCTTTATACGTCCAATACGTAGCGTAGAACTCCATCATGGTGAATTCAGGATTGTGACGAACGGAGAGACCTTCGTTGCGGAAGTTACGGTTAATTTCAAACACGCGTTCAAAACCGCCCACCACCAAGCGCTTCAAGTAAAGCTCCGGCGCAATACGCAAGTACATGTCCATATCGAGCGCATTGTGGTGCGTGATGAAAGGCTTGGCGTTAGCACCACCGGGAATCGGGTGCAACATCGGCGTTTCCACTTCCATGAAGCGGTTATCCAACATGTAGTTGCGGATCGCTGCGATGATTTGAGAGCGCTTAACAAAACGAGCACGGCTATCTTCATTCATGATGAGATCAAGATAGCGTTGGCGGTAGCAGATTTCTTGGTCAGCCAACCCCTTGAATTTTTCTGCCAAAGGACGAATGGCCTTGCTCAACAAGCGCAACTTTTGCACTCGGATGGACAATTCTCCGCGCTTGGTGCGAAAGACCGTACCCTCGGCGCCGACAATGTCACCGATATCCAAGCCCTTGAACATCTCATAGGCTTCTTCACCCATTTCGGACGGTGTCAAGAAATATTGCATCGTCCCCGATCCGTCGCGCACGGTTGCAAACGAAGCCTTACCCATTACGCGCTTGAGCATCATGCGACCGGAAACGATTACGTGATACGCACCGGCTTCCAATTCTTCGGCCGTTGCTTGAGCAAAGCGTTCGCGGATGTCACCAAAGAGGTCTTTGCGCACAAAGTCATTGGGATAAGCATGACCGGTTTCGCGCCATTTCGCTAATTTTGCACGGCGTTCGGCAATAATGTGATTTTCGTCTTCAGCCGTCATTGCGGCATCTTGAACAGTGTTTTCTGCCATTTTATTTATCCTTAAAAATGTTGCGCCTTAGACGCCTTGCTTGAGGCTAGCCTCAACAAATTGATCGAGATCACCGTCTAACACGGCCTGCGTGTTACCGGTTTCAACATTGGTACGCAAGTCCTTTACACGCGACTGATCGAGCACATAGGAACGAATTTGATGTCCCCAAGCAATATCGGTCTTCGCATCTTCGACTTGTTGAGCTTCTTCACGGCGCTTTCGCATCTCTAATTCATAGAGTTTAGCCTTGAGTTGATTCATGGCCTGCTCTTTATTGCGGTGCTGACTGCGGTCGTTTTGGCAAACCGTGACAACGCCAGTAGGAATGTGCGTAATACGCACGGCCGATTCAGTCTTTTGAATATGTTGACCGCCGGCGCCCGAAGCACGGAAAACGTCGATTCGGAGATCAGCGGGATTAATTTCTACTTCAAACGAATCATCAATTTCCGGGTAAACGTACACGCTCGCAAAAGAGGTGTGGCGACGAGCATTGGCATCAAACGGACTTTTTCTGACTAAACGGTGCACACCGGTCTCGGTACGTAACGTCCCGTAGGCGTAGTCCCCTTGAAGGTAAATCGTGCAGCCCTTAATGCCAGCGACATCGCCTTCGGTTTCTTCCTGCAATTCCACAATAAAACCGCGACGTTCGCCATAACGCAAATACATACGCTCAAGCATGCTCGCCCAATCTTGGGCCTCCGTACCACCAGCACCGGCCTGAATTTCCAAGTAACAATTGGCCGCATCAAGCGGTTGGTTAAACATACGCTTGAATTCGAGCGCTTCGACTGACTTTTCAAGTTCAAAAACTTCTTCGCCGAGTACTTCCACACTCGGGTAGTCTTCTTCGGCCATTGAGAGTTCAAAAAGTTCGCCGGCATCCGCAACGGCACTCGTTAACTTTTTAAACACTCCGACCGTATCATCGAGTCGTTTTTTCTCTTTACTGATTTTTTGTGCGTTGTCAGGATTGTCCCACAAAGCGGGATTTTCCATTTCGCGATTGACTTCTTCTAACCGGCGTTCTTGTCGGTCGATGTCAAAGATACCCCCTCAGCTCGATCAAACGAGCTGTGAGGTCCGAGATTTTGGCCTCAATTTGGTTTATGCGCTCAGCATCCATAGTGGTGAATTTCTATCCATTACGCCATTGGAAATCAACGACGTTTAATTAAAAAACATCTTACCGATTCGGAAAGACACAAAACGCTTGATTATAAAGCATTTAGCACATCAAATGAATGTGAAGAACGGATTCCTTTGACCCATTTTTTGCAAGGCAATTTCCAAGCCGCTTCAAGTCGTTGAGCCCTGTCAAAAAGTGTTTGCGGCTCGAGGCTGAGTTTAGTGCCGGCAAAAGCCAAAACAATGCGATTGCCTTCATCGATTTCCGGCATCACAAGCACCCGTCCCTCAAACGCTTCTTCAATGCAAGAAAAACTCTCATCAAAACTGCTACCGAATAAATTAAAACTGGCCACGCTGCCAGCTTTGTTCATCGCTCGACGACACATCCGATAAAACGGTACATCATCATAAACCGGACCCTCAGCTTGAGCGTCATAAAGGTCGACTTGCAACCAATCAGGTGCTACATATCGAGATCGATCCCCAATAAACGCTTTAGCATCGTCTAAATGGATACGCAACCTCTCATCGGGCATCGGGCACTTAAACCACTGATGAGCCGAATTAATCACGTTTTGAGACCTGTCTCTTATACACATCTCCGAGCCCACGAGACCGGAGCCTATCTCGT
>USCE01000112.1 GCA_900553105.1 uncultured Sutterella sp.
GTATTAACACAAAAAGGTTAATTAGCAAAGCAAAAATTGCCGTTTCTCTCATACGTTGACAGCAAAGCTTTCCTGTAAAATTGTTCGGTTAACGAATCTTTGAAAGTAATAATTTCTCATGTCTGATCACACCTACATTGACGATTTCACGACGCTACCGCAAATGCTCGTGCATACGCTTGAGACCAAACCCGATAAAGAAGCTTATCGGTACTACGACTACAATCGTGAAGTCTGGACAAGCGTCAGCTGGCGTGAATTCGGTGCACGAGTGATGCGCTGGCGAAAAGCCTTAGCGGCGATGGGGCTCAAGCGCGGAGACCGTGTTGCAATGCTTTTAATCAACTCGCTGGATGCACTCACGTTTGACCAAGCGGTGCTTGCCAATGCGCTAATACCGGTGCCCTTGCACGCCATCGATACGCCCGAGTCCGCAGCCTACATCATGAGTGACAGTGGTTGTCGTTGCTTGGTAACAACGACAAAAGCACGTTGGAACGCCATTTTTAATTCTGACACACCAGTGCCTACGCTCGAACAAGTGGTCTTTACCACCGAAGAAGACGAAGGCATGAGTGGCAACACCGCCTATTGCGGTTTACAACAGTGGCTCAAACGCGGCGAAGACATCGCGTGTGATCAATTGCCCGAAGGCCCGTCTGAAACTGATCTTGCCGCCATTGTTTATACCTCGGGCACAACAGGGCGGCCTAAAGGCGTGATGCTCACGCACCGAGCTGTGCTCAGTAACGTGCAAGACATTGCCAAACAGATGCCCTTAGATGACAACGACCGATTCTTGAGCTATCTGCCGCTTTCGCACACCTTTGAGCGCACCTGCACCTACTACAACTGTGTCGCTCACGGGGCAACGCTCGTGTTTTCACGCGGACCGATGCAATTGGCTGAAGACTTTTCCGATGTTCACCCGACGTGGCTTTGCACGGTGCCTCGCATCCTCGAGCAGTTCTATGCCAAGATCCAAGCTCGTTTAGCCAAAGAATCGCCCGAAGTACAAAACCGATGGAAATTAGCCGTAGAAGCTGGCTGGCACGACTTCTGTCTGGCAAACGATCTACCCGTAGAACCTGCCGGCGTTCAAGCCCTTGAACTCATCAGCCCCGAAGAACGTGAGGCGATCAGCCGTGAAGTGCTCGAGATGTTCGGCGGCGCTTTCAAGCACATCATCTGCGGCGGCGCGGCCATGAATCTGATGATCGCCAAATTCTTCTGTGGCCTCGGTCTGAGTGTTCGTCAAGCCTACGGTTTAACCGAATATAGCCCCGTCATTTCCATGAACGGTGTCACGGGCAACCACCCGGCCACGGTCGGTATGCCCTTGGCCCGCTGCGAAGTGCGTGCCGGCGACAATGAAGAGTTGCAAGTGCGCGGCCCCTCCGTAATGAACGGCTATTGGAATTTGCCCAAAGAGACTGCTGAGAGCTTTACCGAAGACGGCTGGCTTCGCACCGGTGACCAGGTCGACTTAAGCGACGGCGGTAGAGTCCGCATTAAGGGACGCATTAAAGAGATCATTGTGACGAGCACTGGTGAGAAAATCTCCCCCGTGGATTTAGAATTTGCCATTTTGGAAGATCATCTCTTCGAGCAAGTGATGGCGGTTGGCGAAGCACGCCCCTACATCACGGCACTCGTTGTGGTCAATGACATGCGCTTTCAAATGCTTTGCGAAGAGGTGGGCATTGATCCAGCCACGACCGACGTTAATCAATGCCGAGACTTACGTGCCAAGATTGTCAAGCGTGTTCGCATGGCTGCTCGCCACATTCCACAGTACGGCGTACCGCGCAATGTATGGATTTTGCGCGAGCATTGGACGCCTGAAAGCGGCCTTTTAACAACGACCATGAAGTTGCGTCGCCGGCAAATCGCAGCACGTTTTGCCGATGAAATTGAAGCAATGTATGAAATGACACGCCGCCATTAAGGTGAGCGTTTTCGGGGACCGACGGTCCCCTTTCGTTTTTCTAACCGACAGCGATAAGATGTTTTTTGATACCCACTGCCACATTCACATGCCGGCCTTCGGCACCGAGCAATCCGAACTCATTGACCGCATGCGACGCAATCGCGTGGAAGCGGCGGTCGTTGTGGCCACCGAAGAGACTGAAATTGCTCAAGTGAAGGCTCTTTGTGACGCCTACCCGGAAATCATCACCGGAGCCTTTGCCGTCAGTCCCCAAGATAGCGACTTGCCTGACTTGACTGCCCAAGAGATTGCCGATCGGATCTTAACGAACGACTTTGTTGCCGTGGGCGAAACGGGCCTCGACTATCACTACTGCCATGAACCTCTGGATTGGCAGCGAAGTCGCTTTGCCACGCATGTCGAAGCGGCACATCTGTGCGAACGTCCCTTGATCATTCACACTCGCGAAGCCGATGAGGATACGATAGCGATTTTAAAGGAGGGACAGGCAGACAAAACCGGCTTTGTGCTTCACTGCTTCTGTGGCAATTGGGACTTTGCCAAGCAAGCACTCGATCTTGGCGGGTACTTATCTTTTTCTGGCATCGTCACGTTTAAAAATGCGGCAGAAATTCAGATGGCTGCCTTAAAAGTTCCTCTGGATCGCATTCTCATTGAAACCGACAGTCCTTATTTAGCGCCCGTACCGCTTCGAGGAAAACGAAATGAACCGAGTTATGTGCCGCATGTAGCACAATTTTTAGCAAACTTAAAAGGTTTGAGCTTGGAGGAAATCGCCCAAGTCACCACTCGTAATGCCCGAAAATTTTTCCGCTTGTGATCACGATGCCCGATATCAAATCGCTTTCTCAAATCGCCCTGGCCTGGATGGCAATCAGTTACGTGGCTGTTGCTGCCCCCACAATTTCTCTAACGCAGCCTTTGGAGAAACAAATGCAAGAGGCCATTGCCGCAGACAACGCCGGCAAAGTGGCCTACATGCTACGAGAGTTGGGATACGACCCCAATTTTTATCTTCCCAACGGCGACACACCCTTGGTGTTTGCTATCCGAATGGATGCAACGACATCAGTTAATGAAGTGCTTTTAAAGAGCTACAAAATCAATGTCAAGGTCCCGACCATTCGCGGCGAGACGCCCTTGATGCTGGCAGCCATTAAAGGAGACAAAGCCCTGGCTCAAAAGCTTCTGGATATGGGGGCTCCCATTAATGCCGACTACGGTTGGACAGCTCTGCACTACTCGGCAAGCACCGGTAAGCATGAAATGACGCAATTTTTAATTGATAAAGGCGCCGAAGTTAATGCCCGTACCGAGCGCGGTGTCACGCCACTTTATATGGCCGCTCGTATTGTCGCCGCCCCTACCGTGGAAGTGCTTTTGCGAGCCGGTGCCGATAAGACGCTTTGTAACGACCAAGGCATCAGTCCTGAAGCCATCGCCAGAAAGCGCGGTAACAGCGTTTTAGCCGACAAACTGCACATTGATCAGTGTGCCCCCTGGCCACCCGTTGTCACGAATGCCACCAATGCTGACAATGCTGATAATGCCGGCAGTGAGGATACGGAGACATCGCCAGCAAAAAATGCCGTGACTGAACAAAATGCTGTTTCAGACAATGCATTGACTCAAACGAGAGAAAAGACTGCAGAAGTCCGCGCTACGGACTCTGAAAATACCGAGTCCAAAGCATCGCAACAGGCGGTTGAACCCATAGCTACTCAAGAAGTCAAACCGGAGCCTGCCGCTCCCCTATTCGGCCCCTTGGGCCATCAAGAGGCTTTTAATCCTGCGGCCCGCAGTGGAGGCACTAAGTGACAAACGATAAGCGACTTGAGTTACTGGCACCGGCTAAAAATGCCGATACGGGCATGGAGGCTATTTTGCACGGTGCCGATGCGGTTTATATCGGAGGACCGGGATTCGGTGCTCGAGAAGATGCGGCCAACGCCATGCATGAGATCAAACGTTTATGTGATTTTGCGCATCTGTATCGGGCTCGAGTCTTCATGACACTAAACACTATTGTCAGCGATCAAGAATTGCCTCAGGCGCTTGAAATCGCCAATCAAGCCCGTCAAGCCGGTGTCGATGCGCTCATTGTGCAAGACATGGGCATTGCTGCCGCAATCGATATCAAGGACATGGAGATTCATGCTTCCACGCAGTGTGATATTCGAACGCCAGCGAAAGCGCGTTTCTTAGAAAGTTTGGGATTTTCTCAGATCGTGCTTGCCCGCGAAATGAATCTCGATGAGATTCGAGCCAGTGCTCAAGCACTTGAAAGCGCTCGCATTGAGTACTTTATTCACGGGGCACTTTGTGTCAGTTACTCCGGTCAGTGTTATGCAAGCTTTGCCGCAACGGGGCGCAGCGCCAACCGAGGCGCTTGTGCACAATTATGCCGACTGCCCTACAGCGTCTTTACACTCGAAGGTGAGCTCTTAGCCAAAGACCGCCATGTTCTGTCACTCAAAGACAATAACCAAAGTGAGAACTTGGCCGCTTTAATTCAAGCCGGAGTGAGAAGCTTCAAAATTGAAGGCCGATTAAAAGACATCGCCTACGTGAAAAACGTCACCGCTCACTACCGAGCGCTTTTAGACCGCTTCATTGCCGAGCACCCCGACTTTAGCCGCACCAGTGAAGGCACCAGCAACATTGACTTTACGCCCGATTTGGCTAAAAGTTTTAATCGCGGCTACACGGACTACTTCACCCTAGAACGCCATCACGACATGGCAGTCTTTGAAACGCCTAAAAATACGGGGGAAAGAATCGGCAAAATTGTCAAAGTCTCCCCCCAAGGCATTGAACTCAGAACAGATAAAACGCTACACAATGCTGACGGCCTGACTTATTTGACACGAGAAAAAACACTGGCTGGTTTTGCTGTGAACCGTGCCGAAGAAATCGATTCGGGGCGCTGGCTGTCTC
>USCE01000113.1 GCA_900553105.1 uncultured Sutterella sp.
AAAACATTTTGCTCGTTAACGGTCACGGTTCCAGCCTTGGGTTCTCGGATCTTGTTCAAACAAAGCATCAGCGTTGATTTCCCGGTACCGTTATTGCCGAGAATGGCGATAAACTCGCCTTTTTGAGCACTAAAGGAGACGCCTTTTAAAACCTCTTTTGCACCGTAGGCGTAGTGGAGATCTCGAACATCGATCATAATTGGCGACCTCCCTTAAAGATCAAGTACAAGAAAAGCGGCGCACCTAAAAATGACGTCAGTGCGCCGATCGGCAACACCGTAGGCGAAATTAACATTCGAGAGCACCATTCGGCAAGCACTAAAATGGTTGCGCCCGTTAACGCCGAGGCCGGAAGCAAGAAGCGGTGATTGGCGCCCACAAAGTGGCGGGCGATATGCGGTGCAATCAGACCGATGAAGCTGATCGTGCCCACAAAGGCAACGCAAACGGAAGCTAAAAGTGCACAGACGGTCATGCTGATCACGATCAATCGTCCGACGGCAATACCTAAGCTCGTTGCCGTGTTAATGCCGGCATCGAGCGCATTGTAGTTCCAGTAGTTGCGAATAAAATAAAGAAAACCCAGAGCCGATACACTGGCAATCGTTGCAATTTCTTCCCAGCCGACTTTGCCTAAGTCGCCGAACGTCCAGTGCACGATGCTTGAGACCTGGATGTCATCGGCAAAGTATTGAATAAGGGCGGTGCCGCCGGCAAACATCGAACCCATGGCAACGCCGGCTAAAATCATGGAGGCCGGTGAGACGCGTGCAACACGTGCTAAAGCCAAAATGACCGAAGTTGTCGCAAGGCCGCCGGCAAATGCACAAAGCGAAATCGTGTAAAGATTGGTGGCGACGATTCCGAGTCCGGAATTGCCCGCCGTGGATACGCCGGCTTCAAAAAAAACAATGGCAAAGGCCGCTCCGAAGGCAGCGCCTTGAGACACACCGAGTGTGGACGAAGAGGCAAGGGGATTGCGAAGCACGTTTTGCATGACGCAACCCGCAAGGCTTAATGCAACACCCACGACGACGGCGGCAGCAAGTCTCGGCAGACGAATGGAAAACAATATTGTGCGGGTGGCTGCATCCGTTTTTCCCAATAGGCTGGCAAAGAGGTCACTAAAGGTGACGCCTGTGGCTCCTGAGCATAGTGACAGCACGATTGCCGCCACCAGTGCTGCGGCAAGCCACACCAGGCGCCAAACTAATGTGGCCACGTGTTTGCGATAGCTTAACGTAGAGGCCGTAGCGTTACTCAATCTTTAACTTCCCATAATAAAGGCCGAGACGAGCCATGTCGTCATGGAAATCGCGGCCGAGAAACTGTGTCATGATGCTAGCCGAGACGGTTTTCATATCTACATCATGAAAAGCCTCGGGGAAAAGCACTTTTCCGGCCCAGTAGCCGTTCATAAGGCAATAGGTGATGTTCGTGGAATAGTTATTGAAAGACGGCATGGTGTATACCTTGCCCGTTTCAAAGGCCATAAGTGCCGCAAAGACGTCCTTACGATTTTCCATGTCGCGTTTGACGAGCGAGAGATTGCCTGGGTCCAGGAAAATCACCTGCGGATTCCACTGAAGGATTTGCTCGAGATCGGCTTCATAGTAGCCAGTTCTTGCTTCGGTATCGGCGACATTTTTGGCCCCCACTGCATCAAAGGGACCGAAGTGCGAGTAAGTACCCGCAAAGCCGTGAGCTCCACTAAACGTGACTGCGCCGGTGTATGTAGATGTTTTCTTATTGCTGGGGATGTTTTTGGTGCGGCTCGATAAATCACTCTTGACGTTATCGATGAAATCAATGACTTCTTGAGCGCGATCGGAGCGATTTAAAACGTTGCCGGCAATCGTGAGGGCTCGATTAAAACTCTCATCGACAAAACCCTCCGAAATATAGCGAATGGAGATAACCGGTAGGCCCGTTTCTCGAGCTAGCTGTTCAGTAGCTTCTTTGGAGTAACCGGTAAAGATCACATCGGGCTTGGCGGCAATGAGTGCTTCAGGGTAGGCTGTGTAGGCCGTGCCGCCGCCTTTACCAATGGAGGTTAATGACTGGAATGCTTGAGCATTGACAAAGGCATAATCGCGTCGAGCATCGTTTGCGTAGCGCTTATCGGAGTCTTCAATGCCAGCGAGCATGGACTGAGCTTGTAAATAAGTGATGATGCGCAGCGCACCACTTCCCGTGCAAGCAATGCGCTCGATCTTATCAGGAACCTCAACCGTGCGATTGTACGCATCAGTAATGGTTTTGGCATTGACAAGTCCTGTGCCCAATGTAACGCACAGCGCCAGAGTCGGGATGATTTGTTTTTTCATAATTATTCTATTTTTTTAAGAATTCGATAAATAAACGATAGCATAATTAGTTTGCTTGCATGTGCACTTTTGTCTCGGATTTTTGCAAAATTGCTTGCATTGAGAAGAAAGCGAGCATGCGTTAGACTTCAGCCATTTATCTAAATAGGGACTTGCTATGCAAATTGCTGTTATCAAAGTCGATCGTCAAGCCGTCAAAGATCTTTCCGTTGATCTTGAGGCCGGAGCAACCGTTGCCGATGCGATTAAGGCCGCAGGGTGGAGTCTGGGAGAAAATTACGTTGCCGCTGTATGGAATCACCGAGTCGAGGACAACTATGTGCTCCAAGAGGGGGATCGAGTTGAGCTTTTGGCGCCTTTAACGGTAGATCCGATGACGGCGCGTCGTTTAAGAGAAGAGAAAAAGGCTTCAACCAATCCTTTGGCTGCTGGTCGCAATGGCAGTAAACACCGTTTGTATTAAAAAAAGCATACTTTGATCTGTTAGATAGTTGAGTAGCAAACGTATTTTTGTATTGCAAAATTCATCCTCGATAGGGTAGAATACCGCGTTAATCTTTAACGCCCCTAAGCGTTAGACGGTTTTTTTTTTGAACTGAGGTTAACATGCGTATCAAACAGAAGGCTCTTACCTTCGATGACGTGCTTCTCGTTCCGGCACATTCCGTCATCCTCCCCCGCGACACCGATCTTACGACCCACATCACTCGTAAATTGAAATTGAACATTCCGATGGTTTCCGCCGCTATGGACACCGTCACGGAATCGGGCTTGGCTATTGCGTTGGCTCAAGAAGGTGGTATCGGTTTTATTCACAAGAATATGAGCGCTAAGCAACAAGCCGCTGAAGTGGCTCGTGTAAAGCGTCATGAAGCCGGTATGGTGGCCGATCCCATCACGGTGACGCCCGGCATGACCGTGGGCGAAGTGATTCGTTTGAGCCGTGAGCGCCATATCTCCGGCCTTCCGGTTGTCGATGGCAAGCGTGTACTCGGTATGGTAACTTCGCGTGACCTTCGTTTTGAGACCCGCATGGATATCCCAGTCTCGCAAATCATGACGCCAGCCGAACGCTTGGTGACAGTTCGTGAAGGCGCAAGCTTGGAGGACGCCAAGCACCTCATGCATCAACACCGCGTCGAACGCGTCTTGGTTGTTGATAAAGATTTCAATTTGACCGGTTTGATGACCGTCAAGGATATCATCAAGGCTGGTGAACATCCCAATGCCGCGAAAGACTCTCACGGTCGCCTTTTGGCGGGTGCTGCTGTCGGTGTCGGAGCTGGTACCGAAGAACGCATCGAATTGTTACGTGAAGCTGGCGTGGACGTGGTGGTTGTTGATACGGCCCACGGTCACTCTCAAGGCGTTTTGGACCGTGTGCAATGGGTTAAGAAGAATTTCCCGGATCTTGAAGTAATCGGCGGCAATATCGCAACGGCTGAAGCAGCTCGCGCACTTGTTGATCACGGTGCTGACGGCGTTAAGGTTGGTATTGGTCCGGGTTCGATTTGTACGACGCGTATTGTGGCCGGTGTCGGCGTTCCGCAAATCACCGCCGTCTCCAACGTGGCCCAAGCTCTTGAAGGTACGGGTGTGCCTTTGATCGCCGACGGTGGTATTCGCTTCTCGGGCGACATCGCCAAGGCCATCGCTGCCGGTGCTCATGCTGTCATGATGGGTGGTATGTTTGCCGGTACGGACGAAGCACCGGGTGAAGTAGTACTCTATCAAGGTCGCTCCTTTAAGAGCTATCGTGGCATGGGCAGCCTCGGCGCCATGACCAAGGGTTCTGCCGATCGCTACTTCCAAGACAACAACTCGGGCAATATCAGCAAGTTCGTGCCCGAAGGCATTGAAGGTATGGTGCCTTACAAGGGACCGCTTTCGATGATCGTCTACCAAATGATCGGTGGTTTGCGCTCTTCGATGGGTTACTGCGGTTGCCCGACGATTGAAGACATGCGCACTCGTGCTGAATTCGTGGAAATCACAGCTGCCGGTTGGCGTGAATCTCACGTGCATGATGTGAGAATTACGAAGGAAGCTCCGAACTACCGTCAAGAACAATAATCGGTTAGTTCTCAAAAACGAAGGCGCGAGCGAGCGGATAACACTCTCTCGCGCTTTTGTTTAAAATAAGCTAGTTTTGATTTTTATCATTTTTACGGAACTATCGAGCATGAGTCACGATCGTATTCTTATTTTGGACTTCGGAAGTCAAGTGACGCAGTTGATCGCCCGCCGCGTGCGTGAAGCACACGTGTATTGCGAAGTGCATCCCAATGACGTCTCTGAAGACTTTATCCGCGAGTTTGCGCCTAAAGGCATTGTTCTGTCGGGCTCTCACATGAGCGCTTACGAAGAATCCAATGACCAAGTCAGCCAAGCCGTTTTTAACGCCGGTGTGCCGATTTTGGGCATTTGCTACGGTATGCAAACGATGGCTCAGCAATTGGGCGGCAAGGTTGAAACTGTCTCTTATACACATCTCCGAGCCCACGAGACCGGAGCCTATCTCG